>NZ_JBNJQR010000007.1:0-292544 GCF_050113715.1 Brevibacillus ginsengisoli
CCTCGCTCGACTTGCATGTATTAGGCACGCCGCCAGCGTTCGTCCTGAGCCAGGATCAAACTCTCCAATAAAGTTGAGTTGATACTAAACTTCAAAACAGTTTTGCTTGGCTAGTGTTTGTTTCACTAAACGTTTATTGTTCAGTTTTCAAAGAGCATTTAGTTTATTTATCAACCATCTCATAACGAGAGGCAGATTTATAATATACCATACTTCAATCTATTATTTCAACCCACAATATTTGGTAGGTTCACCACTCGATCGCTAGAATTTCATTTTAGAATCTAGTGCTCTCGATGGCTGGAAGAACAATATATCACAGTTATCTCCCTGAACTCAACCCTCAATATTTGGTAACCACGACTCGGTTACGTTAATACCCCCTGGGTAGAGTTATAATCTATCATATTTATTCAACCGAAGACAACGGTAATTTATGGGGCAAGTAATATTAGTATTCACTTAGACAACAAGAAGAAAAGTTATCTCACTCGTCCACAGAAATAATGTAAAGAAAATCATCGGTTCACCAGTTCCCTAAAGGTCTTGTCATACAACCGCTTCACGATATTAAATGTCTCAACATCCAATTCTTTTGAGTTTGTAAGAGGAAACCTTTATTTAATACAAAAAAATGTCCTTGCTTCTATAGCATAGAAGAAGGGCATTTTTTTGCGACTATTACAAAAACCGCCGATTCACTTTCTTCCCATCGTAAGTAAACAACACGGCTCGATCATCCAGGACTGATTCCAAATGAATGGATTTGCCCCAAATCTGATGAACATACGGCAAGGTCCGCTCAATATACTTGACGTCAAGCTCCAGTCCCTCGAAGTTATGCTTCAGGTACAATTCTCCGTTACGCAAGTAATCTCCGTCTGTCACGACGAGATAAGGGAAACCGCCATTGACTCTAGAATTAGCCAACTGGTCACGTACAGCCTCCCATGCTTTCTCCGTCACCTGCCACTCGTTTCCCTGCTTGCCAAACAGGTACATGTCTAAATCCCTTACCAGTTCTTTGGTCAAGTAGTTCCGAATAAAACTAATATCTCTGTCCTCTTCCCGCACTTCAAATAATTTTGCCCGTCCTTGACCTGGTTTGCGGCCAAAGCGCTCCTGTTCTTCTTTTGTCGGATTGTCCCAGCGACGTTCAATGTCCTCCAAAATTTTCAACCCTAGATGATAGGGATTAATACTGGTCGGAGACGGCTGAATGACAGAAGAGTGAAGCTTGGCGAAATCTATTGTTTCTTCTTCGGTTAAATCCAATTCACGAATAATTCGGCAATGCCAGTAAGAAGCCCAGCCTTCGTTCATGATCTTCGTCTCGATTTGCGGCCAGAAGTAAAGCATCTCTTCACGCATAATGGTCATGATGTCCCGCTGCCACTCAGTTAGAATCGGACTGTATTCCTGTATGAAGAGCATGACATCCTTCTCTGGTTCTGGCGGGAATTTCTGTACGGACTTAGGCGGTTCCACTGTTTGCTCCTGCTCATCGAGTCGCCAGAGATCATCGTATTGATTGGTGGACTTCGCCTTGGCAATGTCTTGCTTCTTGGTTGTGTCCTGCCCCTTTTTCCAACGAAACTTGGGGCGGAACAGACTTGGATCGATGTGCTCCTGGATGGCTAGGCAGGCGTCCAACAAATTCTCTACTTCCTCTTTACCATACGTGATCTCATACTGGCGAATTCGCTCTGAACTCGCTGACATCGTCTCAACCATGTCGCGATTGGTGTTGGAGAAACGGACGTTGTTTTTGAAGAAGTCGCAGTGCCCGAGTACATGCGCCACGATCAGCTTGTTCTGGATGAGACTGTTGCCGTCCAGCAAGAAGGCATAACATGGATTGGAGTTGATGACCAATTCGTATATTTTGCTCAGATTGAGATCGTATTGCAGCTTCATTCGGTAAAAGGACTTCCCAAAACTCCAATGCGAAAATCTCGTAGGCATGCCGTATGCGCCAAACGTATAAATGATATCAGCTGGACAAATCTCGTAACGCATCGGGTAAAAGTCCAATCCAAAGCCTTTGGCGATTTCGGTAATTTCGTCGATGGCTCTCTCCAGCTGTTTCCGCTCGTCACCTGTCATCTTCGTATCCCCCCTGCACATAAACTTACTTATTTATATGAGGTTCGAAGAAAAGGAACGCCTTGAAATTCAGAAAAAAAAACTACACCCTCAATTGTTCGTCCAGACTCACAATTGGGGTGCAGTTCAATCGCAGGGTATAGGGTTCTATTTAGGCTACTTTGTTGATATTCATTTTCTTTCCTTCTTTACGTCTCTCACTAAATTCGGCTGCTGCTGTGAAAAGAACGTCTGTTGAAGAGTTGAGTGCCGTTTCACATGAGTCCTGTAAAACACCAATGATAAAGCCGACCCCGACTACCTGCATCGCAACTTCATTTGGAATACCGAATAAGCTACATGCTAGAGGAATCAATAATAAAGATCCGCCAGCCACCCCTGATGCACCGCAAGCACATATAGCGGATAGTACGCTAAGGATGATGGCAGTAGGAATATCTACTTGAATACCAAGTGTATGTACCGCTGCAAGAGTCAAAACAGAAATCGTAACAGCTGCACCAGCCATATTGATGGTAGCCCCTAATGGAATCGATACGGAATAATTATCCTTATTCAAACCAAGATTTTCACATAATTTCATATTTACAGGAATATTCGCAGCTGAGCTACGTGTAAAGAATGCTGTAATACCACTTTCCTTTAAGCACTTAAAAACAAGTGGGAATGGGTTTTGACGTATAGCTACGAACACAATGATTGGATTGACAACAAGTGCCACGAAGACCATACAACCAAGAAGAACGGCAAGTAATTTCCCATAGCTTAGTAACGACTCAATTCCATTTGTCGTAATAGAATCAAATACTAGACCCATGATTCCTAATGGCGCAAACTTAATCACCCATGTAACCATTTTAGATACAGCATCTGAAAAATTAGAAATCATCGTTTTTGTCGTATCAGGGGCATTTCTTAAAGCCAAACCAAGGAGTGTCGCCCAAGCTAAAATACCGATATAATTCGCATTGAAAATTGCCTTAACCGGGTTATCAACAACGTTCAGCAGTAATGATTTGAGGACCTCTACAACACCGCCAGGAGCCGTCACACCCTCAGCGCCCTTTGCAAGTGTTAAGCTTACAGGGAAAATAAAACTGACAATAACAGCGATTAATCCAGCTAAAAAGGTTCCTAAAAGATAGAGGACGATGATAGATTTCATATTCGTTTGGTGACCACTCTTGTGTTGAGCGATGGCTGACATAACCAAGAAGAGTACCAACACAGGCGCGATTGCTTTCAAAGCACCTACAAATAAAGTACCTAAGATCACAACAGGTTTTGCTGCTCCGGGGATCGTCACAGCCAAGATAATACCCAAAATCAAACCAACAATAATTTGTTTTACCAGACTTATTTGATTCCACTTTTTCAGTATGCTTTTCATTGATGTTCCCCCAGTAGTTTAAGATAAGTTTGTAATCACAGTCCACCTGACAAACACAAATGATTAATATAAATACTATAATAATGATTATTTTGATATTTTACAAAGGAAAGATTATTTACACATCAATAAAATTTTCTTAAACGATTCTATTTTCAAAATTTAGCTCCCAGAAACAAGGAGATACACTGCCCGCTTTCTTCTCAAACTTATTTTTTGATTAGCTAAATTAGATTGTTGAAACAGTTTTGGAGATGTTGACGACGATGATGTGAAGGAATTACACTAGCTCTTTTCTTTTCTGTTTCTTTTTTGGTTCATCATGGCTGGTATAAACAGGTACAAAGCGTAGGCAAAAGTTATCCACACCGTAAAAGCAATGACCTGTGCATCATCCAGTTTAGGGAAAATAACGGAATGATTAGCCAACGAAAAGGTGTCTAAAAGCAAACCAATTCCGGTGCCAATTACTCCAAAGCGAAGTGCCGCATGATCAGATTGGTCAGACCTCATATACGTACGGGTGGCAGCAAATAGCACACCCCCCGTTCCAAGCGAGAGTAATGATGTACTGATTAGGAATGCGCTTGTATCAGGATGAAAGAGCACATATTCTCCAAACAACCTAAAGAAAATGGTCGCAAGCAACCAGACAGCGAGTCCCCATACGGCTGTATACCAGTATCTATTCATCTTTCTTCCCCCTTCGTTGAAAGGTTACTTAATCCCATAATGAGTTTTTCGAGCTCGGCATATGTTTTATCTACCGAAAAATTTTTGGACATTAAAGCCTGTACTGCTAATCCATCCACGATTGCATTGAAAATGACTCCCCATGTTTCAAATGAGACTCCCTCAATTGGTGATTCGCGCCATAAGGCTAACAAACGATCGGATAGCGCCTTATTTTCATTTCTCATGATGTCACCCAATTGTTCTCTGATTTTTTCATTATGGATGCCTGAAACGATTAAGGTTACATACAATCGATGAAAAAATGAATCGTGGGAACAACGGCTTTTGGCTGACTCGATTGCCAGTCTGATCACATTCTCATGATCTTGAGATAATTCGTTCCAAGTGCGGTCACAGATTTCTTTTACAATATCCAATAACAATTGTTCTTTGGTTCGAAAATGATAATAGACTGTACCTTGTGTCACTCCTGCCGTGTCTGCAACCGCTCGTAAAGTAAATTTTTCAATTCCGTTATGAACTAAGCATTCCTTTGCTGATTGAATTAAATCTTGCTTACTTATGACATTTGGTTTTGCCATTTCTCCACCACCATATTAGTTATTCAACTAACTAACTTCCTATGGGTAAATTTTACCTCACCTACTTTTGGTTTTCAATACGCTCTGTTACATAGCAAAAAGCTGCTGAACCGAAGTCCAACAGCTAATCGTGTAC
The DNA here is from genome assembly GCF_050113715.1 of Brevibacillus ginsengisoli. Classification (NCBI taxonomy): domain Bacteria; kingdom Bacillati; phylum Bacillota; class Bacilli; order Caryophanales; family Paenibacillaceae; genus Brevibacillus; species Brevibacillus ginsengisoli. The sequence goes on from NZ_JBNJQR010000007.1 coordinate 4,910, forward strand.
TAGAGAAGAACGACTGCTAATTGCGCGAGCTTGTCTGTATGGGCTTTAGACTTTAAATTTTCCAACCAGCTCTTGTAATTCTTCAGCCATTTTGGCGAGAGAAGATGCAGATGATGTAATCTCTTCCATGGAAGCCAATTGTTCCTCCGATGCAGCAGAGACGTTTTGTGTACCAGACGCAGCTGTTTCAGCCACCCCTTGAATTTGTTCAATCGACTGAACAACCTGCTTTGTACCTGTTGATACCTCCTTGGATACGGCTAGAACTTGATTTATTTTTTCTGCCACTTTTCTAATAGAGTTGTGGATATGCGTGAATGATTGGCCCGCTGTATTTACTACCTCGATCCCTACCACCACTTCATTTGTTCCTTTATTCATAGCATTGACTGCTCTTTGGGTTTCTACTTGTATATTCGTGATCAACTCCGCAATTTGCTGAGCTGATCGGGAGGATTGTTCTGCCAATTTACGTACCTCGTCGGCAACAACTGCAAAACCTCTTCCATGTTCACCTGCACGTGCCGCTTCGATTGCAGCATTTAAGGCAAGAAGATTCGTCTGTGCGGCTATACTTGTAATGGCTTCGTTTATTTGTCCAATTTCTTGAGATTGGTCACCCAAACCTCTGACAACGTCTGCCAGACCAAGCATCGTTGTATGTATTGAATTCATTTGATTAACAGACTGCTGGATTGACTTGACCCCTTCCATCGAAACGTCAGTCGTAGTCCCTGCCAATGCAGATACCTCATCGGCATAAAGTGAGATTTCTCCAACTCCGCTCGCCATTTCTTTCATCGATTTTAACCCGTAGTGAACACTCTGTACCTGTTTTTCTGAACCGATCGCAATCTCTTGTATAGTAGTCGAGACTTCTTCCGTTGCTTTGCTTGTTTGCTCAGCGCCTGCGCTTAACTGTTCAGCTGTAGAGGCAATCTGTAGAATGGCTGCATTCATTTTTTGGATCATGGCTTGCAGATTTCCTAGAAATGTATTGAATCCTTGTGCCAATTGACCGATTTCATCTTTAGTCTCGACCTGTAAGCGTGCTGTTAAATCCCCTTCATTCCTTGAGAGTTCAAGCATTTTGTTCGAAACAAGCGTTAACGGTTTGAATTTTCTGAAAAATACATAAATTATAGTCAAAAGTATAATTGCGGTGATTCCAACTAAGATACCGAGTAGCATCAGGTATGTGACAGTTTGCTGTTTTGCTTGGTCAGCTTCAGTCTTCGCACGATCGTTCATCTTCTGCTGAAACTCTTCTATCGGCTTCATGATAATACTTTTTTTCTGGTCATAATTGTCGTCAAACATTAGTTGGCGGGCCTTGTCCAAATTATTCTGCTCGACTGCCTTCATTGCCGCATCCTCGATCGCGATTAGCGCATCGGAGTTTTGTTTCGCCTGTGCAATCAGATCGAGTTCATCTTGAGGAGCCTGTAATTCCTTTAATCTAAGTACTACTCGGTCTCGTGTCTTTGTCTCTTTTACCTCCCGCCAATAATTGTCAAAATGCTTCTTATCCCCAAACACACTATACCTTCGCGCTTCATTGGTTAGATAGTCGGAGGCATTAGCAAGATCAATACCAAGTTGTTTAAATTCAGCTTGTCGTAACGTTGCGGCGCGTTCCCTTTCATAACTGGAGTTTAGCAAAATTACACAGGTTACAACCATAATGATGAGTAGAACAAATACGATGCTAACTGTTTTCAACAAAGTAGCTATTCTCATCGCAATCCCTCCAGAAATAATATTTACTTGCATTATATTTACCCCTAAAGCTCTTCTCAAGAAACCTATTAACGTGTGAAAATTATGTGAACAAAAAGCTGTTGAACCGAAGTCCAACAGCTATCATACACATATTTGTTCCTTCAAGTAGTCTTACCCAATCAATCAGCTCTAATCCTCTACCTCAAAATTACATTCTTTCAGCGGAACAATCCTGGTTTTATTTTTGAATTTGTACCCCAGCCACAACGCTAGGAACAGCGGAATTCCGATGTAGGAAACGAGAATTCCATTCCAGTCAACCTCTCCGCCAAGGAAAGCCTGGTAATTCTGGCCAATGGTGACGATCAAGCAGATGACGAAAGCGAAAATTGGGCCAAACGGGAACCATTTTGCTCGGTACGGCAGGTCATTGAGATCGCGTCCTTGTGCCACGTACGCTTTTCTAAAACGATAATGGCTCGCGGCAATCCCCAACCACGCAATAAAACCAGACATACCGGAGGCGTTCAACAGCCAGATATACACGGTTCCATCTCCGAACAGAGAAGCCAGAAAAGCGAATGCCCCGATAAACGTAGTCACAAGGAGCGCGTTCACAGGAATCCCGCGTGAATTGATTTTGGCGAGAAACTTAGGCGCTTTGCCTTCTTTCGCCAACACCCAGAGCATACGGGTAGACGCGTACATCCCTGAGTTACCCGCGGATAATACGGATGTCAAGATCACGGCATTCATCACGGAAGCGGCGAAAGCTAGTCCCGCTTTTTGAAATACAATGGTAAATGGGCTGATCGCGATATTTTCCACACTACTGCTCACCAGATTCTCGTTGGTGTACGGAATCAGCATGCCAATAATAAATATAGCAAATACGTAGAAAAGTAAAATTCTCCAAAAGATTTGTTTGATCGCCTTTGGAATGTTACGCTTTGGATCTTCACTTTCCCCTGCGGCAATCCCCACCAGCTCTGTACCCTGGAAGGAGAAACCGGCAATCATAAAGATTCCAAGCATGGCCATAAATCCGCCTTTGAATGGCGCTTCACCTACTGTGAAATTCTCCCACCCAACAGGCTTTCCATCGAGAATTCCCAGAATCATCAGAACCCCAACGACCAGGAAAATAATAATCGTCACAACCTTGATCATCGAGAACCAGTACTCCGACTCTCCATAACCACGAACGGATAAATAATTTAAGCCAAACATAAGTGCTAAGAACAAGCCGCTCCAAATGAGAGAGTTGGTTGTCGGAAACCAATATTTCATGACGAGTGCACCAGCGGAAATCTCTACCGCAATGGTGATCGCCCAGTTATACCAATAGTTCCATCCCAACGCAAATCCGAGAGAAGGATCTAAGAATCGTGTGGCGTACGTGCTAAATGAACCGGATACAGGAAGCAGGGTTGCCATCTCGCCAAGGCTTGTCATCAGGAAGTAAACCATTAGACCGATCGCAAGGTAAGCGACAAGCGCTCCACCTGGTCCCGCATCGTGGATCGATGCCCCGCTTGCGACGAATAGTCCTGTCCCAATCGAGCCGCCAATCGCAATCATGGTCATATGCTTCGCGCGTAGTCCACGCTGTAGATGATTGGACTGATTGGATCCATCTGTTTGTCCGTTTGTGCTGCTGTTCATCTCTTTCACCTCTATCAAAATTATGTTTTTCTTGCTAGCTTCGAAGAGGTGGGCACAAAAAAACCGCACAAAACGAGTTGGGCGGAATTCTACTAAAACCCACACCAGATCTTCGCTGAAGATAGCACAACACGTTTACCTGTGAAGTAAACGTGACAGTTCTGTCCCTTTCGAGTACAGCCCCAACCCGCTTGCACGAGAATCCAAGCGGACTTCGGCAGCTTTTCCTTTTGTCTGGAGTCATTGATTTTCTCTGAATCTCCTGCAGACTACTCTTAAAAGCCGCGACCTCTACCCCATCGATCCGATGAGGATTTATTATTTAATTGGTTGATGAATAACATACATGATTATAGTTTAATGTTTCTAAAATTTCAACTACCCGATTATTCCATTCGGTTTATTCATTCACTCTAAACCGCTTCAGAGGTTCACTCCTTGATTCGCATTCGGTTCTAAGACCATAATTGAGAAAGGCCAATAGCTTGCCAAATACACATTCAAGGAGTTAGCCATGAAGATTAACCATGTCTGTTTTTCCGTTTCCGATCTGAAGCGCTCGATTCAATTTTATCAGGAAGCGTTGGGCGCCAAGCTGCTGGTAAAAGGCAGAAAGCTCGCCTACTTCCTTCTTGACGATCTTTGGCTCGCGCTTAATGTGGAAGAGGACATTCCTCGCAACGAAATCCAGCACTCGTATACACATATGGCGTTTACCGTGGAAGAAAGCGAACTGGCCGTCTTGGAAGCTCGGCTTAGGTGTTTGGGCGTCAACATTCTTTCGGGTAGAACAAGAGATGAGAGAGATAAACAATCGATCTACTTCACCGATCCAGACGGACATAAGTTTGAATTTCATACGGGATCGCTTGAGGATCGGCTTGCCTATTATCGGGATGAGAAGACCCACATGACCTTTTATGGAAGTTCTCTCGATTAATCTATCTTCCGGATTGTAGCCCACCTTCCATAATTCCACATAAAAAAACCCTCTCCCAACGATTCAGCAACTGCCTACCGTCAGAACAGGGTTTTGGGATGATCAGCCAAAGAGATTTCCTGCTAAATTAATCATTCAAACGTGGAAACAAGATATTGTTCTCCAGATGAATGTGTTCAAACAGATCGGATTCGAGCTCCGCCAGCTTGTGAAACGTTATTGTGTAGGTACGGCAAGCTCCCTCCGGCAAGGTGTAGTCATTCGTGATGGCTCGCATCTCTTTTAAAAGATTGCCGGCAAGCTCATGCTCGCTCTCCAGCTCGTTAAGTTTGGCAAAAGCCTGGTTGCGATTTTCTTCTGTCGGAATGGCTTCATAGGCACGAATCAGCGGGAAGAGAATCTCTTCTTCTTTTACCAAATGCTGCTCAAGTTCTAGCTTCAAGCTGTGAAACAATCGATGAAGCTGGCTCAACTCAGGATGGGCAGGGCCGTGAACCCGCATGATTTTGGTCACGAATTCACTGAGTAACGGCAATTCCTTCGTCAGATAGGCGTGATGGGTATTCACCACAAATTCGATGATCTCGCTTGAAGGTGCTTCCTTCCAATTACGGCTGGCGTTCTGTTTGTTCTGAGCGTCTTCAAAAGCTGCCTGAAGCTTGTTCAGCACTTCTTCTCCGTTCAGCTTTAGCTGGTCAAAAGCATGGGCAAGCGGGCGGTTGCCACCGCAGCAAAAGTCAATTTTATATTCTTTGAAAATGTTGCTCGCTCCCGGGAATCTCGCAACGATTTCTCCTATTTTATCTGTTGTATTAAACTTCATTTCCATCATAACTACCTCCTTTATAAGGGCATTATAGTCCGATTCAGGAGGAAAAAATGTGATCTGGATTATACTTCTCGAAATTTTTCGATGAAGTTTTTATCTCATGTCTTTTATTTGATGTTTCTAAGTGCTTCCGGATTGACCAGATGAGCAGGCACTTCTCCTCGAAGGGCTTGAAGCAGATTGTCGGCAGCCAGCATCGCCATCTTGATCCGCGTGGCAATGCTTGCGCTTCCGATATGCGGCAGTGTCACGACGTTGGGCAGGGTCAGTAACGGATGGTCAAGGGGTACAGGCTCAACCTCAAATACATCAAGTCCCGCTGCCCAAATCCGCTTGGTCACCAGTGCTTCAAAGAGAGCTTGCTCATCCACGATGCCGCCGCGTGCGGTATTAATCAGAATCGCCGAGTGCTTCATCAGGGAGAATTCTCGTTTTCCGATCAAATGATGCGTTTCTGGCGTATATGGAGTCATGACACAGACATAATCCGCTTGGCGAAGCAGCTCATCCAGCTCCACATATCCGATTCCCAGCTGTTCCTCTACTCCCGGCTTGCGACTTCGGTTATGGTAGATCAGCTTCATATCAAAACCTTTTGCCCGTCTCGCAATCGCCTCACCGATTCGCCCCATCCCGATGATTCCTAGCGTCGCTCCATGAATGTCTTGTCCCGTTAACAGCATCGGTGACCAGGTGATCCAATCGCCGCTTCGTAAAAATGTAGACGATTCCACCAACCGCCGGGCTGTCGCCATCAGGAGAGCAAATGTCAGGTCTGCCGTTGTTTCCGTTAATACGTCAGGTGTGTTCGTAACCAGAATCCCTCGATTGGTTGCGGCTTCCACATCAATGTTGTTATAGCCCACAGCCATATTGCTAATTACCTTCAGGCGTTTGGCCCTTCGCAAAAGCTGTTCGTCTATTTTTTCTGTTAACAACGTAAAAATTCCGTCCGCCTGCTCGATCTCTTCCTCCAACACCTCGCGTGGAACAGGCAGGTCGTACTCCTCCCAGTGTCTGATTTCGCAGGTTTCTTGCAAGTGATTAAAAGCTTGCTCCGGTATTCTCCTGGTGATGTAGATTCGTGGTTTATTTGCTTGAGGTTCCATGGTCGTTCCTCCTACTGGCCGCTTTGATCAGTCTGGCAATATTGCGGGCGGCTTGGGTTATGTATGTCGCTCCATGTTTCATAGAGTCTTCCAGCGAAATTGGTCCAGGCGCGATAGAATGCAGGCTGACGAACAGCTCATGCAATTGCGAGGCACCCTCTCCCAAGGAACCGGAGAGCAGAATGGCGCGCTTGTTTGCTTGTTTCGCCAGTTGGCCAATATAATAGGGGACTTTGCCAAAAACCGTCTGGTAATCGCTTTGTCCCTCTCCGGTAATCACCCAGTCGCACTGCTGTACATGCGCTTCAAGTCCAGCGGCTTCTGCCACAAGCTGCGCTCCCGGAATCAATTTTCCGCCTAAAAGTATAAAAGCAAATCCCAACCCGCCTGCAGCTCCCGCACCCGGTTGGTTTTGAAGCGATTTGCCCGCGTGTGACTCGATCAGATGGGCAAAATGAGACATTGCCGAATCCATCTGTTCCACCTGGTCAGGGGAAGCTCCTTTTTGCGGAGCGAACACATGAGATGCACCCAGTTTGCCGCACAGCGGATTCTTCACATCAGTCGCCACCCGAAACGCGCAGGTGTGAAGGCGCTCATCCAGTCTGGATAAATCGACGGTTTTTACCTTGGCGAGCGATCCGCCAACTGATTCGACTTCATGCCCCTGGTCATCACGAAAATCTGCACCGAGCACCTGAAGCATCCCAAGCCCTGCGTCATTGGTGGCACTTCCGCCAAGCCCAATCACAAATTGACGATAGCCCAAATCCATCGCATGCAGGATCGCCTCACCAACTCCACGCGTGGTCGTCACAAGCGGATTGCGCTCAGAATGGGGAACCATGGGCAAACCCGCAATGGAGGCCACTTCGATAACCGCCGTTTGGCCGTCTCCCAATATACCGTAGTGGGTATGGACAAGCTCCCGCAGTGGCCCAGTGACTTTCAGATCCACTCGTTTGCCATTAGTGGCATCAATCAAGGCATCTAGCGTCCCCTCGCCGCCGTCAGCCATTGGGATGACCACGATTGTAGCCTCTGGAAACTCTAGCCGAAACGCTTCCTTCACAAGACGCCCCACTTCTATTGAGGTAAGACTTCCTTTGTACGAATCCGGGGCGACGAGAATCTTCACGGCCCTCCCCTCCTTCTTGCTCTTTTTGATTCGAAAAGAATTACGCTAGTATATCAGCCAAAGCCTTGTTCACCTGATCATATTGAAACGTATAACCATTCTCCTTCAAGCGCTCGGGCAATACCCACCGGCTTTTCAAGATCAATTCCGTTTCCGTTCGGATCAGTATAGCCCCCAATTCGAGCATCCAACGGGGAGAAGGCAAGCCCATTGGCGCATTCATCGCTGTTCTAAGCTGCTGCATGAATTCACGATTGGTGACTGGATGTGGGGCGGAACAATTAAATACGCCGCTTAGTTCTTCTTTTTCTAGCAGAAAGAGCACGATTTGAAATAAATCTTCGATGTGAATCCAGCTAAACATCTGGTTCCCTGAGCCTTGAACGCCTCCTAGTCCGAATTTGACCAGATTTCGAAACGGCGTCATGACACCCCCATGCTTTCCTAAGACGATGGCGACGCGTAAAGCTGCTTGTCTGGTATGAGGCAAGTCAAATGAAAAAAAGGCGTCTTCCCACGACCTTGCCACATCTACCGAAAAACCTGTTCCCACTTCCCCGCTCGCCTCTGTCATTGGCCTGTCTTCCGCGTGTCGATAGATCGTAGCCGTACTGGAGTTGATCCATAATCGCGGAGGTTTTTGGCAAGCGAGTACAGCATTTCCTAGCTGCTGGGTGGTCTTTACTCTTGAGTTCAATATTTCTTCTTGATTCTTGGGGTGATAGCGACAGTCAACGGACTTACCCGCCAGATTGATCAACATCTCGGATTCTTCAAGCGCTTCAACAATAGCTGATGGATCATTCCATGAAATATGCTGGGGTTTACGGGAGATGATTTTCACATCGTATCCGAGTTGAATCAACTTCTCCTCAAAATATTGCCCGATGAAGCCAGTGCCACCTGCCAAAATCACTTTTGGTTGCATGTACTTCACTCCATTTCATTGATCATTCTCACTCGAACCACTAGAAGAATTACACTACACGTCATGTTCTTACCGCCATACTACCATATGATTTGGCATCTTGTTACTGTCCTGTTGGTTGATAAAGGAAATTAGCAACAGCGAAGCAAGGGATTTCGGGATGATGTAAAGAAGTAAATCGTATGATTGTTCTAACACCCCCTTAAGGTGGTCATAATGACTCAAAATGGCATTGTTTTAGTCGCTAGTGTATCCATCATGAAAGATAACGAAGTCTTGATGATCCAAGAGGACAAACCGACTGCGCGAAACAAGTGGAACTTCCCAGCTGGACGGATTGAACCGGGCGAAGAAATTCCTTTTGCAGCTTGTCGGGAAGTAAAAGAAGAAACCGGATATGATGTTGTGCTAACTGGTACAACTGGCATCTATAACTTTGTAAGCAGTGCCAATAAACAAGTCATTCTTTTTCATTTTACTGCTGAAATTATTGGCGGAGCGCTGAATCTACAAGAGGAGCAAATTATCGACAGCAAATGGATACCGTTATCAGAACTGATGGAGTTTCATCGTGAAAAACTTCGTGATCCTGATGTCATAAAGCAAATCACAGGTAGACTAATGGAGCAGAACTTATATTCAATGGATGTTTTTCATGAACAAGTAAGCCTGTAGGTTGGGTTTAGGTGCTACCTTCGAAAAAACCTATAACGCATTGAATATTCCTTGACAGGAATATTCCTAAATTGGTATATTATAACAGAAAGGAGAAGAATTCTATTGGAGCCAAAATTATTGCAACTTTGAATGCGCTTGCCGAGCCCAACCGTCTCAAAATTGTTGAGCTTTTACGTAACAGCCCTCTTACGGTTGGGGAAATTACTGAACGACTTGGAATTCTTCAGCCCCAAACTTCAAAACATCTCCGCGTACTAAGTCAAGCCGGACTCGTCGACGTACAGGCGATTGCGAATCGGAGAATTTACCGACTGCGATTGGATGCGTTTCAAGCTCTGGACGATTGGCTTGAAAACTACCGTCGAATTTGGGAGGAACGATTCGACAATCTTGAGAATTACCTTCAAAAGATGCGAGCTAACGAGAATGAACAAAGCAAAAACTAATTTCTAGGAGGATTTATCCATGTCCAACAAAATGACGTTTAAAACAGAGGGTCAGGAGATCATCTTGGAGCGTGTTTTTCATGCGCCTCGCGAGCTCGTTTTCAAAGCATTTTCCGAGGCAGAGCACCTGAAGCACTGGTGGGGTCCTAAGGGCTGGACACTTATGGTTTGTAACGTTGATTTTCGTCCAGGCGGCATCTGGCATTACTGTATGAAGTGCACGGATGAGAAGCAAGGGGAATTTTTCGGATTCGAATCTTGGGGTAAAGCGATCTATAGTGAGATCGTGGATGCTGAGAAGATTGTTTATGTCGATTACTTCTCTGATGCCGAGGGTAGTGTTAATGAAGAGTTGCCATCCAGTACCATTACGTTGACGTTTACAGAGCATGAAGGGCATACGAAGCTCGTCAGCCGTACGCTATTCCCTTCCGAAGAAGCCCTCCAAACCGTCTTGAAAATGGGAATTGAACAAGGCATTACTGAAACGTGGGATCGTCTCGCCGAGCATCTGCAATCTCTTCAATAATTTCATCGTTACATTTGAAAATGATGTCATGAAAACAGCCCTCACATCTGTGGGGGCTTCGCAATATTTTACCAAAAATAAGGAGGGCGAACAGCATTACAAGAGGAAGCAATATGGATATTCGGAAACTCACTATAGATGAACAACCTCCAATGGATTTGTTGTTAGTAGCTGACCCTTCCCCAAAAATTGTGGAGAACTATATCAAACGGGGAGAATGTTATATCGCTAAAATGGAAAAGCAAATGGTTGGAGTTTATGTACTACTCCCCACAAGGCCTGAAACGGTAGAACTGGTGAATATTGCAATTGCACAAGACTATCATGGTAAAGGTCTTGGCAAACAACTCGTCATTCATGCTATTCAAACTGCCAAGACAAACGGTTATAAAACTATTGAAATAGGTACCGGAAATTCAAGTATAGGACAATTAGCTCTTTATCAAAAATGTGGCTTTAGGATTACTGGTGTTGATTTAGACTTTTTCAATAGGCATTATCCAGAAGAAATATATGAGAACGGCATTCAATGCAGGGATATGATTCGATTATCCCAAGATTTATAAGCCAAAACAAACAAGCTGACTGTTGAACAGCCAGCTTTTGTTCTATTTTTCATCTTCTTGTTCGTACTTCCGCCTATACTGCTCCACCGCTTCCCTCAACTCAGGCGCTGTCTCCTCCACTGCCTTGGGATTAATCACCGCCCACGCCCCCATTTCAGAAGAGGCGTAATGTTTCAGCTTATAATTTTCCACAAGCGGTGGATAGAACTCGATATGGAAGTGGTAAAAATCCTCGACATCCTCCCCGTTAACCGGCCGCTGATGCATGACCATCATGTATGGAAAGGGTCGCGCAAACAGCTCGTCCATCGCGCCCGTTGTCTGCTTCAGGATTGTGGCAAGTGATTTCTTCTCCGCTTCGTTAAAATCACTAATCGCTGTTTTGTGGCTTTTACTGACGATAAATACCCCATAGGGATAGTCAGTAAAATACGGAATATACGCGAGAAAATGGTTATTCTCGATGACAAGCCGCTCTCCCTCACGCTTCTCCTCTTCATTCATCTCGCACAGCAGGCATTTTCCCGTCTCGGTATAATGAAGTTGACAGCTTTCCAGCTCCCGCCTGATTTTGAGCGGCATTTGGGAGTAGGCGTAAATTTGACCATGCGGGTGAGTCATCGTAACGCCCACTTCTTCCCCACGATTTTCAAAAATCAGGATGTACTGAACTTCCGGCTCCCCGGCCAACTGCGAAAAGCGAAGGGCCCACAGCTCAATCAGCTCCTGAATGTGCGCCACCGTCAACTGAGCCAGTGATTGATGATGATCGGACGAATACAAGATCACTTCACATTTTCCATAAGCCTTCTTGGCTTGATACAAGTCAGAGTTGATCAAAGCTGACTCATCGGGATCAGGCGTCAACGCCGGAAAATCATTGTCTAGCATGTAGACCGTGTATTCGTCTGGGACTTTGCCAGACCCGGGACAAAACGGACATTCCTTATTCTGCAGATGTGGCCGATGCTGCCGATTCGAAGCAACGATAGTCCAATCCCGCAACAATGGATTAAAGCGTAATTCAGGCATGATCAAGTTCCACCTTTTTAGTAGCTGGCATGCTCCTTGGACACAGCTGTTGACTGTTGCTTCCTAGCCGCTCTGTTAGCCGGTTTACGTCTCCACTCGCGCCAAATGGCTGGAAGGACACGAGCTACATACCGATACGTAATGAACGACTCCCCTGTTTCCCTGACCTTATAGGGAATTCCTACTTCGGCGAGTCGATACCCTTGTCGAACAATATTGATCGTCATCACTTGGGCGTAGTTATAATCGTGAACAATTTCCAGATCGTGAAGCACCTCTCTGGAGAAGACACGAAACCCAGTCTGACCGTCACTGATCCACTTGTGCAGGAGAAGCATTTGCAGGAATGTAAAGAAGTAGTTGCCTAGACGGCGATAGAGCTTCATCCCACGCACTCGGTGCTTGAAACGGGAGGCAAGCACATAGTCCGCCTCTCCCATGAGAACAGGCTGAATCACGCGAGGAATGTGATCGGCTGGGTATTCATCATCCGCATCAATCATCACCGCCAAGTCGGCTCCACGCGCGTACGCTGCCTTCATTCCTTCTCTTACAGCTGCGCCAAGTCCACGGTTGCGCTCAAAAGAAACGATATGATCCGCCCCGGCCTTGGTCGCCACCTGAACCGTAGCATCTCTGGAGCCGTCGTTTACCACGAGAACCTCTACTTGAACAGCAGGATCGAAAACGCGCGGAATTTTGCCAATGACTCGTCCAATGGACTCTTCTTCATTGTACGCTGGAATAACGACGATCAGCTTCTTCATGTTGTTCACCCTCTCTATCCATCAGTGCTTCAGCTAAAATCGGACCACGCGAATGATCGGGAATCGGAACTCCCAGCAAAGCACTGATCGTAGGCGCAACGGAAACAATACTGCGAAACTCCGGAATCACGAGACCTTGTTGAATCATCGAACCATGCATAAAAAATGGAACATACCGCTCGCCCTCGTCCAGATGTCCATGACCGCCAATTCCGTTACCTTGTCCGTGGTCGGCCATCACGATAAATGCTGTATCCTCCATCTCTCCCCGATCCGTCAGCCACTGATGAAAATCAGTGATGAGCGCGTCCGCCTCCTTGATTTTCTCTAAGTACTCGGGATATAAAACCCCTCGGCTATGTCCTGTTTGATCCACGGCAATCATCTGCACGACGAACAAGTCAGGATTTTCTCGTTCATAAATGATTTTGGCTTGATCCATAATCTTTCGATCCACCACGTCGTTATTGGCGACAGCGGTAAAGCTCTCCACATATTTGCCAAACGCGTCAATCAGATGGGCGCAGCCAAATAATACCCCTTTGCGCCCATGACCTGCCAAGACGTCAAAAATGCTCTCCACCTTCACGAGCAAATCCCAGACCATATTCGACTTGATCCCGTGCTCACGTGGATAGGTCCCTGTAAACATGGAAGAGAAGCAAGTAACTGTTCTCGCGGGATAGATCGTCTCCATCTGCTCATAGACGGTTCCCTCTCGCATCAGCCGATGCAAGAAGGGCGCATCCGCTTCGTATAAACGTTCTTTGCGGCAACCGTCAATGACGACCACGACCACCTTTTTGGCGAGAGGACCGGCTGGTTTGTCCTTGCTATCGGTGTAGGTTGGATATTCAACTGGCTTCCAATTAAACAGAAAACGGTGGATCAGGTACGCAAAAATGCCTAATCCGATATAAAACAGGCCGAGGGGCAGAATCAGCTCACTTTTCACAGGAGCGTGATAGATTGCGGACATTACGATCAGCTGCAAGTAAACCTTCGGAAGCTGCTCGAATACATTCCCGCTTGTCGAATCCGTATTTAAGAGGAACAGCTTCCAAATCCGCATGAAATTGGTCCACGGCGTACCGATTCGCAGGTGATAGTACAAGGTACCCCAGAAAAAGACGGTAAAAAAGAGATACATCCCAAGAGCAAACAGGAGAAGCATCGGGTCTCCCAGGCCAAAAATCAACGCCCCCACACCAAACGGTATCCAGAGAAACCACCGCAGATGCAAGGGAAAATCATAGACATAGTAAATGACAAACAAGGGAAGCATGTATCCCAATGTTTGCAAAAAAGAGCCTACATTCACATTGAACAACATGTACATGAGGAATATCCCCACAACAAAAACAGGGGTGAACGTTTTACTCTCATTCAGCACATTCCAACAACGAGCCATGACGATCTCAAATAGCGAAGCTTGTTTCATCGGTATACTCCTTCATTTAGAAACCACTCAGTAAAGCGGTGGATTCCTTCTTCTATCGATACATGGGCTTCAAAACCCAATTCTGTTTTTGAACGAATGGGATCTGCCCAGGTCATGGGGACATCTCCTGGAGGCAGTTCCTTTTTCACAATGATTGCCTTCTTCCCCAGCCCTCGTTCCAACAACGAAATCAAGTCACGAATAAGGACAACACGACCGCTTCCCAGATTATATATACGATTGACCGCCTTCTCCATCAAAGCAGCCTTCACGATACCCCGAGCCGTATCCTCCACATAGGTGTAGTCCCGACCTATGTCATCTCCGTAAAGGGTGATCGGCTTTCCTTCCCAAATCTGCTTCGCAAACGTCCACAAAGCCATATCGGGACGCTGTTCTGGCCCATACACCGTAAACGGACGAACAATCGTCACAGGGAGTCCATATAATCGTTGGTAGGTTTGACAGTACATTTCGGCTGCCGCTTTGGAAGCGGCATAGGGCGAAATCGGCTCGAGCCCTTCGCTTTCCTCACACGGTCTCGTTCCTTGCGTCCCATAGACGGACGAGGAAGAGGCGAACACAAACCGGGATACCTGATACTCGTGGGAAAGTGCTAATAGATTCACAGTTCCTTTCACATCCACATCAACATAGGCGGCCGGGTCAAGCAGGGAAGCCTGTACCCCCGGAATTGCCGCCAAATGAATGACGATATCCGGTCGAAAGGATTGAAAGACATCCCTTAACCCCTTCTGATTACAAACATCCATTTTATCCCAATCCACCTGAGGATGTGTTAACAGCTTCTCCAATCTGCGCTGTTTCCAACGAGGATCATAGTAGGAATGAAGCGAATCGATAATCAGAACCTCATGTTCCGATTGGAGTTTAGGTACAACATGAGAGCCGACAAAGCCGGCTCCCCCTGTGACGATAATCTTCATGTTCAATCTTCCTTTACTTTTCCCGGGCAATGATTTCCTTTCCCGGGCAATCATTGCCACTTAGTCCACTCGAGCCTCATTTTAAGCGAAACAAAGCGTAGAGAACGGAGGAAGGAAAAAGAGTCGGCATTCTTTACATCAGACTGAGAAACTAAGTGATCTTCTTGTCGACTCCCTTCCGTAGTGAACGAAGCGGACAGTTGATGCTACACGCGAGCTTAAACAGAGCAAAGAGGGACGAAGTCTTTTCTTTTAAGCGATCTGTTCCTCACTTTTCCCATCACTAGCTCCTTGAACTGCTGTCTTGGAATCTCGGCCCCGGATCAGGAGATACAAGGAAACGAAATAACCCCAATACACCAACACTTCCTCCAGCGAAGGCGACGAAGAATAACCAAACAGTGCCTTCAAGAAGACTCCCATATTGCCGGAGAACACCGGCGAATGCCCGGTATCACGGATGAAATGCAGTTCGTCAATCGGATGTTCCGGCATGAACCAGGTCAAATCATAAAGATGCGGTGCAACGGAGCCAATGATATTCATATCTTGTAAAATGGCTACGCCTTGAACCAGCAATCCCCCTGCGATCAGCACGATGAATACGCCTGTTACCTTGAAGAAGGTTTTCAACGGAACTTTCATCGTGCCACGGAAGAAGAGGAAGGCGACAATAGCGGCGATAGCGATCCCGGTTACAGAGCCCCAGTTCTGCATCGCTTTACCAATATCTCCACCCGTAATAGCAGCAAAGAAAAAGACGGTCTCGACCCCTTCGCGAAGTACCACAAGAAAGGCATGGATCACCATCCCGACCACATTGCCTGTCGTAATATACTTGTCGTATTTGCCCTGTACTTTTCCAGCAATCTGCTTCGATTGCTCCGCCATCCAGAAGACCATTTGGGTAAGCAGACCAGCCGAGATGAACATGATGGTAACCTTCAAGTAGTTCTGTGCACCCATTGAGGCGAAACCGTCCAGAACAATCTGAAACACCATCGCTAAGCCCAAGGAAGCAATCACCGCGAGGGAAGCTCCAAGCCAGACGTATTTTGTATATTCAGGTCGATTGACTCGTTTGAGATAAGAGTTGATGATTCCCACGATGAGCAGCGCCTCTAACGCTTCTCGAAAGGTAATGAGCAGTGCTTGGAGTTCCATTCAGGCTCTCCCCCTTGATGTTTAATTAAGAATCATTTTCATTGTATGAGCGTTTCCGCAATAGTTTAACGAATACCTGCAGGCAGTTTTGACATGTGAAGTAGCGCCTGTTTCTTCTCTGGCAGCAGCTCATACAAGACGATGTCATGATACGTCGGGTATAGCCACTCGCTTCCAGTGAATCTGGCTACTTCACGCACATAGCCGTTCAATACAGGCATTTGAAAACCTTGCAATACACTATCGGTCAAATAGATGTGCTCGGGGAGATCAGGATAATTGAGTAACGAAACCTGAAAATCCTCCCACTTCCGCAGACGCACCGTTTGAATGGATGGGTGCATGTATTGAATGACCCGTTCTTCCTCGTAGGTATAGATTACGCTTGAATCGACAGACCCTTGATTGGCGAGGTAATCCGCCAACTGTACCATTGGGGACGGAATCTTCGGCTGCGACATAATTGGTGTCAGCCCGACATCCAGCATGCTAACGGTCATAAGGAAAAACAGCCCGTTGCCAATGCGTTTCCACCTGCCGAGCCCAGCGGCGATCAGCCATAAAAGCGCAGGAAGTAAGGGCAGCAGATGACGAGGCTTCTCGATATTCTGAGCAAAAAACGTCCATACCAGATAAGGAACGACCCAGGCGGCGATCAGAACCCATTGGCGCTTGTCGATGTCGGTAGCATTCACTCGCCTGTTCTTGATGAACCCAATCATCGCCAGCAAGAACAAGCCGGCTATCAGCCATCGGAGCGGATCATCGTATCCCTCCCACGGAGTACCCATCCCAGCAGCAAATAGCTGGCGGCCCAGCCAATAAGTTGCCCGAGACAAAAGAGGTGCCCCTTCATGGTAGGTTCCGCCCCAATCCGAGAAATGCCCAGACGTGAATTGAGTAGCCAACGTCCAAAGCATATCGAAGCCCCCGACATTATTGACCATTGCTACAACCCACGCGCTTGACACCAGAACCGCACAAGCGACCGCTCGAATGACATCTCCCCACGCTCCGGTGTCTCTTAGATAAACGTAAGCTGCCCATAGAGGAACTGCTGCAAACGGCAGGTACGAGATTCTTACACCGTACAATAACCCCAGCAATATCCCGGAGAGCAGGAGTGCCAAAGCTCGATTTTTTTCAGAATGTCTGGAATCCATCGCAAGAAGACTGCTTGCCACCACACCCATCGCAAGCAGTGTGCCAAAACTATCGGAGAGCGGTTGAGTACCCAGCACGAGATCAAGCGGAGAAACGGACCAGAGAATACATGCCCACAACGCCACCCTCGCCCCACTGTATCTTTTGACAATTAGATAAAGCGGAAAAATAGTCAGCGCCGCCGCAACCATCGATAGAAACGACAAGGCTTCAAAACCATTGGGGATAAAAGCCGCAAATACGTGAGCAACCAGCAGATAGATTGGATAACCAGGAAAATGCGGCTGCATCTGCGCAATGTCATAACTCTTCAGCGCTAACGCAAAATCCACATCATCCCAGCCACCCGGACCATTCGCCAGGAAGAAAAACCGAATCAGACAGGCAAACAGCGAGATTCCGGCCAACCATCCTATTTCGCGTCTGCGCTTACTGACTTGTGTCTTCATCGTCTACGCCCGACGCTTGCGAAGTGTTCTTATGATGATGAGAGCCAGCACGAGCAGAATAACGATGATGGGAAGCCAATTTTTTAGGCCACCCATACTGCTTGCCGCGCTTCCTTGCTCCTTCTGATTTCCAACATCTGCACCCACGCTAAAGTGTCCCACTTCCAAGCTTTTTAGCTGGAATTGTTCTTGAAGGGTTTTGAGAATCTCGTCTTTTTTCGTCTTGAACAATGCTTGATCTGGCGCTTTTACGCCGACCCCAAATAATCCGGGGTTCCCCAGTGACTGCAATTCCTGTTCAAAATCTTGACGAATCTTTTGATCCAAAGCAGGGTCTTTTGCTTTCACGACAGGAGAGAGGGCATCATATGTAGCCAATCCCTTGGCAAGAAGCAGTTTCCCTTGCTTATAATCCGTAAAATCCTTATCAACGCCATCGAGTCTGCGAGCGACATTGAGCACCAATGTTTTTTGAAAAGCGTCTATGGCAGCTGCTTTGTTCTGTTGATCCAATGATTGGGCAATCGCTTCACCCGGCTTCGTCCCCATGTGCATATCCAATTCTTCTTTTACCGTTAGAAACGATGTCTTGGCACCGGCAAAATCAGGCGGCGTCTGGTTTAAAGCCGCAACCACTTTCTTGTAAACCTCCGCTACCGCTTCCTCGTTGGGATTGCCATACGAATAGGCAGATGCCAGATGCGGCTGCACTGTCACAACCAGTACTAGCAGCAATAAAGATAAGATCACTTTTCTTATACCCATGAAGAATTCTCCTTTGCCATCACGTCAGTAAATAGGAAGATAGCACAAATCATGCACACCGCATTCGTGTGCATGACCCAGCTTAGGTTACTTCCCGTATTTTGTTAGTTTATCCAAATCTGCTTCGACTAGTTTAAATACTGCCGTTGCTCCATCTTTGTTGCCAGCCTTCACTTCGTTGATTAATTTTTGTGCGTTATCAATTAACGCTTTGGCTTTGGCTTCGCTGCCAAGCGCTTTTGGCAGATCATTCTTCACGACATCAATGAACAATGCGCCTTCCATCGCAGTGATGGCCGCCTTGTCTTTGCCCCAGTTCTCGAAGGTCTCTTTGTATTCACCCTTCGCTGTATTGGCAAAAGCGCGAACATACGCCTTGTTAATCAGATCTCCTTTGATGTTCTTCACGTCATTGGAAAGATCAAACTGCTGGTTAATATAATCAACGTCCGCTTTGTCATTTTCACTCAAGTAGCCTTTCAGCGACTGGAAGAACGCCCAGCCTTCCGCTTGCTCGGCTTTCAGATCGTCTTTGCTGCCTTCTTTCACGAGACCTTCAAGCTTATAGCCGTACCCTTTTTCCGCTCCGGAAGCGAGGTAGAAGGCTTTCATGATCGTTTTATCAACGACTTGCTTGCCAAGGTTGAACGCAAGGTTATCTCCTTTTTCAAGCGCACTGTCCATCTCACCAAAACCAGCATCAATAGTGCTTACCAGTTGGGTACCGTACTTGGTATCACGCTTGCCAACCATGTCTTTCATTAAGCCGTCATAGAAGCCTTTTGCTTCAGTAATTTCAGCTGTTGCTTTATCTTTATCTTTAAACTTGTCGTTCGCTTCCTTGAAATCGTGACGCATGGATTGGAAGAAAACTTTATACAAGAGTTTCTCGTGCAATTCAGCAACCGTCAAAGCGGAGAGTGAACCATCTTTTCCAGCATTCATCGCAGTTTCCAAATGATCATTGGTTTGGTCACTGTTCTCTTCATCGCGGGATTGAACCAAAGCTTTCAGGTTATCTCCGTAGATTTTTTGGGCCTTATCCCAATCTACTTTGCCGCCAGCTTTTCCTTTTTCCAATTCTGCAATCAGATCTTTAGCTGCTTGGGTATACTCAGCAGGAGTCAATTCTTTTTTCTCTTCTGGCTTCACCTGCTCAGTGGATGCTGGCTGTGTTTGGGCAGCATTGGTGCTAGCTGGAGCCGCTTGATTGCCCCCGCAGCCTGTAACCAGCAGACCGACTAATGAAGCTGTTGCTAATAAGTTAAATGCCTTCATGAAATGAATTCCCCTCTCCGCTCTATACAACAATGTAATAATGATAATCGTTATCAATCACACTTTGTATTCTATTTGAGAGTGAGAACCATTGTCAATTGGTTTTTTCGTTATCGCTGTCCTCTTCTTTATTTTCCTAATCCAATGTACACAAAACCTTCACTTTCTGCCGTCTTGCGTTCGAAAAGATTACGAAAATCAAACAGATAAGGCGCCTTCATCCGACCTCTCACACTTGCCAAATCCATCTCTCTAAACTCATTCCAGTCTGTTAGAATCACGACTCCATCAGCATGCTGGATTGTGTCCTCAAGATTGTTCCCATAGGCAACCCGATCCTGCCAAAGCTTGCGGGCATGCTCCATCGCTTGCGGATCATAAATCCGAACGCGGACTCCCACTTCCAGGAGCATATTGATGACGTCCATCGCTGTCGAGTCCCGCACGTCGTCTGTTCCTGCCTTAAAAGCTACACCGAGTACAGCCAGCTCCACATTCTCCAGACTTGGATAAGACTCTCCGATCCTGTTCACCAGATATTCTTTCTGCAAATTGTTACTGTAAAGTGTAGCCTCCACTAATGGCAGCGAGATGCTTTTGTCACCAGCCATGCTGCTTAGTGCCGTAGTGTCTTTCGGCAGACAAGAACCTCCGAAGCCGGGGCCTGGTTGCAAATGCTTGCCCCCAATTCGATCGTCCAACCCCATCGCGTAGGCCAGTGTCCCCACATCTGCCGCCAAACCATCACAGAGTCGGGCCATTTCATTAATAAAAGCCACTTTCATTGCCAGAAAGCTGTTCGACGCATACTTCACCAATTCCGCCGTTTGAAAATCCGTAACCACAAACGGAACTCCTTGTTGCTCGAACGGGCGATACAACGCATACATGATCTCAAGTGAACGCTCGTTGTCTGTACCCAAGATGATACGGGATGGCTGGTAAAAATCATCCAACGCGTGTCCCTCACGGAAAAACTCCGGATTCGAGACGACATCGTACGCATCGTAATCGTTCCCGCATGCATGAAGCAGTTCTTTGATTTCCTGATTGGTCCCCACTGGTACCGTGCTTTTGGTCACGATGAGCTTGTATCCGACCAAATTCTCACCTATCGTTCTCACCGCAGAGAAAAGCGCGCTTCTATCCACATCTCCCCGATAATCAATTGGTGTTCCAACCGCCAGAAAAATGACGTCTGCCCATTTGATCCCCTCCTCCAAGTCGTTGGAGAAGCGAATTCTGTCAGCCTTGATTTGCTCGAGCAATACTTCTTTCATCCTTGGTTCATAGAGAGGAAGTTTGCCTTGTTGCAGGCATTCAATTTTCTGTTTATCTATATCCAGGCATAGGACGTCCCAGCCAAAAAAGGCGAGGCCGACTCCCATCGTCAACCCTACGTACCCTGTTCCCATAATGGATATTTTTGTCATGTAGTTGCCTCATTTCTGTTCTTCTAGCTTTTTCTTTGCCGTCCATTTTCGTACATCCCGCAGCGATACAGGCGAGGTGATGAGTACATAGGCGCCTGCCGCGAATGAAAAGATGAATTTGAATCCGTGACTAAGCAAAGCAACCGCGTATGCGTTCGAAAGCGACATCCCCACTGCCGCCAGCGAAAAGCTCATCACACTCTCGTACGTTCCAATCCCGCCAGGAGTAAAATTAAACGTCTGTCCCGCAATCGTCATGCTGGTCACCCAGACCCCCTGAAGAAAAGACAGCTTGATCTTTAAAGCGTGAGCAACACCAATCACCACAAACGCTTCCAGTAACCAGCTAATTGCGGTCAAGCTCACGATCATGACGCCGCTTGTTCCACTCATCGCTTGCTTCATTAGACGGACATGCTTGTGCAGGAAGCCAGACAACTTCTGTTTGGATAAAAAATAGACAAGGCCGATGACAAGCATGATTCCCAGCACAAATCCAATCATCGCGAACCACGAAACACGAAGCCCGATGACCAAGACCCCGATCCCGGAGAATAGCCCCAGCGTAAGGACATCCAGACTGCGAAGTACAATCACGGAATGAGCCGCTTCGTCCCAACTGGCATGCTTGCCTTGGACCAGATAACCTGCTCGCACAACTTCTCCCACTTTAAACGGAAGAATGTGATTGATGAATAAACTATAAAATAATGCATGCAGACAAACCTTGAAGGATACATGATCATGCAAGTATCGTCGCCAGGCAACGGCCCGCAGAACAAAAGCCATACCATACAAGACCGTCATCAAAAGTAGAGCTATCGGCTGAGCAAGCAGACGCAGCAATTGATTCGCGACTAGCTTGAGATCAAACCACCCCAGGCACAGGTACACAAACGCGGCAAAAATGATCAGGCGAATGCCCCAAATTCCAATCGTTTTTTTGTTCATTCCATATGCAATCCTTTAACCATCATAGTCTTTTGATAGCCATTCATTCTTCCGGAAAAATATAGTACGAACGTCCCATTTCCAGACGAAAAACAGCTCATCCACAAATATAGCAGAACATGATTCAGATAGCAGTAAGAAGCTAACGTGTAATTTTGTCCATTGTAAACGCTTACTCAGCGATTTTAGACACTTGCTGTTTGAATTTCGGGAGTGTAGGATTTCGTATGTAATTATCTTAAATTGAATAGGTGAACGCTTAATCGAATGAACGGGGGAACCAATCTTCTGGGGTGAATCTCATCTGAAGCGATGAGTAGGGCAACTCGAATCTGTCCGAATCCGTCAGCTAACCTCGTAAGCGTGGATCGGGGTGAATACTGTTGACACAAGACCGTACTTAATCCTCCTTGTGTTTTTTGTGTTGTAAATGAGCGATTGAACTATCTTACACAAAGCGGGGATTACACATCATGGTATCGAAGTTAAAACGTTTTCTCATTGGCCGCCCAATGAAATCAACCGCACTGGCTGATGAAAAACTGAGCAAGCTGAAAGCGTTAGCGGTCCTCTCATCTGACGCTTTATCATCGGTCGCCTACGGAACAGAGCAAATCTTGCTCGTTTTGATGGTGGGAGGCTTTACCGCCCTCTGGTATTCCATTCCGATTTCGATTGCCGTACTCGGATTGTTAACTGTTCTCATCCTGTCGTATCGCCAGACGATCTTTACGTACCCCTCTGGAGGCGGAGCGTACATCGTCGCAAAGGAAAATTTGGGTTTGCCTTTTGGATTAGTGGCGGGTGGTTCGCTTTTGGTGGATTATATCCTGACGGTTGCTGTTAGCGCTTCTGCCGGCACCGATGCCATTACCTCAGCTTTTCCGTTTTTACACGAGGACCGTGTTCTGATTGCAGTTGGCATGATTCTTATTCTTACCATTCTGAATTTGCGCGGGATCTCCGAATCAGCCACCATTCTTGCTTATCCAGTTTATCTGTTTGTTTTTGCTATTTTCGTATTAATCATAAGTGGATTCTATCAACTGATGACAGGAACGATTCCTGCTCACCAACCTACCTATGGTGTCTCGATTTCGGGTATCAGCCTATTTATTCTGTTAAAAGCCTTTAGCTCAGGCTGTTCGGCGCTAACAGGGGTGGAAGCAGTATCCAACGCCATTCCCAACTTCAAGGCACCTTCTGAAAAAAATGCGGCCATTACCCTTGCAATGATGGGGGCAATCCTGGGCTGTATGTTTATTGGCATCAGCTTTTTGGCCTACTGGTATGGAATCTCTCCTAACCCGAAAGAAACGGTTGTCTCTCAAATTGCAGCGGCTACGTTTGGACGCGGCGGGATTTATTATGGCATTCAGACGATCACCGCTTTGATTCTGTTCCTAGCCGCCAATACGGCATACTCCGCTTTTCCTTTACTTGCTTTTATGCTGGCGAAGGATAAATTTATGCCGCACATGTTCATGGTACGAGGAGATCGGCTCGGCTTCTCCAACGGGATTATTGTGCTAGGTGTGTTCTCTGCTCTGCTCATCGTGATTTTCAAAGGAGATACGGAGAACCTGATCCCACTGTACGCACTGGGCGTATTTATTCCGTTCACGCTGTCACAGGCTGGGATGATGAAAAGATGGTTCACGCGCAAACCTCGAGGCTGGGCGCTTCCATTTAGCATTAACACGATTGGGATGCTCACTACGCTATCGATTGCCCTTATTTTTACCATTACGAAGTTTTCGCAGGTGTGGATCATCTTTGTGTTTTTGCCAGTGGTTATTCTCGTTTTCCGCAACATTCATCAGCATTATGACGATATTGCCGAAGAGCTGCGAATTGACATTTCTCGGGACAAGCCGATAAGCAAAGACAATGTGGTTGTCATTCCGGTTGCCGGGGTAACCCGTGTGGTCATGGAAACGATCGGCTACGCCAAGTCGATGACGGATAATGTGGTGGCCGTTTATGTAGGCTTTGATGATGAGTCCGTCGACAAAATGGAGAGCAAATGGGCGGAATGGAATCCCGGCATTCGTCTGATCGTCCTTCGCTCCCGCTATCGAAGCATCCTGAAACCGTTAATCAAGTTTATCGATACGGTTGAATGGAAAACAGCGAAGAATGGCCATATTACCATCTTAATGCCGCAGTTTATCACGAAGAAGTGGTGGCACAACTTCCTGCACAATCAGACCAGTTGGCTGATTCGCGCCTACCTGTTCACTCGTAAAAACGTAACCGTAGCAACCGTGCCATATCATTTGCAGAAATAATCAAATGAAAAAGCAACGACCAGCCATCACACGGCTGGTCGTTTTTTAAACTTTCAGGAACCATCTTGGCTTGTCGATCTTTTTCTACTCGGAATAGTCTTGTATGATCTTTTTCAAAGCCGCCTTCACATCGCCCTGAAAAACCCCTCCATGATAGCAAATCAACTGATCAATGTCGTAGTCAAGCATTCGTCGAACGGAGCGTACAGCCTCTTCCATATCCATTGTATATTGAGGATTTGCGATATTCAGAGCTCCTTGCTGCACGACAACAGCGTCCCCAGCGATCAATGTTTTACTTGCTGGAAGGTACAATGAGATATGGCCAGGCATATGACCGGGAGTGTGGACAATCTCAATGCCACCGCACCAAGGAAGTCGTTCACCGGCAGAGACCGTGCGATCAACCGATGCCGGTTCAATGGATTTCACGAAGGACATAAATTGTTCCGCAAAAGGCTTTGCTTCTTCCGGCAACGCATCAAAGCTCGATTCCGCTTGTTCAAGCCGTAAAGACTTTTTTGTCCCATCGATATATGGTTTTTCAAAGTCATATGCAATAATCTCCACTTGCGGGTACAATCGCTTTAAAGCGGCAAGCGAGCCCATATGATCCAAATCGTGATGAGTCACGATCACTTTGGTTAACGAGGCAAGATCGACATTATTCCGTTTGGCGGCTTCCTCAAGATAGGCTTCAAAATTTGGATAACCACAGTCAATCAGAATGGTATCTTGCTCACTTTGAAGAATAACAGGATGAATGACTTGCCTTTGTCCGCTATACTCAAATTCAATGTCCAGTACATGTATGTAATGCATACAATACCCTCCCATTATATTTGCTACCTATCATTATATCAGTAACCCTCCTCAAGAAACCCAAATCCCCCCATTCTTAAAGTTGAATTTCTTGCAGGCAAGCTAACAATTCCTTATGCAGCCGGAGTAAGGATTCCACATCATTCTCATCCAACTTCTCCAATGCTAAGACCATCGCTTTATAAGAAAAGGCCTTCTCACTTGATTTTCTTGATAATTCTTCTCCTTTTGACGTTAACTTAAGATGGATTTCTCTTCTGTCTTCCTTGGAAATTGTACGTTCTACTAAGCCCTGTTTAACTAATCCGTCTACGCTTACACTGACGGTACTTTTAGAGGACATAAGCCTTTCCGTGATGTTTTTAAGCGTTAATCCGGGAAACGAATACAAAGTATTAATAATCGATAATTGTTGTAAAGTGATGCCTAAGCTCTCTGCATTCTGCTGTGTGAATTTTGTTGTGGTCTTGTTTATCGCCCAAAATGATTGCAATAACTCCATCGCTTTTTTCACTTTTTCATCTTTATAATTCATTTTTGGAGTACTCCTTTATCGATATCGTTCATTTCTGAATAGTTCATTTTAGAACTAATTATAATGAATATCGTACGGACATTCAACAAGGTATCCGCGTTCAGTCTACATTCGAATTTTCACAGGACGGCAAGTGGCTGGAATCAAGTAAGCTCTTTAGTTTACAGCATAAAAAGGGACGTCTAATTCGCTTCCACGAATCAGACGTCCACGGTGTTTCGCTTCTTTTCTTCGCATTTCTATCTCCGGTCGTTCAGGTTTTCGCTCCACCGGGTTGATTCCATTCCATGATCCTCGCTTCAAACTAGGATCCATTTTCCCTTCTCGTACCAGCTTTTCGCGGAATCGCTTCGCTTTACTTGCCATCTTGATCAGCTCCTTTGTAACTATCATTATACAACGTTCTGGTGGGAAAATGAAAAATTCGGCGTGAATTTTTCCAGAATAATCCTTCATTTGTTATAATCGCTTTAAGCTAGATCATGTCAGGGGTGACACCAATTTTTAAATTGAAATCGTTCACTTTTTGCCTGGGAATTGTTAGCATTTTAATTTGTCTGGCTGATAATTTAGGAAGCAGCCTAGCAAACATTATCCTTGTACGACTTAATCCCGTTGTAGAATTCATGATTTTTAAGGAACCATTCAAAAACTGGATGGTAGATGTTGAGGGCACAAAATTGATTGAAAATAGTATTGTAATCCGCCTTCAATTCCCTGCCTACCTCATACACCTAAGTACATTCCTCTTCATCGGACTAATCATCGACTATTTTATTTACTTAGCTAAAACAAAGCTGAGCAGATAACCCTAGTCTGTGAAGCCCTCCCTGAATTAAGCCGTAAAATACAGATAAATGGAGGGGTTTATTTTGATTGATATTATTTTTTATATACTCATGTTGTTTCTAACAGGATTCATTGCGCTGAAGCCTCTCGCTTTTTGGTATAGTCGAGATTGTGAGCCTTCAGAGTTTCGCATCGATATGATTCGAATAGTTTCCTCCGTGTTGTTTTTCATCATGTTAATTGGATTATTGCTTAATTTCTGATCACAATTACTATTGTATAAAATCATTATCATAATTATCATAATTATCATAATTATCATAGTTATCATAATTACCATTAAATACCACTTATTCTTAATTTATGTTATTGTTTAGGAAGGGATTTTGGAGGTAGTTAGATGACTGAATTAATGGAGATTGCATCCGCGATTTTGGTCTTCATGTTTTTCAAATACGCTTTCTCAAATGTGAAATTGCCGTGGAGAAACATGGTATTTGAGTATATTTCAATCGTTTTGATTATTTGGGTTATAAAATCGCTTATTCGTTTATTTGGTTCCTTTTGACTGTTCTTTTCACCAGACTATCGTGTCAAAAATAATTGACCAATTGCCTTATTAGCGGTAACGTATTTGGTAATTATTTGTAAAGGTGTGTTTATACATGCAAAATCAATTCGCAGTTGGATGGGGAACCCTTGCTCTTATCAATGCCGGATTAGCACAAGGTAAGAACCGTAGTGGTCTTAATTGGTTCATTCTTTCCATATTTCTCGGGCCAATCGCCACACTCATTATCGTTGTTTTGGATAAATTACCAGAATCTTAAGACTTATTACAATGAGCAACTTGCAATACATTCCTAAATTAACCTTCCATCAAATGAAATTTCTGAGTCATCAATACCAATAAGAAGAGCGAAGGAAGATTACATATGACAGAAGATTTTTATTGCGAGG
The DNA here is from genome assembly GCF_050113715.1 of Brevibacillus ginsengisoli. NCBI lineage: Bacteria > Bacillati > Bacillota > Bacilli > Caryophanales > Paenibacillaceae > Brevibacillus > Brevibacillus ginsengisoli. The sequence continues at coordinate 32,248 of NZ_JBNJQR010000007.1, forward strand.
AAGTTCTAAGTGGAAAAACCCCAATTCAAAAAGTTTGGGAGACGGATCATGTTCTCGCCTATTATCATACCCGCCCCTATTATGAAGTCCATATCGTTGTCATCCCTAAAAGACATGTTTTATCTCTTTTAACGTTAGAGGAAAGTGATACAGACTTGCTCATCGAGTTAATTGAAGTTGTCAAAAAGGTTGCCTCTCAGGTTGTAATGGAGTACGGAGCGAGTAGAATTATGACCAATCTTGGGGAGTATCAAGACTCCAAGCATTTACATTGGCACGTCATCTTTGGTAAACAAATCAGAGAGTAAATACTCGAAGACAACAAAACTCTTAGCACTTCGCCAAGAGTTTTTGTTATGTCATTCTAAAAGACCGTCACTTACGCTTCAATACGTTCTCTTCCCGATACAAATCCCGATAGATTAGCTCCTTGGGCTGGTTATGCTCATCCAATCGGAACTCTAGTACTTCATCTACTACTTCGGTGGTCAGCACAAGAGACTCTCCCTCTTTTTTCACAGGGATGACTGGATACTTGTACCATGCGCCGTATCGTTTGGCTGAGGCGAGGTAGAGCTTGCCGTCTGCTTCCACGCTGAGGATTGCTTTCACTTGATCCTTGGCCGCTTCTTGGGCGTTCTCTTGACTTCCCCCCTGAACTGCTTCCAGATAGTTCCCTGCCAAGCTAGCCATTTGCTCAGTAGTCAACGGCACAACTGTGGCCACTTTTAGTGGTTCAACCGATTCTCCTAAAGCGATTTTTGCCAAGTCCATGCTAATCTGCTCCACTGGGGTAAGCCCTACGTTGCTTAGTACGATAACCGTTACCTGATCCTCGACGAATCGAGCGATATGGTTATGAAATCCGCTTACATCCCCTAAATGACTGATGCGGGCCCGCTTGTTTCCGCCAATTTCGGGCTGTGAGATATGCCAGCCATATCCTCCATAAATGGGCATATAAGCGGTGAACATCTTCTCGCGTGAAGCTTGTGTAAGCAGCTGATCCGTATACAGCGCTTGATCCCAGCGGTACAAATCCTCTACTGTGGAATACAGGCCGTATGCGCCAAGAGCCAACGCCAAATCCTCAAACTCCGGATGAATGTAGGACTCCCAGACTGAATAGCCCGAGGCCGCATTGCGCAGAATCGGGCGTCCGTCATCACAGCCCGAATCGTTCATTCCAAGAGGTAGCAGAATGTTCTGACGAAGGTAATCAGCGTAAGCTAAACCTGACACCTTTTCAATGATAGCCGTAAGCAGCAAATATCCCGAGTTGCTGTAGCTCCAGCTCTCCCCTGGTTGAAAATCAAGCGGCTTGTCTCGAAATAAATCGATGGCTTGTGCCAGCGTATGCTTCAGGCGCATGCTCGTTTCCCAAAAATCCAGTGTTGCCGCATAGTTGGGAATGCCAGACGTATGTGTCAGCAGGTGATGAATCGTGATTTGATTGCCATGCGGATAATCTGGCAAATAAACGCCTATGAAGTCCTCTACCCGCAACAATCCTCGTTCTTCCAACTGCATGATGGCCGCTGCGGTAAAGCCTTTGGTAAGCGAGCCGATTCGGAATTTGGTTGTCGAGGTATTGGGAATCAGGTGGGAGTGATTGGCGAGACCAAATCCTTTACAGATCAACGCTTCTCCTTCTGCAGCAACGAGAACCGCTCCATGAAAGTACCCTCGTTGGTCAAGTCCCTGCATGTACTCTGTCAGCTTGGTTTGAATATGGGTGGCCGTATTGTTCATTTTCCCTCTCCTATTTCAAGAATAAATAGATTATGCCAACAAAAAAGCCCAGAAGCAATTGCTCCCAGGCAGTTTATGGCATGAACTCAGTAAATTTCCATCTAAATCAGAAAAAACTCGTGATACAACGCCTTCACGGCACGACCCGCATCCTCAGACTTGACGCCAAACATCATGCTAACCTCAGATGATCCTTGGTTAATCATCTCCAGATTGACGTCAGATTGGGCCAGGGCTGTCGTCGCACGTGAAGATACCCCGATAGAGCGTCTCATTCCTTCGCCCACGATCATCACCAGCGCCAAATCATGCTGAATCGATACATCATCCACCTGCAACTCATCTTTAATGCGCCCCAGGACACGAGTTTCTTTTGCCTTGTCGAGTTGGTTCTCATGCAAAATCACCGAGATGTTATCGATCCCAGACGGTGTATGCTCATAGGACAACCCTTCGTCCTCGAAAATTTGCAACAGGCGCCGACCAAAGCCAATCTCTCTGTTCATTAAATATTTGCTGACATAGATACTGCAGAAACCACTGTCACTGGCGATTCCGGCGATCGGATTATTCGCTGGGTGACGCTCCGAAACAATCATCGTACCCGGAGCGCTTGGGTTGTTGGTGTTCTTGATACATACTGGAATCCCCGCGCGAAAAGCTGGCAGAAGCGCCTCCTCATGAAATACGCTAAAGCCCGCATAAGATAACTCACGCATCTCCCGGTAGGTGATCTCATTGATTTTGCGGGGATTTGCAATAAGGGACGGATTCACCACGTAAACCGAATCCACATCCGTGAAGTTCTCGTATAGTTCTGCCTTCACCGCTGCTGCCAGAATGGAGCCTGTAATGTCGGAACCGCCACGGGAGAACGTAACCAACGCCCCACCAGGCGAGTAGCCAAAAAATCCTGGAAACACCACGACCTCTTGACGGTTCTTCAACTCCGCCAGCTTCTCGTACGATTCATTCAACACTTGAGCATTGCCGTATTCGTCACTTACCAGAAGCCCTGCCTCTTTTGGATTCACGTAAGAGGCCTTCAAGCCTTTGGCGGTAAAAAAGGCAGCCAAGAGCTTCGCCGAATTATCTTCGCCAGCGGCTTTCATCGCATCCATAAAAGCAGCCGGGTTGGAACGTTCCATTCCCGCTAATTCCTGCAAGTCGAGAGTAATTCGCTCCATGATTTCTGTCGGCAACGCCAATTCGTCTGCAATTTCCTGATAGCGGTTTACAATTAATTGTAATTCGCGCTCTGCCTCTTCATCGGCTAAAATTTTATTCGCACAAGAGATTAACAGGTCTGTTACTTTACTATCGTCCTTATCTCGCTTGCCAGGTGCCGAAACGACAACGATGCGCCGATCTGGATCATCCGATATAATGTCATATACTTTTTGAAACTGTGCTGCTGAAGCCATTGATGTACCGCCAAATTTGCAAACCTTCACGTTTTATTGCCTCCTATCCACTCCACACGGACATTTGTATTTATTATATGTACTGATTATACTGTAACGCATCTCGTATGTCTTGGAAAAGTGAAAAGTCGTTAAAAAAATTAGAAAACCTACTGCTCCATCCTTTGACCCGTCTCGAACAGCTTGAATAGAAGAAAAGTCATTGGGAATTAAAGGAAAATTCTGATATCATTATCCACACAACATTAAATTCCAATCATCATCCTATTACTGGAGGTTCAAATGCGTCAAAAGCAAGTGATCGAGACCCCCTATTTTACATTAGAAGAAGTATCGAATGCCGTCTATGCAGCCATTGCGAAGCCGGGAAAAGGTGCGATGGGTAATGCGGGTTTTGTGGATGTAGGAGAAGGACTGCTTGTTTTTGATACATTTACGACTCCGCAAGCAGCTCGATCGCTTCGTGTGATGGCGGAAGAGTTAACGGGAAAACAGGTCAAATATGTGGTAAATAGTCATTATCATGGTGATCACACATTTGGTAACCAAGTGTTCCCCGAAGCAACGATTATCTCAACGGAGCTTACTCGCATTTGGCACGCTGAGAAAAACATCATCTCTAATCTTGAAGACGAAAAGAAGTCGATGGAAGACTATCTCGACAACTTGAAGTCAAGAATTCAGGATGAGGAAAACGACGTAGCTCGATTCAGTTTACAAAAGCAATACGGTGATATTGAGCAAGTCTATTTTTCATTGGATGAGCTCCAAATCTTTTGGCCAACTCTAACGTTTGAAAAACATATGACGATTCACGGCAGTTCCCTCTCCGTAGAGTTGTATTGCTTTGGCGGTGGGCATACGGTCAGTGACGCCGTGATGCTTTTACCTCAAGAAAAAATTCTTTTTGCTGGTGATCTTATTTTTGAGAATCATCATGCGCCTATTTATGACTCTGAAGCGTTTAATCGAAATCTACAAGAACTCAAAACTTTAGATTTTCATACAGTCATCCCGGGTCATGGAAAGCTTGCGTCTCGAGAACAGCTGGATGTAATCCTTCACTACATCGAGTATGTAAAACGAGACGTTGATACACAGATGAATGAGGGAAAAACGCTTGATGAAATTCTGGAAACTCCTACTCCACAACCTTATGCTGCCTGGGCAGGAGTGGACGGGTACAAGCGAAATTTGCGAACGGTTTATCAGGAGCATGTTAAATGAGGAATGAAAACGGTAGGACAGCTCGTTCAAAGATAAATATTCATAAGCAAGAAGCCGATATCCCTTGGGCAGGAAATATCGGCTTTTTTCGCTATTGTTAAACCTTTATTGTTTTACATTTGATTATTGGAGTTTGATTTAGTTAGAAACTGTACCCAACATTTCGTTCATGTCTTCTTGCGCATTCCCAATCAGCTTGATTTTGAACAAATCTTGCAGCACAGTGAGTACGCCTGGTTGGATGAACTCAGGAAGTTTAGGACCAATGCGAACGTCTTGAATGCCTAAGCTGAACAAGCCAAGCAAGATTGCTACCGCTTTTTGTTCGAACCAGGAAAGCACGATGCTAACTGGAAGTTCGTTTACTTCGCATTCAAACGCTGCTGCCAGAGCCGCCGCAATCTTGATCGTCGATACGGAGTTGTTGCATTGTCCCAAGTCAATGAAGCGTGGGATGTCGGTTCCTGGCACTGTACCGTAGTCAACGTCATTAAAGCGGAACTTCCCGCAGGAGGTTGTGAGAATTACGGTTTCTGGCGGCAAGGAAGTAGCCAACTCGCGGTAGTATTCTCCACCTTTACCTGGCGCATCACAGCCTGCGATGACGAAGAAGCGCTTGATTTGGCCCGCTTTAACCGCTGCGATAATTTCTGGTGCAAGTCCCAGAACCGTTTCATGGTGGAAACCGGTGGTCAGAGTTTGCTCAGATTCAATGTTGGCTTCTGGAAGCTCAAGTGCACGTTCAATCAGTGGACCGAAATCGTCGTTCTCGATTTTCGTTACATTCTCCAAGCCAGTCACTTTGTAAGAGTAGAAACGGTCAGCATAAGAGCCTTTGATCGGCATGACACAGTTAGTAGTTGCTAGAATCGCTCCAGGGAACTCTTCAAACAAACGGCGTTGGTCGAACCAGGCTTTACCGATGTTGCCTTTCAGATGGGCATATTTTTTCAATTGTGGATATCCGTGAGCAGGGAGCATCTCGGAGTGTGTATAGATATTGATGCCTTTGCCTTCTGTCTGCTTCAGCAATTCTTCCAGAGCGAACAGGTTATGACCGGTTACCACGATGCATTTGCCTTCGATTTTGTTTTGAGAGATGGTAATCGGTTGTGGAATACCGAAACGATCCGTGTGAGCCTTATCTAAGAGTTCCATTACCTTGATTGCCGCTTTCCCAACTTTCATCGCCATTGCCAAATGCTCTTCCAGATTGAAGTTCACGTTGGTCAACGTAAAGTAAAGAGCCTCTTGGGTAATTCCGTCTACCTCAGGATCAATATAGCCAAGTTCGCGAGCATGTGTCGCATAAGCCGCGATTCCTTTCAAAGCAAAAATGATTGTATCTTGAATGCTGGCAAGCTCTTCGTTTTTTCCGCATACGCCCAAAACGGTGCAGCCGCCTGTAGGTGTTTGTTCACATTGGTAACAGAACATTAAAATCTCCTCCTAAGAACTCATTCGTTGTTTTTCTTAACTAAGGAGATCATAAGCCAAGAGACATTTGTCACATGTGATTGTACGCACAAAATGAAGATTGTTCATATTTCTGTTACATTTTCAATTAGATTTGCCATTTTGATTACTCACAGGAAACTTAAAGATTAGGGAAACCATTTTTTGGTATGTTTTTTCTTGTTGATTTTTTACATATATTGGGATACATTGAATTTAGAATTTATATGACTGAGCGTTCAGTCAGTTCACTTAACTATTGGAGGGACTCACATGTTAACAAAAGATGTCGTTCTCTGTACGGTGGAAAATGGTATTGCGAGAATTACCCTAAACAGGCCAGATGCACTTAATGCATTAAACCGAGATGTACTTGAACAACTTTCTTCCATCTTGGACAAAGTGAAAACTGATTCAAGTGTAAAGGCAGTGATCATCACCGGTGCCGGGGAAAAAGCATTTTCTGCAGGTGCGGACATTCAGTTTCTCCATACAGCCACTCCTCTCGAAGTACGGGATTTAGCTCAGCTGGCTGTTACGGTTACAAATAAAATCGAGTCATTAGGAAAAGTGGTTGTTGCCGCGATCAACGGCTTCGCACTAGGAGGCGGACTTGAAATAGCTGAATCCTGTGCGCTCCGTGTGTGTGCCAATCATGCTAGATTAGGACATCCTGAAGTCCGGATTGGGGCTGTTGCCGGTTTTGGCGGAACTACGAGACTTCCCAGACTTATAGGAAAGGGACGCGCCGCTGAACTCTTGCTCACCGGAAACACGATAAGCGCAGACGAAGCTTACACAATCGGACTGGTTAATCGGGTTGTTGAGCCTGATCAGTTACTGGCAGAAGCAGAAGCTCTGATCCAAGAAATTCTGTCTCAGTCTCCTATCGCAGTAAAATTAACTTGGGAGGCAATTCATCGGGGGAGCAATCTAACCTTGGAAGAGTCCGCGCTTCTTGGGGCAGATTACTTTGGTCTGATAGCGTCCACAGAGGACTTCAGAGAAGGAACCAAATCATTTTTGGAAAAAACCCAGCCCTCCTATACAGGAAGATAAAAATCCTGATGAAAGAAAAGACTTCGTCCCTTTACGCTCTGTGGAAGTTCGCAATGAAGGAGAGAAGTCCGCTCTCTCAATCCGAAAGGGAGTCGCCAAACGCTTCGCGCCCCTAAAGGGGTTGGGTGGCGACTCTTTTCCCTTTCTCCTTTCCTCCCCCTCTCACCGGGGGGCTGAAACGTCGCTAGGCGTCACTTCCAAGGAGACTGCAAGCGGACGAAGTCTTTTCTTGAGTGGGCTTACGCGAATGGAAGGAAAGCTTAATCACTTTGCTACTGTAAAACGATTAAGCTTTCCGATAACGAACAAAAAGACAAGTCGCAATACGGAGACTTGTCTTTTTGTTCGTTTGGGCAACTACGCTTATGTACCTATTCTCTTAGAATCGAGTAATTGATCTTCTCTTGTTCAAGCAAAGCGACACATTGATGGGCTGGTATCGGAGGCGAAAACAGATAGCCTTGCATCGCATTGCAGCGTTGGGAGCGTAGAAAAACAGCCTGCTCTTCCGTCTCAATCCCCTCTGCTATCACTCTCAAATTGAGGTTGTGCGCCAGTGTAATAATAGCCGTTGCGATGGCAGCGTCTTCCCGGCTTTTTGTCATGTCGCGAATGAATGACTGATCGATCTTGAGGCAATCGATCGGGAATCGCTTGAGGTAGCCAAGCGAAGAGTAGCCCGTGCCAAAATCATCAATTGATATCCGAATCCCGAAATCTCGTAAATCGCGTAACACCGCAATGTTGGCGTCCGAGTTCTGCATGAGCACACTCTCCGTGATTTCCAGCTCAAGCCACTCTGGTTCCAGTCCCGTTTCCTTTAGGATGTTTTTGATAGAATCAGCCAAATCCATTTTGACAAACTGACGGGGCGAAAGATTAACGGAAACTGGGACACGCGGGAAACCTGCCTCGTGCCAAGCTTTGATTTGAGAGCACGCCTTTCGCAGCACCCATTCTCCTATTCTCAGAATCAGACCTGTCTCTTCTGCTAGTGGAATGAATGTGGCGGGTGAAATCATCCCTTTCTCCGGATGCTTCCAGCGAATCAGCGCCTCCAAGCCCATAATACGCCCGGTGGAGAGATCAACTTGCGGCTGATAGTAAACGTCAAACTCTTCTTTGTCCAACGCACGACGAATGCTGTTCTCCATCATCAGCCTTTCTACCGAGCGCCTGTTCATTGAAGGAAGATAGCATTGGAATTGATTGCCTCCGTTCAGCTTGGCATGAACCATTGCTGTATTGGAGTTACGCTCAATTTGGTCGACGGTTTGTCCATCATTTGGGTACATACTAATTCCAATGGTGGCTGTAATAAAGAACTCATGCCCCTCCACAAAGAACGGTTCATGAAACTGGCGTAAAATCCTCTCAGCCATACCTGACGCCTGCTCTTGGGAAGTGTCTGTGAGAATGATCGTAAATTCATCGCCGGAGATTTTAGCCAACATATCTTGTCTTCTAAGCTGTGTGGTGATTCTTTTGCCAACATCGCGTAATAGATATTCACCCTTCGGATGGCCCAACGCGTCATTGACAATTTTGAATCGATCGATATCCAGAAATAGCACAGCAATCTCTTGTGTTCTTCCGTCTGTGATTATTTCCTCCAAACGCTCGCGAAACGCCAATCGATTGGGAAGTTCAGTAAGGGGATCATTGTAGGCAAGGTACTGAATTTTCTGTTGATCAAGCTTGCGTTCTGTAATCTCCTGGGCGACGATAAGCAGGCACTCTACTCCCTCTTCGGAGAGGAAAACAGGAAAAATTAGACTCTCAATTTCCTTCCAGTGGCCGTCACTGTGGAGAATGCGAAAATCAGTTTTTGCTGAATGTTTCTGTTGCATCAGCTCTGATTTAACTCCTCGAAGCCTATGATGGTCATCTGGGTGTATGTACTGATAACATGAGGTCCCTTGATATTTTTCTGGTAAGTAGCCAAGAATTTTGAAGTGTGAAGGGGAAGCAAAGCGAATCCATCCATTCAGATCGACGAGGGCAATCAGATCGTGCGTATTCTCCGCGATCAGGCGATTAATTCCCTCATCGTTATAAATTGTCTCAGCCGTCGATTCAAGTGGCTTGGCATACAGCAGGATTTCGCTGACATCACCGTAAGTAAACATGGGCACAACAGCCAATGCAACGTTACTGGAAATGGCTCTCTTATTAGCAGACTGATCAACAAGTTCCACCTGGATTATCGTCCTGTTCCCTAGCCAGGCGTTCTCAAGGACATCATTCAGTTCAAGATGGTTGGAATCCGCCACGATTTGAAAGATCGTCCATTCTTTTATTTCATCCGTACCCAGTAATTCAGGCAAACACGAGCTCCAACGCGTCAATTGTGCTTCCCGATTTATGGTAAACGAAGTGATTCCGTCTGTATTATATAAAGGAAAACGTATTTTTTTGTGAAGAGACTGGTTTATGAACATTTCATCAACCCCAAAAATGTCTTGTCAAAATTACATTTATTAACAAATACCAACACAGCAAACAAGCTTATAAAAGACACCAGATAGCTTAACTATAAATTAGCTTTCCATTGATTTCAATCAAAAAGACCTAGTTCCTTTTTCCCTCTTATCACCGATAGAGATTTCGGTATAGTAAAAAAGGAGCACCTCATCCTGAAACAATCAGAGGTAGCTCCTTGCGACTGATACTTATACGTTATAGAGGCTGTGCTCGTTTAGAAGAAATACAACCCTCCAATGAAAATCAATCCTGACCATAAGAGCGCCGTAACACAGAAGCCCATGATGTCACGAACACCTAATCCTGCGATAGCCAAGGCTGGCAGTGCCCAGAATGGTTGAGCCATGTTCATCCATGCTTCCCCATAAGCAATCGCCATTGCCGATTTACCAAGGTCAGCACCTAATTGCTGAGCAGCTGGCATAACGAACGGTCCTTGGACAACCCAGTGTCCACCACCAGAAGGTACCGCAAAGTTAATGACACCAGAGCTGAAGAAGGTAAGAATCGGGAAGGTATCTTTGTTGGAGACTTCGATGAACCAGTTTGTAATAATTCCACCTAATCCTGAATGCTCCATCATCAATTGAATACCTGCGTAAAACGGGAATTGCGCGATAATCCCTGCAGTTCCACGAGCTGCATTCACGATTGCTCTCATATAAGACATCGGTGTACCGTGCAAGATAAGTCCCAATGTGAAGAAGATCAAGTTTACAGTGTTAATGTTAATGTCAAAACCTTTTTTCGCAAAGTACATGACGAGATAGACGATACCGATACCACCAATAATATAAGCCAAAATCCGACTTTCTTCCATGCGTTCAGCCCATGTTGCGTTCTTCGGCAATTCGCGTGCGGTAGATGGTTCTTCAGCCAACAATGCTGGATCAACCGAGACAACTTCCTCGTCTTTGCGAATCATCATTTTGGTTAGGAACGGAAGCGTTAAGATTAAAGCGAGTTCAATAAAAATGTTGTATGGCGTAAGCAACGTATCTGAAATCGGAATAAGTCCAATAGTAGCTTCCATCGGATTTCCTTTGGTCGCTGCAACAAGCGGAATTGACGCGGACAAACCACCGTGCCAGGTTAGAAACCCGATGTACGCACTGGCGATTAACAATCGATAATCAGATTTGGGAACTCGACGGGCAACTTCGCGCGCGAACAATGCCCCAACAATCAGACCAAATCCCCAGTTCAGCATACTGGCAACTGCTGCTGCAAATGTTACAAGCATGACACCTTGAGCCGGAGTTTTGGCGATGGATGCCATCTTTCCCATACCGCGGCGCAGCAAAGGAGAACTGGCCAAAGCGTGCCCGGTGACAACGACCAAGGCCATCTGCATAGAGAACGCCAACAGATTCCAAAAACCGTCTCCCCACATGTTGACCATGTCCGTAATCGAATGAGGAGTAACAGTGAAGCCCAGAACAAAAACGAGGATCGTTAAAAGCATGGCAAAAACGAATGGATCAGGCAAATATTTCTGGATCATAGCTGTAAAAAAACGCGAGATTGAATTAACCATATCGTGTATTCCCTCCAAACTAACTCTAGTATCTTGAGATGAAGTGAATGGAAGGGGGCGCTCAACTCTATTTTTCACCTTACGCGCCCCGTTTACTGAATCATCTCATCAGCAGGACTTCTTGCTACATTTCGACGATTGTGGAGATTCCCATACCTCCGCCGATACAGAGTGTCGCCAAACCTACTTTATTTTCACGACGTTTCATTTCATGCAGCAGGGTTACTAAGATTCGCGCACCGCTTGCACCAACAGGGTGACCGAGTGCTACTGCTCCGCCATTCACATTCAGTTTTTCATTCGGTATGCCCAGTTCGCGTCCAACCGCCAATGCTTGAGCAGCAAATGCCTCGTTCGCTTCCACCAAGTCGATATCGTTGATGGTGAGACCTGCTTTTTGGAGAGCTTTTTGCGTTGCTGGTATTGGACCGAGTCCCATTACCTTAGGATCTACACCGGCTGAAGCCATCGCGCGCAGAGTTGCCAATGGTTTAATGTTCATCGCTTCTGCGCGTTCTCTACTCATGAGTACAAGTGCTGCTGCACCGTCGTTGATACCAGATGCGTTACCCGCAGTAACCGTTCCTTCTTTTTTAAATGCAGGTTTCAATTTAGCCAATTGATCTCTAGTAACTCCCGCACGCGGAAATTCATCCTTGTTGAAGAGAATCGGATCACCCTTACGTTGCGGAATCGGCACAGGGACAATCTCATCGGTAAATCTATCTGACTGGATGGCTTGCTCCGCCTTGTTTTGACTCCACGCGGAGAACTCATCTTGCTCTTCTCGTGTAATCCCATAGCGTTCCGCAATGTTTTCCGCTGTAATTCCCATGTGGTACCCGTTGAATGCACAGGTTAGAGCGTCATAGACCATGCTATCCATCACAGTTTGGTCACCCATGCGGTAGCCGGTACGCGCTTTTGGCATGACATACGGTGCAATACTCATGTTTTCCATTCCGCCTGCTACAACCACATCCGCATCGCCAAGCATGATTGCCTGCGCAGCCAAATGAACCGCTTTCATTCCAGAACCGCAAAGTTTATTGATAGTCAGAGCTGGAATCTCCTCTGGAATCCCTGCTTTTATTGCGGCTTGTCGAGCTGGGCCTTGTCCGACACCTGCTTGAAGAATGGTTCCCATAATCACTTCATCCACTTGTTCAGGAGCGATACCTGCGCGATTGAGTGACTCTTTTATCACGATTGCACCCAATTCAGGCGCAGGAATATTGCTTAACGAACCCATAAAGTTTCCAATTGCCGTACGGACAGCGCTTACAATTACAACATCTCGATTACTCATTTTTTACACCTTCCATGTCTGATAGATTTAGACTAGGTTTACTGACGATTACGAGGGACGATTAGGCAAGTTGTTTCTCCTTGAACTGGCTGCCTAATTTGAAGGAAGCTTCTGTTTTGGCTTTGATTGTTTCAAGATCTACACCTTCCGCAAGCTCTTCCAATACCAGTCCTTCATGATCATAGGTAAACACACCCAGTTCCGTTACGATCATCGAGACGACACTTTTACCGGTAAGGGGTAAAGAGCACTTCTTTAAGATTTTTGGAGATCCGTCTTTTGCGGTATGTTCCATGGCGACAATTACTTTTTTGGCTCCTACCACCAGATCCATCGCTCCGCCCATGCCAGGAACGATTTTGCCAGGTACCATCCAGTTGGCGAGATTTGCTTCCTCGTCAACCTGCAAACCACCCAGTACACTCACGTCGACATGACCGCCGCGGATCAGGTTAAATGACATGAAGCTATCGAACATAGCCGCTCCAGCAATCATTCCGGAAGGCTGACCACCTGCATTGACCAGTTGAGGATCAGGCTCTCCAGTTACAGGTCCCAAGCCTATGTAACCGTTTTCAGATTGAAGAATGACATGAACGCCTTCTGGCAAATAATTTGAAACCATTGTTGGCAATCCGATCCCTAAGTTCACTACGTCGTCGTTTTTCATCTCCTTGGCAACACGTCTTGCAATGATCTCTTTTGCAGAAAGTACCATGTTACTCACCCTTTCCTGAACAAATAATTTTGTCGACCAGTATTCCCGGAGTTACGATTTCATCTGGATCTAACTCTCCCACTTCAACCACTTCTTCTACTTCAGCTACGACCATATCGGCAGCCATCGCCATGACAGGGTTAAAATTACGAGCGGTTTTATTAAAAACGAGGTTACCTGCCTTGTCCGCTTTTTGGGCGTAAATAAGTGCCAGATCCGCACGTAAAGGTTTTTCAAGCAGATATTCTTTTCCATCAACCATCAATTTTTCTTTTCCTTCTTCCACTACAGTGCCAATCCCCGTTGGTGTCAAAACACCTCCAAGACCAGCTCCACCTGCACGTAACCGCTCCGCTAATGTTCCTTGAGGGACAAGCTCTACGTCCATCTCTCCCGCAATCATTTGTTTGCCTGTTTCCGGATTGGTTCCGATATGGCTAACAATCGCTTTTTTTACTTGCCTGTTTACAACCAGTTGGCCAACGCCTTTATCAGGAAATGCCGTATCATTACAAATCAACGTGATATCTTTGATTTGTTTGTCCATTAACACTTTCACCAGTTCATCGGGAGTCCCGACACCCATGAATCCTCCAATCGCCACTGTCACGCCATCCGTAAATTGTCCGGATAGTTCTTCCGTACTTGTTAATTTTTCCATGAAGAACACCTCCATAAAAAGTAATGTGATGTAATGTTTCGTTACGCCACTATACAGTTGCATGAAGCGTGCCAACTCGACAAAAGGCAGCAAAAAAAGACAACTCCCTGAAAAAGAGTTGTCTCTTGTGAAAAAAATTACGTAGCTGACGATTGGTTGCGCAGCAATTTTTGCGCAGTGTGAACTTTTTTGCGCACTAGTCATCAATTCCGTACTCTTCAATCTTGTATAACAATGTCCTCCTGCTTACATCCAGTTCCCGAGCTGTCTTCATCCGATTTCCCTGATTGCGCTGTAAGGCCTGGACAATGATCTCCCGTTCCAGCAGTTTGACACGTTCCTTAAGCGACTGACCGCTTCCTTGCTCCACAAGCCCTTCGGATGGAGCCGACTCGTTCGTGTCCGATAGAGAAGGCAGAAGATCCTCCTGATAAATCAATGAACCGGTTGACATGATGACCGCTCGCTCCACCACATTCGCCAGTTCACGCAAGTTTCCTGGCCAATGATACTCTTCCAGCGTTTTTATCGCTGCCGAATCGAATCCGTCGATCTGCACCGCATTTTCCAACGCGTATTTATGTAGAAAAGAGTCTGCCATCAGACGGATATCTTCTTTACGTTCTCGCAGAGATGGCAGGCGCAGATAAATCACTTTTAGCCGGTAGTACAAATCTTCCCGAAACTTCCCTTCCCTGACCATCGCTTCCAGGTTGCGGTTGGTTGCCGCGACGATGCGAATATCCGTATGAATCGTCTGCGTTCCACCAACTCGCTCAAATTCGCGCTCCTGCAGTACACGCAACAGTTTCACTTGCAGTGCAGGCGAGATCTCTCCGATCTCGTCAAGAAACAGCGTCCCTTCGTGTGCCATTTCGAATCGTCCGATCTTTTTGGCAACAGCACCCGTGAATGAGCCTTTTTCGTGACCAAACAGCTCACTTTCCAGCAGGCTCTCAGGCAGCGCTCCGCAATTAATCTTAATAAATGGTCCTGTTGTCCGTTTGCTGCTATAGTGGATCTGGTTGGCGATGACTTCCTTCCCCGTTCCGCTCTCTCCTGTGATGAGTACCGTTGCGTTGGTGGGCGCCACACGTTCGACAATGTTGTAAAGTTCCATCATCTTGGGAGTATTCGTCAACAGATTTTGTGCGTGGTAATGGCTATTCAGTTGTCGATGAAGAGTCGCCACATCGCTTTTGAGTCGCTCCATCTGAAGGGCGCGGTTAATGAGTAGTTTTACTTCATCGTTATCAAAAGGCTTAATGATGTAATCGTACGCCCCTGTTTTCATTGCTTCTACGGCCGTCTCGACAGACGCGAACGCCGTCATCAGAATAACCGTAATATCCCGTTTCCATTCCCTCATCGCTTTAAAGGCGGTGATCCCATCCATTTTGGGCATCCGAATATCCATTAAAACCAAATCAGGTGAAATCTGCTTGGTGATTTCTACTGCTTCTTGGCCGTTTTCAGCCGTCACCACTTCGTATCCTTCCCGTTTTAACACAGCCGCCAATAATCTACGAACATTTTCTTCATCATCGACTACCAATAGTAATGGATTCGTTCTCATCTTGATCCCCCCCAGTTAGTTGTAGAACAGGCAAGCTGATCGTTACAACGGCTCCTTTCATCTCATGGTTGTCTAGGGTAATCCAGCCGTTATGCGCCGTAATAATCTGCATCGCAACTGCCAAGCCAAGTCCTGTACCTTTTTCTTTCGTTGTATAAAAAGGATCAAAGGCTCGCTGCAAATCGTCCTCCACAAATCCGCAGCCAGAATCGTGGAAAATGATCTCAACGTATTGTTTGTCCACATCCAATCGAGTTTTAATATGCAATTCTCCCTGGTCTTCAATCGCCTGAATTGCATTAATGATGATATTGAGGAACACCTGCTTGCATTGGTCGGCATCACCACGGATGATTGGGTTGTCGGGATCCAAATCGAGAAAAATCATGACTTGGGCCTGGGCTGTTCGATGTTCAACCAGAATTAACGTCTGTTTCATCAATTGATTCACGTCCACACTGGTATAATGGGTGGGACGATGCTTAGAAAAGTATAAAAGTTCCTCGATAATTCGATTGATTCGATTAACCTCTTTGACAATAATCGTCATGAACTCTTCCCGTTCTTCTTCCGTATGCGTATCCTGAAGATACTGAACAAACCCCTTGATGCTGGTCAACGGATTGCGAACCTCGTGTGCTACCCACGCCATCAACTCACCCAGAGCAGCGAGGCGTCCTGCCCGTAATACTTGCTGCTGCAATTGTTGTACTTCTTTCATATTCCACAAAATCAGAAGAATACCGATTGGATGATGATTGGAATCATTCAGGAAGCTGGTACTGGCACTGGCATATATGGTTTGCTCTCCGATCGAAAAATTGAGATTCATTTCAATATTGCGACGCCCGGTTCGCATTGTATCCACGATCATATTGCTGATATGGCAGCCTTCTTGAAAGAATTCATCGTGTTGCTTCCCGATTAAATCAGATAAGGTAAGACCGGTCATCTCAAGGGCTGCAGGATTCGCTGAGGTAATACACCCGGTATGATCGAGTGTAATCATGCCTTCCGTGATACTATTTAATATGTTCTCCGTCAACGACTTCTCGTTTTGTAAAGAATGAGCCATACGATTGACAGCTGTGGCAATTTCACCGATCTCACCTGATACTCCCGAGATTCTGATCGACAAGTCTTTTTCCATCCCATGCAATCCTTCTTTGACGATGTTCACGTCACGTATGATCCTATTGGAAATGCTTACAAGAAGAAAGATGATGAAGACGATCACACCCAGTAGAATGCCGACGATCGTGTGACGAATGGAAGAGAGTTGCTTTTCTACCATATCTGTCGGTTCATTCGCCCAAATATAACCGATAACTCGACCATCACGTATAATCGGATGCATGGCATTCATGACGTTACCACGCACAGCAGAGACGAATTTGGTGAGGTCTTTCCCGCTCTCGAGAACACTGTTTCCTGGGTGGTTCTGTGCAATTTTTACGCCTACCTTTTGATCGTAGAGTTGACTCGGTCCATAAGTAACGATAGCTTCCAGATCTTTTACATAGTAACCTACACCAATATTAGGAAAAGCTTGCGCAACCAGATCGGTTTGTGCCTTCAACTCTTCATGGAGAACCCGAATCTTCGTCTGATGATCTGCATGTTCTGCTCCTTTTTTACGCAGGATCTGATCAAAATCCCCTATTAAATACTGATCAAGTAGCCGAGTTGCTGCCATCAGCTTAGCCTCTTTTTCTTTTAGCAACGCATTATTGACACCATTTTGCAATATGTAACTGGAAATAAGCATAGGAATGCAAACAATTAGTACTAATAAGAGAACTACTTTGCCACGCATACTTTTTGGTAAAAATCCCATCTGTCTTACCCCCTATCCCTCCACAATGATAGAGGAATGAATCGGCTTGTGTCGATACAGAATTGTAAATCTTTAGCCTAGCCGCTTCATCAAGGTGTGATTCCGAATGTAGCAAGCTTCCTCTGCTTCTTCTAGACTCATGAAAATATCTCGTTTTCTTTTGAGCAGCTGATGGGCTGTGGCTGTATTGCTAAAGTTGCTTCCTTTTCTCTGAAGGCACCAATATTCATGATGAACCGTTTGTTGATTGATCACATAATATCGGGTGTTGCTTACTATCCATTCTCCCTTGGACTTTTTGATCAAATAAATCGCATCTTCATTGCGAGATTCCATCTGAATCACCCTTATTACAGAATTTATGGTTACAACTGACTTTCTTCATTTGTTGAAAATATGCAACAAACGTGCCGGGCTTACGCGAATGGAAGGAAAGTGCAATTACTTTACCACTGTAAAGTAATTGCACTTTCCTATACGTAAAAAAAAAGCTGGAATGAGCAAGTCATTCCAGCTTAAGCCTATTTGCTTTTCGTCGGTTGTACCTGAGAACCTAGGGATGAGTAGGCCATTGCATTGGAGGCTTGTGAGCCAAATGGCGCGGCTGGGCTCGCCTGCATGGCTGTAGATGTATAGTTTCCATAAGAATAATCGCTTGTTGCACCACCAAGAGAATTGGTCGTATGGGAAGAGTAAGACGGCTGTTGGGTTTGAGACACATACGTGCTTGGATGAAACTCAGAGGTGCCGTATGGAGCAGTGTGAATCGATGGGAATCCCCCAGCGACCGGCTGATACGTGTTGATCATGGTTTGAGTGGTCATCTCTTTCATCGTTGGCACTTGATAATATCCATGTTGATTCATATATTGCCATACTTCATAAGCCTGTTCACCACAATTGATCGCACCCTGCTGAAGGATTCTGCGTAGATTTGAGTCAGCGCATTCAAGTGAAGCCCGCATTTTTTGGGTCGCGCCCGCTTTATGAAGATCCAGCAATGCACAAGCTACATCACGGTCGTCAATTGCACTGACCGACATAACAGGAGAAGCAGGGGCTGGTTGGTGTAATCCGTATGTAGGGGTAGCCATTTTTGGGGAACGATAAGGAACAGCTGACTGCATGCCATTCGATTGAACGGCTTGCACTAGTGTATTATACCCTTGAACCATGAACTGTAATTGTTTGTCTGCAATTTGGGATAACTGTACGTCCTTAATGTGTTGGCGATACAATTGGGCTGTATTAATACTTGTAATTTCTGATGATAGTACTTCATGCACTTCCATTACTTCATGAGCTCCATAACTCGCTGCCATTTTGATCTCCTCCATGGTCACTATCGTTTGGCGAATTGGTTCACCAACAAGGAGTATGCCCAAAAACTTGGAATTTCATAAATTTCACAAGACGGCTTGTTAACCCGCCAGATTAATTTTGCGTTGCTGTAAAATCCACTGATGCATGATCAATTCGGCTAGCCCAAGCATTCCTCCCACAATCAGGGCTCCCATCAGTGTCACACAAGTCGGTTGAAACAGTAACGGCACCAGCCAAATAACTCCCGTCATGAACACAAACCCCATTACAGTGGATTTCACATTTCCGAACAACGGCAAAATGGTTTCGTCAGCCACCAGACCGATCACGAGAAAGAGTCCAGCCAGACAAGCAATGACGAGCCAAGATCCCCAAAACACATACTCTGGAAAAAGCAACGTCCCTCCATACAGAATCGATGGAAAAACGATGAGCTTATAGAGAAAATTAACCGCCACCCGCGCAAACAAAGGCATAGGTTACACCTCCTTCTGATCGCGTCTTATTCCTATGATCACCTAGAAATACCTGTTTATCCTGAAGAATGATGCTTCGAATAAGGTGCATGCCATTGGGTACGATATGACGGTGTTCCAATTCACTAATCCATAGGGGGAATCTGAAATGACACAACAAATTGACGCCAACAAACTAAAACAAGCCGAAGTCGCCGCAACTCTCGCCAAAACGATGATTACTCAAGCAATTGAACAATCTGCTGCCAATCCTACATTGGCTGAGGAAGCACTTAAACAAGCTTCCACTGAAATTGCTCAGGCACAAACGATGGTGAGTCAAGTACATTCCACGATGCAGACCCAAGCTCAATCCAGTCAACAATCCAAGTAAGTAGAAAGAGCTTCGTCCCTTTACCCCCTCTCATCGGGGGGCCGAAACGCGCTCTGTGGAAGTTCGCATGGATGTTAAATAGCACGCTCACTACCTCCGAAAGGGGAGCCGCCAAACGCTTCGCGCCCCTTTGGGGTTGGGTGGCGGCTCAAATCCCTTTCTCCGTTCGTTCACTGCGCTTCTCTTCCAATGAGGCTAGAAGTGGACGAAACTCTTTTCTTATGCAAAAGGAAAGACTGGGTTCATTGACCCAGTCTTCTCTTGCAATATACTTCTTTATTCATTTCGATTTGCTTCATATTCTCTTCGCAAAATAGACATAATGATCAGCGAATCGTAGCCGTCCTCAAATTTGACGCATTCTCGCAGCGTGCCTTCCGCAACAAACCCCACGGATTCGTAAACATGGCGCGCTCTGTCGTTGAAGTCTTTGACATCCAGCCAGAGTCTGTGCGCTTTCTTTTCTTCGAATATCCACTTCTGCAACAGTCGCAGCGTGGATCTTCCCAACCCCTTCTCTTTCTTGGAAAGGGTAATGCGCAGCAATTCCACCGATTGATTGGGGTTGGCCAAACCTGCCAAGATCACATACCCTGCCCGTTCATTGTCATGTTCCACGATGAAATGAGCCTGATCCGCTTGCCCGAGAACCGCTATGTGCTGTTCCCTTGTCCATCTCGTGATAAAACGTCGATTCTGTTCATCGTGTTCTGTTTGTAAAACATAATTGAGGTCGTCTTCCGTTGTGCTTCTTAGGATTATACCTGACGATTGCAAAATAATTGGAGTGCTCATTCAACTTACTCTCCCCACTGTAATGAATTCTATTTAATCATATGGTTAGTCTGGCCTATTGGCCTCGGAATGATTGTTGTTGATCGCCTGAATAAGCTGATTCAGCTTCGCATTTCTTTCCTTGTCTAACTCCAATTTGGTTTTCATAAATTGAAGTGCGGTAATCAGGCAGTACAAGACAAACCCGTAAAACAACAGGACCACGATGAACATTATTTGCCCCCCCATCATCATATTCATGTTTGTCTCCTCGATTCTTTTTCCAAATGGAATTTCTCAATAGCTTCCTTCCATCAAAATATTTCCATAATAAGTTCAACATTCCTTCTTCGTAATTTCTTCACTTCTATGTCCTTGACCTGAATTGACTTTGCCGATATCCTTTGCTATCATACTTACCAATAGTTCTATATGTTGGCTGTGAAGGACAGGAGTAGTAAACGATTGCCATGAAGCGAGTCGGGGAGAGTGGAAGCCCGATATGGACGGTTTATGAAGGGCGGTCTGGAGCCATTTTGAATGAAGGTGGGCGCAACTTTCGCGTCAACTAGGGTGGAACCGCGGGAATATAACTCTCGTCCCTTGCATGTTACATGCGGGATGGGAGTTTTTTATTTTGCCAAAAAACGGTCTGAACCGTTTTTTGGCTGACCGCAAGCGGTCATATTTAAGTTTCATGAAAAACGTCGAAACGTTTTTCACACAAAAGGAGTGGACAGTATGAGTCAAAACGTAACAATGGATCAAGTCGTCGCATTGGCGAAGCATCGCGGATTTGTTTTTCCCGGATCTGACATCTACGGTGGCCTTGCCAACACATGGGATTACGGCCCGCTTGGCGTCGAGCTGAAAAACAATGTAAAAAAAGCTTGGTGGAAGAAATTTATCCAAGAATCTCCTTACAATGTGGGTCTTGATGCTGCGATTCTGATGAATCCGAAAACATGGGTAGCCTCCGGTCACGTGGGCAACTTCAACGATCCAATGATCGACTGTAAAAAATGTAAAGCTCGCCACCGCGCTGACAAGCTGATCGAGAACGCTCTTGGGGAAAAAGGCATCGAGATCATCGTAGACGGTCTCTCCTTTGACGCGATGGCTAATTTGATCAAGGAACACGATATCGCCTGCCCGGAATGCGGCTCCAAGGAATTCACCGAGATTCGTCAGTTTAACCTGATGTTCAAAACCTTCCAAGGGGTTACCGAATCCTCCGCGAACGAGATTTTCTTGCGTCCGGAAACAGCCCAAGGGATCTTCGTCAACTTCAAGAACGTACAGCGCACGATGCGTAAAAAGCTTCCGTTTGGTATCGGCCAAATCGGTAAGAGTTTCCGTAACGAAATTACACCAGGTAACTTCACGTTCCGTACTCGCGAGTTCGAGCAAATGGAGTTGGAATTCTTCTGCAAACCTGGCGAGGACATGAAATGGTTCGAATTCTGGCGCGAAACCTGCTTCAACTGGCTGCTCAAATTGGGCATGAAAGAAGAAAGCGTGCGTCTGCGTGATCATAATGCGGACGAATTGTCTCACTACAGTAATGCGACTAGTGATATCGAGTACCGCTTCCCGTTCGGTTGGGGCGAGCTGTGGGGAGTTGCTGACCGAACTGACTTCGACTTGGCTCGTCACATGGAGCATTCCGGCGAGGACTTCCATTATCTCGATCCTGAAACCAACGAAAAATACATTCCGTATTGCATCGAGCCGTCCCTTGGCGCAGACCGCGTAACGCTTGCCTTCCTGATCAACGCTTATGATGAGGAAGATTTAGGCGAGGGCGATAAACGTACCGTGCTTCGTTTCCACCCGGCTCTCGCTCCGATCAAAGCAGCGATTCTGCCACTCTCGAAAAAACTTTCCGAGGATGCGCTCAAGGTTTACGCGGAACTGGCTGCTGAGTTCAACTGCGACTTCGACGAGTCTGGTTCAATCGGTAAACGCTACCGCCGTCAAGACGAGATCGGTACTCCGTTCTGTATCACCTTTGACTTCGATTCTCAAACAGATGGACAGGTTACTGTACGTGAACGCGATTCTATGCAGCAAGTTCGTATGCCAATCGCTGAACTGAAATCCTATCTCTTGGAGAAAATGAACTTCTAGGAAATCCGTTCAACTAGTCTGCATCCTAACATGAATGAAGCGCCCCTTTCTCAGTGGAAGTGGCGCTTTTTTTTGCATAAAAGTGGTGCAAATTTCTTAAGCAATGGGAAATGCTACAGATATGGATTGTTACTCAGAAAGGGGCGTTCCCATGACCACTTACCAATGCTTTCATTGCGAGCATGAAACCGAAAGTGTCCATCTGATCAGCTTTTTCCAAGGAAAGCAAGATCGAGAGGAACTTCTCTGTGATGAATGCTACGTCGAATGGCTGCACTCGATTAAAGGCTAACGGATGGAAAAACGAGAAGCATTTTCTGAAGAAAAGGACGTTGAGGGTCTGTTCCAGTTAGTAGAATTGATTAATGCCAAGGGAGATCAGGGCGAGATCAAAGCCCTACTGAACAAACCAGATGAGGGAATTGAGCATGAATCGTTTAAGACACTTTAGTATACGCGATCAATAGGACAACAAGTGCGAGGATTACCGTGCCACCTGTCATCAAGCCTAACCCTGAAACGAGTTGGGCTCCTGTTTTTTGTTCGACATCAAGTGATTGATTCACCAGTTTTTTAATTTTCAAAGACTGAAGTGTCAGGAAGATGATCGAGCCAAAAATTAAAGCAGCTCCACCAAACTCCATCAGAAGAATGTAAAGCGGTTTTTGGGTGTGAACAAGTCCCATGTTTTCAATCATGAAGATCCCCGTTACCAATACTATAAACGAGCTGGGATTTAGCACCCATCTGACCAAGAGAACGATCATTTCGAGACGGGACCGAGTTTTGGGAGTATTCCAGTTCTTGCTTACTTGTCTGCTCTGAATCAAGGTTGTCACAAGCGCTACTGCCCAAATGAATAGAAAAGAAAGATGCAATCCGAAAAGTATCTTTACCAAAACCGTATGTCCTCCAATCACAGACACAAAATTGATTCATGCTTTTAATATTCATACAACCCATGAACACCTATTCACTATTATCGTGAATTTTCGTTTGATCGTGGTGATTATTATCACAAAAACCCGCTCGACTTGTAATCGAACGGGTTTTTGGCATTGGTTTTCACTTTAAACTTTAAACTTGCTGATCAGCCCGTGAAGCTCTTCCGCCATATGGGAGAGAGAGGCAGCAGAAGAGGTGATTTCCTCCATTGAAGCCAGCTGTTCTTCTGAGGCCGCCGAAACGTTCTGTGTACCGGCCGCTGTATCGTCCGCCACCTGGGCAATATAATTGGTGGATTCCACAACTTGTTGCGTATGAGACGAGAGCGCTCTCGCTGAATCTGAAACCTCCGCAATTCGTTGAGCAACCTGATTGACATAGTCTTGGATAAGTTGGAAGGACTCCCCGGCGTTATTCACGATATCAATTCCAGAGGTAACTTCTTTCGTGCTGGTTGCCATCGCATCAACAGCTTTGGTTGTTTCTACCTGAATCGATGTGATGAGATGCGATATTTTTTGGGCAGATTGGGACGATTGTTCCGCCAGTTTGCGAACCTCATCCGCTACTACCGCAAATCCGCGCCCATGCTCCCCTGCTCTCGCCGCTTCAATCGCCGCATTCAGCGCTAACAGGTTGGTTTGATCGGCGATTCCGGAGATCACTTCCAGAATCTGTCCAATCTGTTGGGAATGTGTGCCCAAACCTTGCACAATCTCCGATAATTCCCCAATATGATCGCTAATCGAATTCATTTGGGTCATAGCGGTTTGAATGGATTGATTTCCACCCTCCGCCATATATAACGCTTGTTGTGCTGTTTCCGTTACATGTTGAGCGTTCTGAGCAATCTGATCAATTCCACTCGTCATTTCTACAATTGCCTTAGTGCTTTGCTCTACGCTTCTCACCTGATTATCCGATCCGACGGCCACTTCCTGAATCGAATTAGCGATCTGCTCGGTTGCTTTACTGGTTTCTTCGGCACTTGCTGTCAATTGTTCCGAGGTGGCCGCCACGTGATGAGAGCTGGCAGCAATTTGGCTTAATAACGCTTTGACATTAAAAGCCATCTGGTTAAAGTTCTGAGCCATTTGCCCAAACTCATCCGCTGAGCGAACTGTAAGTGTTTGTGTAAAGTCTCCTTGCGCCATCGCCAGCGACAGCTCGTTAACAGTCTTGATTTGGTTCGTCAAGTATCGACTATAGAAGCTAATGACTATTCCAATGATGAGAATGCCAACAATCGAAATGAGTCCCAGGGATGTAAGCAGAGCATTTAACGGAGCATGAAGCTCTTTTTCTGGCATAACGAGTGCCAAAACCCAGTTGGTTCCATCAATTTTTTGATAGAAAACCTGATTCTTGCCCTGTTTATCATCGAAGATAGCATGACCATGTTCCTGTTGTAAAAGCTCGGGACCAATCTTAGCGATCGAAGCATTAGGATCTTCGGTGATTTTGGTCTTCATGATTTTATCTGTTTCCGGGGTAGCCAGGTAATTCCCGTTATGGTCGAGCAAGAATGCCCAGCCTGTTTCGCCCAATTTAATTGAAGAGATGGCTTGCTGAATGGCGGTCAGGTCAATATCCCCTGTCATGACACCGAGCAGTTTTTTCTGTTCATCGTAAAAAGGAACAGAAGCGGTTACCATGGATACATTTAATTTATCATCCGTGTAAGGCTCAGAGAAAACCACGCTTTCGGTGGTGTTTGTCGCAATTTTATACCAATCTTGATTCGGGTAATCCACGGAAGGATCATTATATTCTTCGGTCGTCGTGATTTTTGCATTATCCCGATGGGCATAGGTTGAAAAATACTTAGTTTTGGCGTCATAACGATTCGGTTCATAGAAGATCCCGAGACCATATGTACCTTTATTAACCGATAAACCATAGGACAGCATCTTGTGAAATTGATCAAGAGTTATTTTGCTGGAAAGGCTTTCGACGACTCTGGCATTGGTTTCTACCACTCGTGAATGAGCCGTCACTTTATTTTGAATACTATTCGAGACAGCGCTTAATTCTTTGCTCATATTGCTTTTCAATTCTTCATCCATGAATGAGTTAACGGAGACGTAAGCGTAGCCCAGCACGGTTACCAACATTCCGATAATAATAGGAAGCATAATGACCAATGTTCGCATTTTTACTGATTTGAATTTCATGATAACCATCTCCACTCTTTATTTCATAATGAAGTGAGTTTAGAGATTACTTACCCTGAAAAATGATGTATAAAACATAAAAAAAAGAAAAAAACCGGAAGAATGTAGCAAAATGCTAAATCCAACGGTTTAATAAAGTTTATTGTTAAATAATATTATTATTTTAAGAAAGTTTGTTCATGACCATTTTCGGTGTCCCATACCAGCTTGTTTTTTTGCAATTCAAAACCGATCACTTTTAGATGTCCTTCGCTTACAACCATCACATGGTTACTGTCTTGGAAGTAGTAGGTGCTCGCTTTTTCGCCTGCCTTCAGCAATTGGCCATTAGTTGTGAATTCCATTGCTTTTCCTGTCTGCTGATTCTTCCATTTGCCGAACAAATCGAGCGTTTCCGGTATAAACCCGCCGGCTTTAACGAGGTTCCATTTGGATTTATCATACTTCCAAAAAGTGGAGATATACATTCTGACATCTGCATTAGACTCTCCAGTCATTCGCTCGATCCCTTGCAATTCATAAGTTCCGTCTTGGTTCAGGTCAATCGGTTTCAGTTGGTTGAACATGAGTCCGAATAACCCTTCTTCGCCCTTATTGCCAATACCCGGCAGCTTGATCTCTACAGGCTTCTTGTTGTTAATCTGATACATATGATAGGTGGAGAAGCCGCCGCTTCCACCCGTATCAGCGCCAATGAACAGGTCAGCCACATGATCTCCCGTAAAATCATGCAGAGTGAGCGTAGGATTATATCCCCCATCCTTGATCGGGATGTTGATCGTTTGTTTGTTGATAGGATTGGCGATGTTTATGAGCAACTCTTCATTATAAATGTCGGTTGCTTTCTCTCTTTTGCCGAAAAGGGTAATCGTATCCTGAACCTTATCTCCGGTCACATCGGCCTTCATCTCACTGATTTTGAACATTCCAGAAGGTGCGGCCTTTGGAACGGCTTTTCCTGCCTGTCCCATGGCAAAGGCGTTCGGTGCCGCCATCAATGCGGCAAGTAAGATTCCACATGCGATTGTTTTTGTTTTGATTGATTTTTTCATGGTTCAGGTCCCTCACTTTGTCTTTGATACTTTAGTTATACGACTTTTACCAAAGAAGAGGGTTACAAAAGGGTTACAACTACAACTGAGCTTGCGGCAAAACAATCGTCACGGTGGTACCTTCATTACTCTCAATCTGTAACTGTCCATGATGCAGCTCAATAATTTCTTGGGAAATCGCAAGTCCAAGCCCGCTTCCCGACAGCTTGGAGCTGCCTTTGTAGAACTTGGTGGCGATTCGTGTTAAATCCTCTGCGGGTATTCCTACTCCATTGTCCTGACAGCGGATGATGACATTCCCGTCTTGGCACTGAGCGCTCAGGAGAATCTGACCGTGTGGATTCTGTTTCGTAAACTTCAAGGCGTTATCCAAAATATTGATAAACACCTGTTTTAAGCGATTTTCGTCGCCTTGAACCAAAAGGGGATCATCCTCCCACTCCACCTTCATCTGTACGGTTTGTTGCTCCCGATAACTGAACTGTTGATTGATCTCGGCCAGAATATCTCGAATATCCACCACCTGCAATTCCAGCTGAACGACCCCTCGCTGGAACTTGGAGAAATCAAGCAATTCCTCTACCAAGCCGATTAATCGATTGGTCTCTTTGCCAATTACCTGTAGACCCTGAGAGGTTTCCTCCGTATCGCTAAGATCGCCAGTCAAAAGTGTTTCGCTCCACCCTTTAATGGAAGTCAGCGGTGTACGCAGCTCGTGTGAGACAGAAGAAATAAATTCATTTTTGAGCTGCTCATGCCTCATCAACTCTCCTGTCATATAGTTGAAGGTATCCGCTAGCGTGCCAATTTCATCATCACTTGATTTCGTGACCCGCAAATCTAACGTGCCCCTTGCCATTTCGGCAGTGACCCGAGTCAGCTCCTTGATGGGTCGCACGATACGGTTGGACATCAGCGTGCTGATCCAGATAAAGACCAGCACCACGATTAACCCCACCCCCAAGGAGATACCTGTGATGAGGTAAACGGTGTGATACACATTTTCCATGGAGACGCTATAGCGTAAAACACCAATCGTGGTATCCATCTCTTTTAACGGATTGGAGACGGCAAGGATTCTCTCACCCGAATCCGCTTCTTTGCCGATCCAGATACCGGTCTGTCCATCTAATGCCTTTCGTACATCTTCGGTCAGGACCTTGGCTCCAGCGGAGTATCCGTACGATTGCAGCACGACATTGCCTTGCCAGTCGATAATCTGGGCCTTGGCTGTCTCTTCAGGCGGGATGTTCTCCAGAATGTATTTGGCTTTTTCTTTTAGATGGTAGGTGGGAATATACTTGTTGAAAAACGCGGTGGACGTAATGGCTCGATTGACCAAATCATTTTTGGCGCCTGCTACATAATACTGTTGAACGACTGTCAAAAAGAGCAATTCAAACACGATCACAATCAATAGAATGATGAAGCTGAAGCGTAGCACCAACTTGCTCTTTATACTGCTCATACGCTTAATCCTTTCTCCACAGATACCCATATCCCCAGACCGTTTCAATAAATTGCGGGTGCGAAGGGTCGTCCTCAATCTTTTGGCGCAATCTTCTCATGTTGACATCAACCACCTTGAGATCGCCAACGTAGTGTTTCCCCCACACCTGATTGAGGATTTCGTCACGACTGATCGCTTTATTCGGGTTATCCCAAAAAAGTCTCACAATCTGCAATTCAGTGGGCGTCAGTAGAATTTCTCTATCAGTCTTGTATAGCCGCTGCTGATCAATTGAGAGGATAAATGGGCCCATCTCCTGCTTGAGAGGGCTTTCCTCCTGTGTCTTCGGGTCGCTTGCATGAAGTCTTCGAGCAAGCGATTTTACTCGTGCCATTAATTCTGTTGGGCTAAAAGGCTTCACGACGTAATCATCCGCACCATACTCAAGCCCCATGACCTTGTCAGTCTCCTGCCCTTTGGCTGTGAGCATAATGATGCCCATCCGCGGGTATTGGCGACGCAATTCTTGACACACTTCTAAGCCTGATATTCCTGGAAGCATAACATCCAGAATGGCAATCTCCACATCGGAATGCGTCTGAACGATACGTAGCGCCTCTTCTCCCGTCGCCGCTTCGTACACTTCATATCCTTGCCGCTTCAAATTGATCCGCACAAAATCACGGATCGATTGTTCATCTTCCAATAGAAGGACTTTCATTAGGTCTCCTCCTTTCTTCTATAAATGAAAGGTTCGAAAAGCCTGTCGGAGCTTGGCCTCATCCAATTGAAGCTGTTGATAGGCCGCGGACTCTTCCGCAGATAATGCAGGGGCTTTGGTCGGTAGCTCCCCCACAATCATTCTTCCGTTATTCTCGCCTAGCACAATGGCATGCGGGTATTGTTTTTGTTCGCGTGACCAGTTTTCACGCTTGATCAAATGAAGTGTCAGCAATGGTGCCTCGGGCTTGGCGGAATGGGCCAGATAAAGGAATTGGATATCCTCTTGCTGTTCCGTTCTTTTTCGAACAATCGTATATTTCCCTTGCCAGTTGGTCGGGATCGTAAAGTCGAATCCAAACCCATAGTTGGCGTAATTCTCCTGAACCAGCTTAAACTTCATCTTGGAACCCAGATCAGGATTCAGTTGATACCAGGATTGCACCCACGGTGTATCCGCCATGCTCAGATCTTCTGTTCCTGGAGGGGCGGTTAGTGTCCCAATTTCCACGATTCCATCATGATTCACATCCTGGCTGTACAAGGGATATTCTTTATAGGCTAGTTGTTGAGCGCTCTCATCCGCCAGCACATCCACGAGCTTGCCCTTCTTTAGCATGAGCAGAGAAGTCATGGCCGAATGGGCTCCTACATCGGCATCGATAAAAATCCCCAGCTGATCAGGGGTGGCTTTACCGATGACTACCTGCGAAAATCCATTTACGCTGCCATCCAAGGGAATGTGCTGGCTCTCTTTCATCTCTGATCCTGCATAGGAGTACAGCCTGCCTTCTGCAGTGAGTTGATCGTGATTATGTTCGATGACTAAAATTTCCGCCTTGTGATCTCCGTCTACGTCGCCTATTCCTAAAGCCGAATACGGATGACTCCAAATGGTCGAGAGCTGTTGCTTCTGGTAAGAATAAACAGCTACTTCCCCATCGGTTCCTTCCGCATAGCCCCAACCCACGATAATGTCTGGGAAAGAATCTCCGTTCACATCTTGAAACTCAGCCTGTTTTACGTCAGACGCCAGTCCTTTGCAATCAGCAAGTTTCGTCCACGAATTCCCCTCTCGCTTCAAAACAAGCATTCCGTTCTGGGCGTCGGATGATGAAGTGTTCTGATAGAATGTAACAATCTCATTGGAGCCGTCTCCATCAAGGTCAACTTGATAAATGGCGCTCTTTTCCTGACTTTGACTCGGAATCGTGAGTTGCGCGCCCTTCGGAATATATTGGTTTACTGCACGCATGATATCTTGCATAGACTGCTCTTGCTTGGGAGGTTTGGTTAACTGACTTGGCGACTGAATGCCACAGCCGGTTAATAATCCAAGCATTGCCGCAATGGATACGAAATAGCTCACCTTCACACTTTCTCACCTGTTCCTTGTTCGTTCTGTAGCATCATGGTTCATCCTGTTATTGTTACATATTTTCTATTCATAGGGTATCTTTCTATTTTTATATCATTTCGATTGAGGGAATAGGTTACAAAAAGATTACAAGGCAGAAAAGACTTCGTCCCTTTTCGCTCTGTGGAAGTTCGCAATGATGCGGAAAAGTCCGCTCTTTCACTGCGAAAGGGAGTCGCCAAACGCTTCGCGCCCCTGCGGGGTTGGGTGGCGACTCTTCTCCCTTTCTCCTTTCGCTCGCTGAGCATCACTTCCAAGGAGACTGCAAGTGACGAAATCTTTTCCTTAGCGGGCTTACGCGAATGGAATGAAAGTAAAAAGATGTTAGATTCATGCATAACGTTGATTCTTTATAAAACAAACACAAACACAGCTAATTTGTTGGCTGTGCTTGCATCTTTTTAGTTGTTCAACTAAAGGGCAGTTATCCTCAGTAACTCTAAATTACAATAATGGAATCCGTGCCCATTATTGTACATTTTCTTTCCCTTTAAAAAGGCAACAGCATAGGATAAAAAGAAAATAATAGATCATGGGAGGAGAATGAATTTGTACGGCAAATCAGGTTATCACCATCAGTCGTCTAATCTAATGCATAACAATTGGAATTACAATTGGTGTAATAACTGGAACCCTTATTATTACAATCAGAATGTTGGTTGGAATAACAACTGGAATGTTTATTATAGAAGATATGAATTGAAAGATTATGGCCCAAATCCATTTGTAATTAATATTAATGAGGCTGCTAAGCAAAACAACACTTTCCGTACAGCAATATGGACAGGTAAGCATTTGCAAGTTACCTTAATGACTATCAATGTTGGAGAAGATATCGGCTTAGAAATTCATCCGACACTGGATCAATTCCTGCGTATTGAAGAGGGTCAAGGACTCGTTCAAATGGGTAAAAGCAAAGATAGATTAGATTTTCAAGCTAATGTTTATGATGACTTTGCAATCGTTGTTCCTGCTGGAACATGGCACAATCTAATCAATACGGGTAATACACCGCTTAAACTTTACTCGATCTATGCTCCACCTCAGCATCCATTTGGAACCGTTCATCAAACGAAAGCAGATGCCATGGTTGCCGAATAAAACCTCCACTATTAGTGGTATCTTTCTCCATTAACAGAGATCTTTAGTTCATTAAAAAAGTCGGTATTCTTCCTTCGAGAATATCGACTTTCACTTCTATAGACACCCTTATACATTTCATCATTAAACATAAGGTTTTCTCATACAGACTGAGGGGAGTTACCTAGTAACTCCCCTCTTTTACTTCATATTATGTTCCTAGCAGATTATACTAGACGACTACAACAATCCCATCCACTTCCAATAGGTTGCCGCAAACAACAGGAGCAACAGATAGCCGATAACCGTTAATGGAATACCAGACTTGATGAAGTCCTTGGTTGTAAACGTTCCTGTACCGAAGGCCACCATATTCTGTGGCGCGTTCACAGGCAGGATAAAACCGAAGCTTACAACAAACTGTTGGATCAGAACCATACCCACGAGATTCATGTCCGGGCGATCCAAGCCTTGGACCAAAGCAATGACGATTGGAATCAAGGTCGAAGCAAGACTGGTTGCGCTTGCAAAACCTAAGTGAATCACGATGTTGAACAAGGCAAGGATGGCGATAATGGCCAGTATAGGCATCGTATCGAGACCCATGCTGCTGAAAAATGCGTTAGCCAACCAGGTTGCCGCCTTGGTTTTCAATAGGATGGTACCAAGCGAAATCCCCACCGCAAACAGGATAATAGTACCCCATGGAATGTATTTTTCCACTTGACTCCAGGTGAAGACACCAATTTTAGGAGTCAGCATGACCGCTACTGCAATGATCATCGTAGTTGTACTGTCAAGCGGATGAACGACTTTCTCAGTCGCCCACAGGAATAGCAGTACGAGCGAGATGATCAGCAAACGGGTTTCCGCTCCAGTCAGCTTTCCAAGCGCTTTCAATTGCTCTTGAACCATTTGCTGACCGTTCGGGATATTTTTCATTTCAGGCGGAATTACTTTTAACATAACAAAGTATAGAACCACAGACATTACAATTGCCCAAGGCGCTGCATACAGGAACCATTCACCCCATGTGACGCTGGTATGGAATGCTTTTTCCATGAAACCGATTGCCACCATGTTTTGAGCTGCCGCCGTTTTGACCCCGATATTCCAGATCGATGCTGCCTGAGCGGAAGCGATCATAATCAAAGCGGCGAACCGGCTATTCTTTTCTAAACCAAATGCTGCTACCATCCCAAGAATAATTGGTACGATGGCGCCAACCCGTGCTGTTGTGCTTGGAACTAAAAAGGACAGGACGACCGCGACCATAATCGCTCCAAAAAGGATGCCGCGAGTACTAGAACCAACTTTTGAAAGAATAACGAGTGCTATACGCTTATCAAGACCTGTCACCTGCATGGCTGCCGCCAGGAATAGAGCTCCAGCCACTAGCGCTACTGCCGAATTGCTGAATCCGGATAGAGCCATGTCCAAGGATTCCTTGGTTCCCAAAATTTTATGAGGATCATCAAGACTTGGAGCTAAACCTAACAACAGTGTAGCTAAAGCAAGAACTAAAGCTGCGCTGACAGGATACGAAACGGCCTCTGACATCCAGAGAATGACCGCAAATACAAGAACCGCCAATGCCCGCTGCCCTGCCACCGCAAGTCCTGCCGGAGTAGGAAGTAAAAGCACAATGATCATGGCAACTGTGGCTAATAGCATCCAAATCCATTTTTTCTCGGCTTTTCCGGAACTTTTTCCTTGTTGAATCGCATTTGTTGCAGACATGTTTACACCTCTCTTCGGAAGAGTTATTGTCCATATCTTTCAAACTCTGAAAAGGTACCTTTCACCATCTACAATCACATACCTCACATTCAAAATCCAGTTTAAGTAAATTTGTTTTAATAGTGATATAAAAGTAAATAAAAATCATTTTTTTCACGCTATTAAACTTGTTGATGAATTTAACGTTTTTATGAACTTTTTCGGATTTTCTCCCCTTCTGACTTTTCGAGTTGTATATTGAATAAACACTTTATTATCTGAAAATACATCATCTTCTAAGGTGGACAGCATGAAAAAGATTCGGATTACTCTTTTTACCCAAATTGTTCTCTTAATTACATCCGTCGTCGTTTTAAGCACGATAATTGTAAGCGTTCTATTTACGGCAATGCTTGTGAATATATTGGAAAACTATATGGGGCAACAGGCAATGATTGTCGCCAAATTAACATCTGCGAATGATAAAATTATTGACTCTTTTAAACAAAAAAATCCTTCAAGCACCATCCAGCCTATCACCGAGTCGTATCGGCTAAAGACCGGAGCCAGTTACATCGTCGTTGCGGGCAAGGAAGGAATACGCTATTCACATCCAAATCCAAGCTTTATTGGCAAACCTACCGCAACGAAAGTGGACACCGTTATCAACTCCAAACAATCCGCTCTCCTAAAAGCGAACGGACCGATGGGAGAGGCCATCAAAGCGATTACACCTATTACGAACGACAAAGGAGAAGCCATTGGCGCTACCATTGTTGGATTTTTAAGAACGGACATAGAAAGACGGGTCTTCGAGTATAAAGCAAACATCATTTTGCTATCTGTTATTCTTCTATCGATTGGGGCCATTGGCGCGTTTTTTATCGCCAGACGAATTAAGAGACTCTTCTTTGGCCTTGAGCCTGAGGAAGTCTCCTTTCTATTTAAAGAAAAAGAAGCCATCCTGGAATTTATTCGCGACGCGATTGTTGCCGTTGACTTGGAAGTTCGGGTCATCTCGATGAACAAACGCGCGCGCGAACTGTTGGAAAACCTTCATCTAACGGTTGGCGGCAAGTTTCAAAATGAACGATTAAAAGGAATTATCCATGAAGTTATCCAAACAAAAAAAGGACAAAGCAATCAAAACATTCTTTTTGGTCACGAGCTATTTATGATGGACTTGTCTCCCATCCTACAAGAAGATAAAGTAATGGGTGTTGCGCTGACGATTCGGCCGCACTCCGAGATTGAGCAACTAAACAATGAAATTTCCAAAATCAATACCTACTTCGAAAACATGAGGGCTCACAACCACGAATACCTAAACAGATTGAACACGATCTATGGGCTATTGGGGTTGAAACAATACGATAAAGCGATGGAATTGATTTCAGGCGAAGTGAAGGAACGTCAGGATATTATCGCCTTCCTGATGTCGTCCGTGAAGGAGCCGCTCATCGCCGCCTGTCTGCTTGGCAAAAGCAATCGCTCCAAGGAGTTAAAAGTCTCGCTGGAAATCGATCGAGAAAGCAATTTGGAGAGTATTCCAGAACATATCGATTCGAAGCTTTTGGTCACGATCCTGGGAAACATCATCGACAACGCCATGGATGCTGCCAGAGCAAATAATCCTTCAGGTTCCGAAGTCAAAGTGTCCTTTACCGATCTGGGGAATGACATTATTTTTGATGTTGAAGATAATGGTGCTGGTGTGCCGAAAGATTTGGAAAGCGCTATTTTTTCTGATGGATTCACAACGAAAAATGGTGATAACCATGGAATCGGCTTGGCACTGGTGAAAAACTCGCTTGAATTGCTGAATGGACAAATCTTCTTATCAAACAGCCAATTAGGAGGAGCCAGATTTACTGTCGTCATTCCAAAAAATTAACAGCATGAGGAGGAATTGAGTATGTCGAAAGAGATTACGGTTATGATCGTGGAAGATGATGAAGTAGCCGCAAAAATATACGAACAATTCACTCATAAAATGGATGGATATCGTGTCATTGCTTCCGCGAGCTCAGGCAAACAGGCTTTAGAGCTACTGGAAGTATTCACACCTGACTTGATTCTGTTGGATGTTTTCTTGCCTGATATGAATGGAATCGACTTGCTTTGGGAAATTAGAAAGAATCAGCGGGAAATTGACGTTATTCTGGTTACGGCGGCCAATGATGCGGACACAGTGAGCGAAGCGATTCGAGGCGGGGCTTTCAGTTATATTATTAAACCGATTATGATCGACAAGTTTTTATCCACATTGGAACAATATTCTTTCACGAGACAGCAGCTGACTCACACCAAATTCATGGATCAGCATGAAGTCGATTTATATTTTCACCCTCAACAAAAATCGGTGGCCAATCAAGAAGAAACCACGGTCAAATGCTTGCCTAAAGGCATTGACAAGCATACATTAAAAATTATTCGAGAAAAATTACAGCACGAAACCGGAAGCGTCAATGCGGATGAATTATCGCAAATAGTTGGAGTAAGCCACTGTACAGTGCGAAGGTATCTGGAGTTTCTCGTATCCGACAATGAACTGGAAGTAGAAGTTCTCTACGGGACAGTTGGCCGTCCGGAAAGAAGATACAAGCTCTGTCAGCCTGTAAAATGAGATAACCAAAGAAACATCTAAAAGGGGTACCTGGACAGTCTACTACTGTCTAATGGTACCCCTTAGTGTTTTTGGCTACTGGAATACTATTTACATAAACTCAGCGCACAGTTTGCTAAAATAAGCCGGTTCTAGCTCATTGGATTGCTTAACCAGCGCTTCTTCCTTGAAACCTGGCACTACATCTTCGTATGGTTTTTTGGTCGTATCCTGATAAATCAGTCCGCTGACCAGATCCTCGTTTTCCAAGAGGGTAAGAAAAGCTTGACCCTTATTGGAAGGATCGTAGCCCTCAATCTCCGATAAGCTCTTGACGTGTTCTTTGAACCAATCATAGGTGTTGGTTTTATTGAACGTGACACAAGGGCTCAACACATTGATCAATGAGAAGCCTTCATGTTTGATCCCTCTCTCGATCAGATCCGTCATTTCTTTCAGATCGCTCGCCATGGCTTGCGCAACGAAGGTAGCACCCGATGAAAGGGCCAATTGTAAGGCGGAAAGAGGCGTTTCAATCGCGCCTTTAGGCGTACTCTTGGTGACAAATCCAACATTGCTGAGCGGAGAGGTTTGGCCTTTGGTCAATCCATAGATTTGGTTATCCATCACAATATAGGTGATGTCCATATTTCGGCGGATCGCATGAACCGTATGACCTGTACCGATGGCAAAACCATCCCCGTCTCCACCGGATGCAATAACGGTTAATTCTCGATTCGCCATTTTCACTCCCTGAGCAATTGGCAAAGCGCGTCCGTGGATACCGTGCAAGCCGTACGAGTTCAAATAGCCTGAAATCCGACCAGAACATCCGATACCGGAGATTACCGCCAGATTGTTTGGTTCAATCCCGACATTGGCTGCCGCGCGTTGAATCGCTGCCTGAACGGAGAAGTCGCCACACCCTGGACACCAATTTGGTTTTACATCATTACGAAAGTCTTTGAAGGTTGCCATGATTTCATCAGCTCCTTGGTTTCTTGGTAGATGATCGAAGGCAGGAACGGATTGCCGTCATATTTGAGGACAGAGGCAATCTTCTCAGCATTTCCTGTATATAGCTTCAATTGGTCGGCCAGTTGGGCTGTCGCGTTATTTTCTACCACCACAATCCGTTTCGCTTGTTGGACATATGGCAGAATGTCTTGTACAGGGAACGGGCAAAGCTGGCGAACATGGACATGGTTGAACTTCATACCTTCTTGCTCAAGTTGCTCCGCCGCCTCATGAACAGCGCCACGAGTCGATCCCATGCTCACGAAAAGAACGTCTGGAGTCTCCTGTTTGGCATCCACAAGAATAGCGTTCGGAATCCGTAACGAGCTGAGTTTATTCAGTCGTTTGTCCATCATTTTCTTACGGTTGGCTGTCTGCTCGCTTGGACGGCCAGTCTCGCTATGTTCAACACCGGTAACGTGATGAATCCCATTTTTCACACCTGGAATCACACGAGGAGAAACTCCGTCCTCAGTGAACGCATAACGCTTGAACAATCCGTTTGCTTGCTCTTCCTGATCCTCCATCACCAGCTTGCCACGGCGAATCTGAATCCGATTGAAGTCTAGCGGTTCTACGGTTTGCTTGCCTAAAGACAATTGCAAGTCGGTTGCGAGAATGACGGGAACCTGATATTCTTCCGCGATGTTGCAGGCTTCAATGGCATCATAGAACGCTTCCTCAGCAGTACCAGGAGCAAGTACAACCTTAGGGATTTCCCCATGTGTACCGTAAATCATCGCGTTGACGTCACTTTGTTCCTGCTTGGTTGGAAGACCGGTTGAAGGGCCTCCACGCTGGGTGTTAACGATCACTAACGGAGTCTCTGTCATACCCGCAAGTCCAATCGCTTCCGTCATCAGCGACAAACCAGGACCAGAGGTAGCTGTAATGGTTCGCACGCCTGCGAAGTTCCCTCCAATCGCCATTGTTGCCGCAGCAATTTCATCTTCCGTCTGGATCACGGCTCCACCCAGTTCAGGAAGCTTTTTCGATAGATATTCCATAATTTCTGAAGCTGGAGTGATTGGATAAGCGGACATGAAACGGACACCAGCCGCGATAAATCCCAAAGAAATGGCTTCGTTACCAATCATGAACATGCGTTTCTTGCCATCCGCAGGCTCCAATTGCAGGTTTGACGGATTGCCGCCTTGTTGGGCAAGGAAGTACTCTGCACCTTTTGAAATCGCTTCCATATTCTTGGCAATAACGCTTGGTCCTTTTTTCGCGAACACTTCAGTCACTACTTCAGTAAATACTTCTGGTTGAAGCCCCAAAACAATAGTCGATGCACCAAGGGCCACCATGTTTTTCATTAATGAAGTTCCCAATTGATCGGCTATTTCAGTGAACGGTACAGTGTACAGATTTCCTTTTCGATCTTCTGGAACCTGAGGAGAAAATTTGGAATCGGCAATGATCAAGCTGTTTTCATGAAGTTCTTGAAGATTAACGTCGATCGTTTCCTGATCGAAAGCCACAAGAATATCCACTTTGTCTGAGATAGCACCAATCGGCTTCGTACTGACACGGATTTTGTATTCAGTATGTCCACCTTTGATTCGGGAAGAAAAAAGGCGATAGCCATAAAGATAGTACCCTAAACGATTCAACGCAATCGCAATCATTTCTCCGGTACTATCGATTCCTTCCCCTTGCTGTCCACCAACTTTCCATGAAAGTTGACTGATCATGATCTCCACTCCTTTGCATTGGTTATTCTACTTCCAGCAGTGTTCGTCTATTTTCGAGGGGCCATCCGCCAATAGAATTGGCTCGATGTGGCTCATATAAAATGATACAACTTCCACTAATGGGAACTAAACTATATTCAAATAAGATAAATAAACCTTATAAAGAGGCTTTTTTTCATTTCTTTCAAGGCTTGCGCGAATGGAAGGAAAGTTTAATAACTTTACCTCTGTAAAGTTATTAGACTTTCCGATAAAATCACAAAAACTCCATTGGATTCCCAATGGAGTTTCGTTTTTTTTGCATTCAAGTTCTTAGCGATTGAGATCCGACATTTGTTTTTCCAGCTGTCCAAAGCCGTCAGATAGATCAATGATTTCCTTTTGTTGTTTAGAAACAAGTCCTAAGACATCTTCCAGGCTATCTTTGTTCGTATCCGTAACATTAGCGGTAACCTCTACCTTGGCGCTTACTTCCTGCATCATTCCTCGCACATCATTGATGAATTCATGCAAATGCTTGGTTCGATCGGAGAAAGTTTTCATATAGGAATCGACATCAGAGAATATGGCCTTCACTTCTCCCATACCTTCGCGATTCTTCTCAATAGACGTTTTGGACTCGGAGATCGTCGTCGATGCGAGCTCAATTTTTCCTCGGAAAGCCAGGAGGAGCTCCGCAATGGATTCGGACGATACTTTTGAGGATTCCGCCAGTTTTCTTACTTCATCGGCAACCACAGCAAAACCGCGTCCATGCTCACCTGCTCTTGCCGCTTCGATCGTCGCGTTCAAGGCAAGCAAATTCGTTTGAGCGGAGATATCGGAAATGGCTTGAATAATTCTTTCAATAGATTCTGTTTCGGAATGAAGTTCTTGCATCAGATTGATTGTCGTTTGAATATTTCCATTGAAATCTTCCAAATCATTTTCGAGAATTTCAATTCTCTTGCCGCTTTCTACAGTCGCTTCCTTCGTAGACTCCACATATTCATGCATTTCCGTTACGGAGCGAGTCATATCCTCGACTTGTGCGTTAGTCGATTCCATTTCCTTACATACCTCAACGGATTGCTTCGTTTGATCGGCAAACGTATGCAGAATGCTTTCAATAGAGGCAACGATTTCAACCGCTCGATTATTCGCTCCCTCTGTGGCTTGGTTCAGGTTTTCTTGATAGGTTTTCACAGAAACAAGGGAATTGTTGATGCGATTCAGTATTTTTTGAAGAGAATCTTTGGATTTAATTGCTTCTAACTTCTGCTCTTCATTCTCTTTTTGCAAACTATTATTGAATTTGGCTTGTAACATACTCGCTAAAGAGACGAAGACCAAGGTTAACAAGAAGTAAATCCCTTCATTCCAAGAAGTTGTATGGAAGATCTTTTCTCCATCTGTTATGAAAAAGTAAGTCTCTACAGATATACCAATGATAATGGCTAGAAGGTTAATCAATTTGTCTTGGTAGATTCCCATCACGGCAATGTAGAAATAAATGAAGCAAATGTTAATCATGTGCGGGTCAAGTTTCGCAATGACGAACATGAACACGCCAATGACTACAAGGTTAAAATATTTCCCGATAGGAGCCAT
Organism: Brevibacillus ginsengisoli; assembly: GCF_050113715.1. Classification (NCBI taxonomy): domain Bacteria; kingdom Bacillati; phylum Bacillota; class Bacilli; order Caryophanales; family Paenibacillaceae; genus Brevibacillus; species Brevibacillus ginsengisoli. Next base: position 71,829 of record NZ_JBNJQR010000007.1, read on the forward strand.
TGTCGCTTGCAGGCTTGGACGATTCGAAATATAAGCCATTGGCGCCAAGAGTACATAAATAATACCCAGCACTGAAAACACAAAGCCAAGTGAAATTCCCATATAAAGATTCAAAAGTTGAAGACCTGTGATAATGCTCGCAAATACAAGAACAACCCAATTGTTACGCCTTCTTAGTAAGTCGATGTTCCCCACGCTAATACTTCCTCCTTCTGTTCGACTGGCTCTGAATACCATGAAAATCGGCCATCCTGTTTGTTTGTATACATTTCTTTTAGATTCAGGATGCCTGGGGCTACGTTATCGCCCTTATAGTAGAACTGCTCTTTGACCTGCTTGCCTTCTAATCCGTAACGATTTTGCAGTGAGTTCAAATAGGCTGGCTGGAAAATGGCAATTGCATGTGTAAACCCATGTTTTTCGGCAAAATCAACCATTAAACATACAATTTCTCCACCTAGTTTTTTGCGGTAATTGGGAAGAACGGCAAAGCTGTCTAATTCCATGGCGACCATGTCTTCTTCCAGAACATCTTGGAATAAATTCTTCATAGAATCACTAACTTTTGCGAAAGGCGTAAATTCAACCGTTCCTACCGCTTCGCCTTCCTCCGCAATCATTAAGAAACAAGTGGAGCCCGCTTTTGCGGATTCCATTTCAAAACCATTTTCTTCCCAAACCGCTTTTTTGATCTGATGGAATTTTTGATAGTCCTCTTCAGAAATTACACGTTTATACATAATGACTCTCCCTGCGATTCTTTCTAATTTTTTTGTCTAGTCTTCCTATCCAATTTCATTCCGCTAATCATTTATATGTAAATGCGCTAACCTGCCTTTAATTGGCGAAATTCAGTTTCTTTTTTGCGTCCTTTCTCGTCCAAACTAGGATTTCTGCTGGAATAAAAAACTTCGCAAGCTTTCTCCATAGAAGCCTCCCTAACTGGAATCGTCCTATCATCAAGATTAATTTTCTGATGAAAGACACGGTTTTGAGTATATTACAAATTTCGACACTTCGTATCATACCAGATGAAGAAATTACTGTAAAATTTTTTTCCTGTTTCAGGATTTGTCGAAAAAAAATCCCGATTCACTATGAAAGTGAACCAGGATTTTAGTAGTTTTGACCTATTTAGAAGCTACAGTTTTGGTCCATTTTTCCCGCCATTGCCGGATGCTGCCAACAATACCTTGTGGGAAAAACATGACGGCCAGAATATAGATGGCACCGAAGAAGATCATCCACCGCTCAAAGATCCAGTGCACCTTGGCCAGATCGGTCAAACCTGTATGAGCCAAGAGAATCAGCGCTGAGCCAATCATGCCGCCGAACAACGTCCCCACTCCGCCGATGATCGTCATGAGAAGCGCGTCCAGTGTGACGTTGGTCGCGAACACGGAGGTATTGACGAACCGCAGTGTAATCGCGTACATCGATCCGCTCAACCCCGCGGCTACTCCGGCAACGACGCTGGCGATGATTTTGTATTGAAGAACCTGGTAACCGAGTGATTCCGTCCGCTGTTCGTTTTCGCGGATGGCTTGCAGCACTTTGCCTGTGGGTGACTCCGTAAACCGCTTGAGCAGGTAAAAGATGCCGAACATGAAGCCGAGCGCCACGAAATAAAACGTCGTTCGGTCCTTCAACAGGTCGGGTATGTAAAAGGTAAAGCCGTCGCTACCTTTGGTCAAGTCGCGCCATTTCTCCGCCAGCACCAGAAACAGCCCCGCGATCGCTAAGGTCAGCATCGCGTAAAAGTGGCTTTTCAGCCGAAGCGTCATCACCCCGATCAAGTAGCTCACGATTCCCGTCAGGATCAGCACGAGTGCTAGAGAGACGAGGAAAGCCATCAGGGTATGTTCCCATCTGCTAAGCAAAATCCCGGTCGTATACGCCCCGATCCCAAAAAACATGGCATGACCAAACGAGATGATTCCAGTGTAGCCAAGCAAAATATCATAGCTCATAGCAAATACGGCATAAATAAAAATTTGGGTCAACAGGATCAAGGCGCCGCGCGAATCACTGACAAACGGAAAGCCGATCAAAAGGATTACGAGTGCACCCATCCACAAACGCGAGATCGTTTTCATTCTCATCATCTCCCAAACAAGCCGGCTGGTCGAAACATCAGCACACCGCACATCAGCAGCATGTTGACGGCCAATGCCGCGCTCGGAACGTAATAGGCCATGAATGCACCCAGCAAGCCGACCAAGAGAGCCGCAATCGCTGAGCCAAGTATACTCCCCATGCCGCCTATGACCACTACGATAAAGGACAGAATTCCGTAATCCATCCCGATCTCGGAATGAATCACGCCAGAGTAAGGCGCAAACAGCATCCCGCCCAATGCGGCCATCCCGCTGCCGAGCATGAACACATACAGAAAAACCTTTTGAATATTGATGCCAAGCGCTTGCACCATTTCCTTATTCAACACGCCCGCGCGTACGATAAGGCCCAGCTTGGTCCGTTTCAACATATACAAGACGCCAGAGAAAACGAGTATGCCTACCGCAATGACAAACAGGCGGTATTTGATCAGGATCACGTTGCCTATCATCCAGCTTTGACTCAGATAGTCAGGCAGCTGGACGCTCACCTGGTTTGGGCCGAATACCACCTTGATGCATTCGTTCATGACCAACAGCACGCCCAGGGTGATTAATATTTGCGACATGGTGTTGCCATAGACCGGCTGCACGATGAAACGCTCCAGCAGCCACCCCAGCAAAACTCCCACCACAATAGCTCCAAGTATTCCGATTAAAAAACTTTTAGATTGCATGTAAATCCAGACCCCGGCGTACGCTCCCCAGGCAAACAAGGCGCCGTGAGCAAAATTCAGCACATGCATGAGTCCAAAAATCAGCGTCAGCCCGGCGGCCAGCAAAAAAATCAGACTGCCTGTCGCAATCCCGTTGATCGTCAAATTGACCAGCACATCCAAACCGCAAACCTCCTTACGCGATGCCGAGGTATTCTTTTTTCAACGCTTCGTTCGCTTTAAGCTCTTCCATTTGGCCGGAGTGAGCCGTCCGACCATCATCGATAATGTAGTAGCAATCCCCGATAGTACTCGCCATGTAAAAGTTCTGCTCGACCAGCACGACCGTCACCCGATCCTTCATCTCGCGGATCGCGCCCATCACCTTTTCCACCATGATAGGCGCCAAGCCTTTGCTCGGCTCATCGATTAACAGCAGCTCATTATTGTTCACGTAGGCGCGCGCGATGGCCAACATCTGTTTTTGACCGCCTGACAGTACGCCCGATGGCTTTTTCCAGAACGTCTTCAAATCGGGAAACAGATTCAAGATCCAATCGCGTCGCTCCAATGTGGCTTCATCTGTTTTTTGCATAGCCAGCTTGAGATTCTCCTCGATGGTCAAGTCGGGAAAGACTCCCTGATCTTCCGGCACATAACCGATTCCCTTGCGGGCGATTTCATAGGTGTTCAGGCGGTGAATCGCTTCCCCCTTGAAGGTGATCGCTCCTGTCGAGATTGGATTTAAGCCCATCAATGACCGCAGCGTTGTCGTCTTGCCCGCTCCATTGCGCCCCAGAAGAACGGTAACCTCTCCCTTTTTCACCTCAAACGAGACGCCTTGCAGGATGTGGAACTGCCCGATGAACGTTTCAATCCGATCCACTTTAAGAAGCGTCGTCATACAGACCTCCCAGATAAGCAGATTGAACCAGCTCATTCTGCATGATTTTGTCCGGTGTATCCTCAGCGAGAAGCTTCCCGTTGAAAAGCACCATCAGACGGTCGGAGAAGCTTAGCACCATATCCATTTTGTGCTCGATTAAGAGAATCGTCCGGTTGCCCTGCTCTTTAATCTGCCGGATCACCTGCAAAATGGAAGGCACCTCTTCCAACGACATACCCGCAGTCGGTTCATCAAGCAGCAGCAGCTCTGTCTGTAGCGCGAGCAGCATGGCGATTTCAAGTTTGCGCTTCTCGCCGTGCGCCAGATTTTTGGCCAGCGCATTCGCTTTGGCTCCCAACAGCACGGTATCGAGAAGCTCTTGCGCCTTTGACTCGAATTGGGCATGCTTACGGGGACTGGCGAACAGATTGTAATAGACGCCCGCCTGTGCCTGAACGGCCAGACGGACATTTTCCAATACCGTTAATGATGGGAATACGTTGGTGATCTGAAAGGAACGACCTAGGCCAAGTCGTGTCCGCTTGGCGGGAGAAAGCTGAGTGACATCCTTCCCCTGAAGAAACACTTTTCCGCGTGTTGGCTTCAACTGCCCGCTTAGCAGATTGAACAAGGTGGTCTTGCCCGCTCCATTCGGCCCGATAATGGAGGTAAAGGTGTTGGGTGTGATTTGCAGGTTTACCCCATTGACCGCCGTATGCCCGCCGAATTCGATTGTCAAGTCTTCTGTCTTAAGAATCGGCTTCATCCTCTCACCCTCTTCTCGTGATTGGGATTACACATTTTGTTCACTATTTTTTATTGCGGATGGGCGGTGCGGTTTCTTCCGGCGACAGCTCGCGAGTCAGGACGGGAACAGGCCATTCCACACCATCCTTGTGATCCAGACGAATAACATACATGGACTGGAGCGCCTGATGGTCTTCTGCGCGGAAGGTCATTTTGCCCTTCGGCGAATCGAACGACATGCCTTCCATCAACGGAATCAGATTGTCAGCTTTGGTATCGCCATTTGATTTTTTGACCGCTTCAACGATCGCCATGGCAGACGTCATGCCACCTGGCACGAACAGGTCAGGAGCCTCGCCGTTGTTGCGCTTCTTGTGCTCTTCGGTTAACCACGTATTCACTTTGTTATTAGGCAAATCGTAATAATAAAGGCTGAAGCCCTCCATGCCGACAAGTCCGTTCATTGTTTTGAGCGCGGAGAAGTTGCCAGCGCCTGTGGAGACTTTGATTCCCTGCTCCTTCAGCTTCATATCAGTGATTTGGCTCCACGGCGTATTTGCGCCCGCCCAGATGACATACAGATAGTCGGGCTTGGCTTGAATGATTTTTTGCAGGTTTGGCGTGAAATCCGTTGTTTTCTGATCGGCGTACTCTTCCAAGATGACATCAGCGCCCTGCTTGACAGCTGCCTCCTTAAAAGCGGCTACGCCGTCGCGTCCAAAAGCATAATCAGGCGCTAGCGTGGCGATCTTGGTTCCTTTTTTGGCAATGGCAAGCGCACCAGCAATCGCGTCCTGCGACGAGTTGCGTGCCGTACGGAATACGTATTTGTTCCAGTTGGCTCCAGTGATACTGTCCGCTGCGGCCGGTTCGACGACCATGATTTTTTGGTGCTCTTCCGCTAGTGGAACTACCGCCAGCGTATCACCCGAGCTGGATGAACCGACGATGAAATCTACCTTGTCGTCCTCGAGCAGCTTTGTCGCTTTTTTCACGGCTACATCCGCCTTGGTTTCCGTATCCTCGACAATCACCTCGATTGGACGGCCTGCCACTTCATTGGTTCCTCCCGTGGCATATTCGATCCCCATTTCGAACCCACGCTTCGTCTGCTTACCGTAATCCTCCAGCGCACCCGTCAAGGAAGCGAGCACACCGATTCGGATCGGGTCTTTTTTGGCTGTGCCAGATGTCCCTTGTCCTTGTGTTTGTGATGGCGCCTGGACTTGCTGCTGACCGGAGCAAGCCGTGACCAACGCAGTGGTTACCGCCAGAAGCAAAAGTAGACCGCTTTTCATACCTCGCTTGATCAAACGCATGTGTATCCCCCTTATATTCCTTGTTTTTATTCAAGCCATTCCAGAACGGTAGCCGCCCATGTATAGCCTGTTCCGGCGCTTACCGTGACGATTTTGTCCCCTTTTTTGAACAGTCCTCGCTCTCGTCCCAGATGCAAGCCGATACAAGGATCGAGTGCCGATAAATGACCGTAATGATCGAGATAAATCGCCTTCTCCTCCGTCAGCTCGAGTTGGTTCAACAACTCTTTAAACATCGAACGTTTTGTATGAAGCGGGATCAACCAATCGATATCTTTGGCGGAGTAGCCGCTCTTGGCCATCGCCTCCCGCACCACACGCGCGAAGTTGGGTACAGAGACGGGATCCAGCCTTTTTTTCATATCCAGCGGGTCCTTGACATCGAGATAATGAAGCCGTTGCTGAACCGTTTCCAGACTAGTCGGAAACTTCGAGCCGCCGCCTACTACCCGCACGTCATCGTGAAAAGAGCCGTCCGTATAAATACGGGAGGCCAGTACGTTACTGCGAACTGAACCGCGTTGAACCAATGCCGCCGCGCCGCCATCGGCAAAGTTGAACATGAACCGTGAGCGCACATTCTCGTAATCGACCAGCTCCGCTTCCTTGCACCCGCCGACCAGCAAAATGTTGGAGATGGATGGATCGGAGACCAGCATATCCTTGGCTACCTTCAGCGCAATCGGAAAGCAGGAGCTGACGTTCATCATCTCAAAGGCATACGCGTTTTTGAGCCCCAGCTCATGTACGATCTTCGTTCCGCAGGTCCAGACCATGTAATCCTTGTAGGGACTGCCGAAATAAATCACCACGTCGATGGAATCCGGATCCACCTTTTCCAGAATAGAACGCGCCGCATGAATGGCCATGTCAGACACATGTAAACTCCTGTCGGAGACGTGCTTTTGGATCAGACCGAATTTCTCAATAATCACCTCTTCCGGAATGTCCGCACGCAAGCTGATTTCTGCAGCTGTCTCAATTTGTGGCGGGAAGTAGACTCCTGTTTCTGTGATTCCAATTCCACTCATCCTACCTGCTCCTCCCGTTGCACCCGCATCGTTGCTTCGCCGTCCAGGACAAGCTCGCCGTCCTGTTTGCGGCATTCTGTTTTTAGTGTGATGTTGCCCTTGATCGGGTCATACATGCTCACCTCAACGGTCGCCGTGATGGTGTCCCCGATAAAGACAGGTTTGACGAATCGCAAAGTCTGACCCATATAGACGCAGCCAGGTCCCGGCAAATGCATGCCCAAAACTCCCGACAACAAACTCGTGGTCAAGAGACCGTGCGCGATACGCTCTCCAAAACGTGTCGATTTGGCGTATTCGCGATCCATATGAAGCGGATTAAAATCTCCGCTGACTCCGGCGTACTGCACAACGTCCGTCTCCGTAATCGTCTTGCTAAAGGACGCTTTCTGCCCAATTTCGAATCTACCCATGCTGCTGTTCCTCCCTGACAAACTCTGCCTTGATGATTCTTTTATCGATTTTGCCTGTGGCGTTTTTGGGTAAAGCGCTTACAAAACTCACGTGAACCGGCACCTTATATTTGGCCAACCGCTTCAAACAGTGGCTTTTTACCTCCGCTTCAGACAGTTCATGCCCAGCCTTGACGACGACTACGGCAACCGGCACCTCTCCCCACTTGTCGTCCGATATCCCGATGACCGCAACTCCGTCCACAGAGGCAAGCTGGCCAATCACCTGCTCCACCTCCAGCGGATAAATATTCTCGCCACCCGAGATAATCATGTCTTTCTTGCGTCCAACGATATAGACAAAGCCTTCGTCATCCTGTGTGACCAAATCCCCCGTCATAAGCCAGCCATCGCGAATCGTGGCGGCAGTGGCCTCTGGCATGTTCCAATATCCCTGCATGACGTTGCCGCCCTTAATCAGCAGCTCGCCGATCTCGCCAGGCTTGACGTCACAGCCTTGATCATCAACAACCCGTATATCGCAAAACATTACGGCCTTGCCGATTGAGCCAATCTTGCGGTTATAATCCTCTCGTGGTGTCATGAACACGGTCGGACTTGTTTCCGTCATCCCGAATCCTTGCGTAAACATAAGCCCTCTGTCCCAATACTCCTTGATCAGCTCATACGGGCAAGGTGCGCCTCCGGTATAGAACCATCGGACAGAACGAAGATTTGTTTTTTCAAAATTGCGACTTTTTAGCAGCAGATCATAGATGGTCGGCACGCCCATAACGATCGTCGCTCCATAATGCTCAATCATCCGCAAGGTCTTATCCGGATCAAAGCGGTTCGGCACAATGACACAGCCCGATGCAAAGAGTGTCGGGAGCGCAAACAGCCCAATTCCGCCGATATGAAACAGCGGCAAAAGCGTAAGCGATTTGTCTGTTGAGCATAGATCAAGCGCAATCACATTGTTGACAGCGTTCCAGTACATGTTCTCCTGTGTCAGGACTGCGCCTTTGGGTCGACCGGTTGTACCCGACGTATAGCAGATGATGTACGGACAGCTGCCGTCCACTCCACTTCGTTCAAAGTGTGCCGAAGAATACTCCGCTGCCTGCTCCAGCAAATGATTCCTTGACGGTTCTTCGGGATCAAAAAGCAGCAGCTCCATGACCCCAGTTGTCGTAAGAAAATGCTCCGCTTCCCGCTTAAAGGTTGTTTCCGCCACCAGTACTCTTGACCCGCTGTCGTTTAACTGGTAGGTGATCTCGTCAGGAGTCAGACGGATGTTCAGCACCACCGCAATACAGCCCAGCTTGGCGATAGCGAAGAGCAGAATCAGGTACTCGATGCTGTTGGCTGCCATGATTCCAATTCGTTCCCCGCGCTGCAGTCCATACCGCGCTTCCAGCATTCTGGCCAACCGATTGACCTCTTCACTCATCTCCAGATAGTTGAACTGACGATATTCGCTGATCAACGCCACACGCTTAGGAGTAATAAAAGCGTGTTTATCAATCCAATGCGCGATCCCGTTCACGTACTTCCCTCCCTTTTTCCTTCATGATTAACCAGTCCCTCAAAAATGAACGTGATGGTATCCTGCACCACATGGTCGGGCACCTCTTGGTTCTCCCAATACACCCATCTCATCCCGATGAAGGAGGTGACTCCCATCAGGCAGTAAGCGATGGTCTCGGCATTAAGCGATTTGAATTCTCCTGTCTCGGCCGCTTCCTCCAATCCTTTCAGATAGCCCTGAGCCAAGCGTTCGTAATAGGAACGGTACAACTGCTCATCAACCAAGACCGATTGCTGAATAATGCTGTACAGGTTGCGGTGATTTTTTACCCATTTGAGAAAAACATGGATACCAATCTCCAACGCTTCCCGCTGACTCTTCGCTTGACCCACTTCCTGCTTGATCTCGATACGAAAATCACGGCTCAACTGTTGAATCAGCTCGGCATAAATCTCGTATTTGGATTCGAAATAGTTGTAGAACGTTCCCTGGGCAACATTGGCCTGCTGTGTAATATCGATGATCGATGCGGCGAAATAACCTTTCGCCCCAAAAACCTCTTCAGCGACGTCCAGAAGCTTCTGGCGCGTTTTGGCCCCTTTCGTTGTAACTGGCGTTTTACTTGTCTGTTTGGTTGAAGTAATCTGTTCTGTCATCTGGCATCACCTTTGTCATAGACCAAAACTGAAAACTGAATCAGTCGTCAGTTTTTCTTTAGAACTTATGATAGCGCTTTCTCCAGGAACTAGCAATTAGTTTTATTGGAAAAATCTGAATATTTTTTCGACATTTAAAAAGTTCTAATCGACAAATGAGAAAAGACTTCGTCCCTTTTCCCCTCTCATCGGGGGACTGAAACGTCGCTCTGTGGAAGTTCGCAGAGATGAAAATAAAGTCCGCTCTTTCACTACGAAAGGGAGTCGCCAAACGCTTCGCGCCCCTAAAGGGGTTGGGTGGCGACTCTTATCCCTTTCTCCGTTCCTTCGCTTTGTATCACTTCCAAGGAGGCTGCAAGCGGACGAAGTTTTTTCTTGATGGGCTTACGCGAATGGAAGGAATGGTTAATCACTTTACATCTGTAAAGCAATTAACCATTTCGATATAAAAAAAAGTAGAGCTCAAGTACCGCTCTACTTTTTTATACACACATCTCGACAACCAAATAGAATGACTTAACTGACCATCACTAACAAATCCGTGGTAGCTGGATTCCCGTCAATCGATTCAGTCGACGATGCATCCCAAGCGGTGTGCAGAGGAGCAATTGACTGCCGGAAGTCTTGTTCACCGTACCGATGACAGCCGCCTGGGATCCTTCCTCGTGAGAACGCAGCACTTGCAGGACGGACTCCGCTTCTTGTCGATCGACCAGCAGGACGGCCTTGCCCTCGTTCGGAAGATAGAGCGGATCGTACCCGAGAATTCGAGAAATGCCCTGCACCGTCTCTGATACCGGCACCTTCTCTTCTTCAAGCTCAATCGTCAATCCAAAATCCTCGGCCCACTCCACCAGAACGGTTGCCAGACCTCCGCGTGTAGCGTCGCGCATCAAGCGGATACCCTCGTGTTTCTCAAGAACCTCAAGCAGCATATGATTCAACGAAGCGCAGTCGCTTTCCGCCTTGTGCTCAATTCCGAAGTTCTCCCGCTCCATCAGAATCGCGGTTCCGTGATCACCAACCGTACCCGTTACGATAATCACATCACCCTCCTGACAATAGGCTGGAGATAATTGAGCCGCTTTCGCTGGACGAAATCCGATCCCTGTCGTATTGATAAAAACTCCGTCTGCTTTGCCTTTCTCGACGACCTTGGTATCCCCTGCGACGATTCGAACGCCCGCTTTGTTCGCCTCCTCGGCCATAGAGGAAACAATCCGTTCAAGCTGCTCCAGCGAAAATCCTTCCTCCAGGATAAAGGCGGCCGTTAAATAGGCCGGAACCGCACCCGAGACGACCAGATCGTTCACAGTGCCTGCGATCGCCAGCTTGCCAATATTTCCGCCTGGGAAGAAGAGGGGATGCACAACAAAACTATCTGTCGTGATCACCAATTCGCCAGTCGTTCCTGCTTGAGTAAGCGGCAGAACCGTACCGTCAAACACGGATTCCGCATGGTTGCCAAAATGACGGGCAAACAGGCTTTGGATCAATTGATGAGTCTGCTCTCCGCCCTCGCCATGAGCTAATGTAATCACCTGATTCAAGACGTGACACCTTCCCTCATGTATTGATAATGAGCACCGCATGCGCCTTCATCGGATACCATGCAAGGGCCAATTGGATTTTGTGGCGTACAGGCTTTGGCATATAACGGGCAGTCAGTCGGCTTGGCTACTCCCCGCAGGATCTCCCCGCAGCGGCATGCTGTTTTGCGGACAGGCTCTTGCGGCAGATCGTGGAACACCTTCTTGGCATCCCAAGCGGCGTACTCTTCTCGCATCGCCAGGCCGCTGTCTGGAATAACACCAATGCCTCTCCACGCCGTATCACAAGGTTCAAAGTACTTGTTCATGATGTTTAGGGCATGTTGATTCCCTTCATCCGAAACGACCATTGGATACTCGTTGTCAATGGCGTATTCGCCTTCATTCAAGCGAGTCATCAAGCGATAGATCCCGGCCAGCAACTGGACAGGCTCAAATCCAACAACGACACCCGGAACTTGAAACGGATCGAGAATTTGATGGAAAGCTTGTTTCCCGAGAACAATCGACGCATGCCCTGGCAAGAGAAAGCCGTCAATGGTTGTCTCCCCGCTTGTCAAAAGCACGGTCATAATCGGAGGAACCAGCTTAGCGGAGGTCCAGAACGACAAATTGCTGATTTGCTCTTCTACAGCTGCTTGTATCGCGATCGCGTGTATTGGCATAGTCGTTTCAAACCCAATCGCAAGAAGAACCACACGTTTGTCTTGATGTTCCTTGGCGATCGAAACGGCTTCCATCGGATTGTAAACCATGCGAATGTCTCTGCCAGCTGAACGGCGGGAGAAAAGAGAACCTCTGGAGCCCGGAACTCGCAGCATGTCGCCAAATGTACAGACAATTGTATCTGGCTCATCAGCAATTCGAATCATTTGGTCAATGTCGCTTTGATCCGTTACACAGACAGGACATCCTGGGCCGGGGATAAATGTAACTTCTCCTTCAAGCGCTTGCTTCACGCCTGTTTTCGCCAATGCCACGGTATGCGAACCACATACCTCCATCACAACAGGAGCTCTTCCGTGTGTTTGGATGTAAGCTGCTGCCGTTTCTTTGATTTTACGCAATAACCCTCTGCTTAACTGTGGATTGGAAAATGACTGTAAGAAGTTATTCATTAAGCAGCTTCTCCCATTCTTGCAAGCTGATCAAAGCAGCTTCCTCATCGATTATTTGAACGGCTTGCCCTGCATGAACAAGCACGTATTGGCCTACTTTTACTTCTGGTGTGAGCATGATGCCAACGGTCAATTTATTGCCCATCATCTCTACATCGGCGTTAAACTCCTGACGTGATTTGACGATGGCTGGTACTGCGAGACACATGGCGATCCCTCCCTTTCTATATGTTTTATCTACCGATTCGTTTGGCGGCGGCAACAGCCAGCTGGCCCACAGAGATTCCCCCGTCACCCGATGAAAACTGTTCGGGACGGTATACCCGAAAACCTAAGTTGGTTAATTGTTGGGTCAATAGAGTTAAAAGCAGGCGATTTTGCATACTTCCGCCAGCCAGCACGACATCTGTTGTTTTTTTCAAAGCTGAATGTTTATTGGCTTCTATGGCTCTCACCAATGTGTCACACAGCATATTGGCAATGGTGTAATGAAATCTCATCGAGATTTCACTAACCGGACGAGCGTTCAACCGCGCGGAATAAATATCATGCATCATCGGTTGCCAGTTCATCTGCCATTGAGGATGCACTTCTGAAAGTACTTCCGTGAGCTGCTTCGTTGTATACGAAAAGGACATATTGCTTGCCAATTGGATCTCTCTTATGCTATTCGCCGCTTCAGTCAACTCTATGGCTGCTTGTGAATCATAGCTCGGACTCGGGCAGATTCCCAAAAGCGCGCTGATTCCATCAAATAAACGGCCACAACTCGATACTTCCGGGGTATTGATTTGGCGATTCATCATGTGGGAGAGCAATCCGCTATGGTGGGCTTGTCCCATGGAAGCTAGATAATCCTTCGCTTCCTTCTCTTTCCCACCGCGAGACAGCAACGCGTAAGCGATACGCCACGTCTCTCGAATGGCAGCCTCCCCACCGATTAGCGGAATCGGTTCAAGAGCAGCCACCCGTTGAAACGATGAATAATTTCCATGTATAATCTCCATTCCCCAGATCGTTCCATCTGTTCCATAGCCGGTTCCGTCCAGAACAATGCCAAAGCAATCTTCTGTCAGCCCATGCTCGACCATAACCGCTGCCATATGGGCATGATGATGCTGGACGGGGATGAGGGCAATCCCCCGTTCATTGGCCAATGTCTGTGCGTATTGTGTGCTCCAATACCCGGGATGCATGTCACAGACGATATGCGTAAACGAGTCGCCAAACCAGGTCTGGTAGCGATCAAGCGCTCCCAAATAACGCTCTTGAATTTCCAGGGTGGAGAGTGTGCCGGTATACGGTCCCTGATAAACGCGATTATTTCTGCCCAGCGCAAAGGCCGCATGCTGTTCTGCACCCAGAGCGAGTATTCCCTCAACATTCAGGTGGAGGGGCACCGATTCTGGTACGTATCCACGAGCGCGCCTCAGGATGACAGGCTTCAGGTCAACTGCTGCTACCTCCACTACCGAGTCATCCAGCGGGTTGGCAATCGGGCGATTATCCGTCATAAGGTAATCGATCCAGTTGGCGATATGGTCTGGGCGAAACCACTCCGCTTCGTCTGCCACAAGCGGCTGTCCGGACAGATTGGCGCTGGTCATTACTACGACAGGCAACTCTTCGTTCAAAAGTAAATGATGCAGGGGGGTATAGGGAAGCATGACTCCCAATCGTGTGCTGTTCGGGGCGATCCCGTTTGCCAGATAGGGTGCCGATTGCTTTTTTTGTAACAACACAATGGGTGCTTGATTGGAAGGAAGCAAAGCTTCTTCTTGTTCGTTCAGTTCACAATAGTCGCGAATCGTGTCCAGATCTCGAATCATCAGAGCAAGGGGTTTGTCTGGACGTTTTTTTCGGAGCCGCAATTGCTCGACCGCATGATCCAAATCGGCAGCCACGGCAAGGTGATAGCCTCCGAGACCTTTAATCGCGACGACTGCCCCTGATCGCAAAGCTCGTCTTACCTGCTCAATCGGATCACCTGGTACCAAACGCAAATCCGATCCTTCCTCCCGCTGATACAATCGAAGCTTGGGACCGCAGGTAGGACAAGCAATCGGTTGAGCGTGAAACCTCCTGTCAAACGGATCGTGATACTCCGTCTGACAATCCGGACAAAGGGGAAAGTTCGCCATTGTGGTAAATGGTCGATCATACGGCATTTTCTCAATAAAGGTATAGCGAGGGCCACAATAGGTGCAAGTGGTAAACGGATAGTGATGGCGGCGGTTTCCTTCTTCTCTCAAATCCGCCTGACACGCTTCGCACAAGGCAAGATCCGGAGATACATCCGTCAAGCCACTTCCTGTTTGCATGCTTTCCTTAATAAAAAATTGAGCGATCCCCTCTGCTTCCACCTGTTTTTCAGCAAAATGGGTATAAAACGCGAGCGGTGGAGGATTATCTCGCAAGCCTTCAACAAAGCCCTGAACACTTGCGGCCCCTCCTTCAATGTGCACAAGTACGCCATCCGAATCATTCTGCACCCATCCCGTTACGGCAAAATCTTTCGCCCTGCGGAACAATTCTGGCCGAAACCCGATTCCTTGTACACGGCCCCGAATTTGAAGCTGCCTAGCCTCTAGCGCAGGCATAACGCACGCTTTTCTTCCAACCATTTCACCCATTCATCGAAGCCTTCTCCGCTTCGTACAGAGACAGGGATCAAGGAGGAATCGGCATTAATCAACTTCAGATCCTCTTTTGCCTGCTCGAGATCAAAGTCTACGAATGGCAGCAAATCTACTTTATTTAAGAGCACAAGCTCCGTACGACGGAACATGTGCGGATATTTCGGAATTTTATCATTGCCTTCCGGTACAGAAAGAACGGCAATCTTGTGATTTTGTCCCAAGTCGTAGCCAGATGGGCAGACCAGGTTCCCTACATTTTCAATAAATAGGATGTCTAGCTGATCCATATCAAAATGGTCAATTGCCTTCTCCACCATTTTGGCATCAAGATGGCAGCCTCCACCTGTGTTGAGTTGAACCGCTACCGCTCCTACATCTCTGATTCGTTCCGCATCCATGGAAGTGGCAAGGTCTCCTTCAACCACTCCGATACGATAGGTACTTGCTAAACGTTCAATTGTTTTGACCAATAGACTAGTTTTGCCCGCGCCTGGAGAACTCATCAGGTTAACGACCAGTACGTGATGCTGTCCGAATTTCTCCCGAAGAACGGCTGCGGCATTCTCATTCTCGGCGAGTACACTGTTTTTCACATCGATTCTCATGATGGTTACTCTCCTTCAAAATAAAGTACTTGCAAATTCTCTCCTTGAATCAGCTTGCCAGTAGGCAATGAGCATTCGGGGCAAAGCAGGATTTTTCGATCCGGATGGTAGCTTGCGCCACAATTGCTGCAAAGGGCGACAGCTTCTTCCCACTGAATGGTAAGCGTTGCCCCGCGAAACATGGCGTATGTGTCAACTTTGGTCAACGCTTCAAATGCAAAGCGAAGCGCATCAGGCATGGCTCCGGACAATTCTCCTACACCAAGGCAGACCTCCGTAATTCGCGTCATCTGCTCCTTGCTGGCTAAATCGCGCACCATGGTAAGCGTACTTTCCATTAATGACATCTCATGCATTGGGCTTCCTCACTTCTACAAACCATTTCTCTCCCTCCTGTTTCAGAGGAAGGCGTGTAAATACCTGCACAGACGCTTGTATTTGGGTTGGCTGCTCAATTTTATTACAAGGGAGGCATAGTAGGGTGTGATCTATCGCACGCACAGACAAGGATGAGCCACAAACTGGACAATGACCATCAATCGCTTCAATATGGTTCACTTGTTGATCTGCAGCCTGTCGCTTTTCCTCGCTTACTTCCTTTCTTGACAAAAACAGAAGATGCCGGCCAACGAATCGTTGTGCCAGCTTCTCCTCATCACGTAAACATGCTACCTCAGCCCAAGCCTTTCCTTCCAGCGTTTGGGTGATAGCTTCAATTTTGTCTGATTGATCTTCCAATATTGGTAAAGCTACCTCTCTCACGGCATCGACAAGAGATTGAAAAGAGAGCTTTAAAAAATCACGTCGGTCCCTCATACAGCACCCCACTGTTGCAATCGCTGTTCAATTTTGTCAACGACCACAGGAATGACTGCCTCTACCTTCTCTGTCATCTGAGTTCCCCACTCAATATCCTGTGGGATTACCCCGATGAAGTAGATATTCTCAGGCAAATGTCCGCGAAAATCGGCAAGCCCCAACAGCTCCTGAAAGCTTTGCTGATGCTGAGAGAGACGAGCATTCGGGAAATGAGGAATTTCCTCTTTTTCCAGACAGATGATTTCTCCGGCTTCTCCTTGTGCGGCAACCGCATCCACAATAATCAGGTGGCTGGTGCTTTCAATGAGGGGGAGGAGCTTCATCCCCTCCGTCCCCCCATCTTCTATATTGACGTGCGGGTAGTCTGCCTGTTTGTTGCGGAACGCTTCAATCGCATGTACCCCAATTCCTTCGTCCTGAAACAACGTGTTGCCAATTCCTAGAACGGTGATGCTCATGATGCTTTGTCCCCTTTGGTATTTCGTTTCACTGGAGCCTCTTCCTCTTCATCGTGAGTTACCTTGTAGCCTGTGATAATAGAGGATACGGTTGCGTCTTTGTCGAGGGCATCCATTCGAATCGCCATGTAGACATGGATGACGACGAACACGATAATCGCCCAAGCGAGCCAATGATGAACATAATGCATCCAGATGCTGTTGTCCGTAAAGACATTCAGCCAGCTGAACATCGCAAACGCCGTAGAGGACGGACGCACTTCAAAGAGCATATAGAAGCCTGTCAGGGAAATCAGAATCCCACCTAACCCAATAAAGGAAAGGTAGCCAGTCTCTGCCATTGGATTATGACCGAGATAGTGCGGGTGTTTCTTATCCATAAACAGATAGTAGCGAAGCATTTTCACTTTGTTGATCCAAAAGCTTCGCTTGAAAATATTGATGCGAGAGTATTTGTTTCCGGCAAAAGCCCAGTACAGACGAAGGAGCAAGTTCGCCGCAAAAATGTAGCCCGCGATAAAATGAACTTCCCGGACGTACCCCATGACAAATGCGGGTGTAGCCGAAAACGCAGATGGAGCAATAAACGGATTGCCGATGTAAATACCCGTAATCATTAATACCAGAATGGCCATGGCATTGATGAAGTGAAAAATACGAACAGGAATCTGCCAGACGTAAATCGGTTTCACCTCTTGGTGATGATTCATCTCGCTCCCTCCCTATTCAATAGTGATTTGTAGTGTCTCATTTTGTTCTAGATCAGTTAAATGCACCGCACAAGCCAAACATGGGTCAAAGGAGTGAACAATCCGCAAGATTTCCAATGGTTGCTTCGGATCTTGGACTGGCACATTCAGCAAGGACGCTTCATAAGCCCCGAGCTGTCCTTTCGCGTCTCGAGGAGCCGCATTCCAGGTTGTTGGAACAATAGCTTGCCAGTTACTGATTTTACCGTCCTGAATGACGCTCCAGTGAGCAAGCGCTCCACGAGGCGCTTCGACGATTCCCACACCCTTGGCTTGGCTTGGCCAAGTGGACGGATCCCATTTTTGCGAGTTAAATGTCGTCTGATCACCCGATTTGATATTGGCGATCAATTCGTCCATGAGCTTGCGCAATTGGTGAACGAGAACGCGACACTCAATTCCACGTGCGTAGGTCCGGCCTAAAGCGGAGTGAAGGGCAGAGAACGGAAGCTGAGCTTTGGCTAACGCCTCTTCTACCGCTGGCTTAATATCCTTGTGATTGGTAGCAACACCCATGATCATGCGGGCGAGCGGTCCAACCTCCATGGTTTTGCCTTTCCATTGCGGTGTTTTGATCCAGCTGTATTTATTGGCCGTATCCAGAAACTCGAACGGCAATTGTCCGGTAAAGTTGAAGTCGGTTTCACCTTTCCACGGATGCAGCCCGTTAGCACCTTGGTACTTGTACCAGGAGCGGTCTACTACTTCCTTGATCTCTTCTTCATCCCATGGGTCAGGCTGTTTCACATCCTGCAAATTGCCATCGACGATTACGCCAGAAGGCATCCAGAAATTCTTGCGATCCGAGTAGGATCCGGTTGGGAAGTCACCGTAGCAAAGGTAATTCTTGATTCCGCCACCGTACAGCCAATCCTTGTAGTAGAAGGCCATAGCTTCCAAATCCGGCATATAAACCTGCTCAACGAAGGTAATGGCTTGATTGATTAAATCTGACATCATCGCCAGTTGGGCAGCATTGACAGCCGTTTCACTGTTCATATCAAGCGGAGTAGCCATTCCACCAACTACATAGTGTGGGTGAGGGTTTTTCCCGCCGAAAATTGTATGGATTTTGACCAATTCCCGTTGTTCATCCAACGCTTCCAAATAGTGCGCCAGCATAATCAAGTTCACTTCTGCGGGAAGTTTATAGAGTGGGTGTCCCCAGTATCCGTTCGTAAAGATCGAAAGCTGGCCACTCTCCACAATTCGCTTCAGCTTCGCTTGCAGCTCCTTGAAATACCCAGGAGAAGACTTGGACCATCCAGACATTTTCTGTGCGGTAACACTTGCCGCATTGGGATCTGCTTTCAATGCGGAAACCACATCGATCCAGTCGAGCGCGTGTAAATGATAGAAGTGAACGACATGGTCGTGAACATAAATCACGGCGTTCATGATATTGCGGATCAGGTTGGCGTTTTTCGGAATTTCAATTTTAAGCGCATCTTCAACAGAACGTAATGCAGCCAAAGCGTGTACAGTCGTACATACTCCACAAATCCGTTGAGTTAACGCCCAGGCGTCACGAGGATCACGGTCTTTCAAGATCGTTTCAATTCCACGAACCATTGTACCGGAACTGAAAGCGTCTACAATTTTACCATTTTCCATATCTGCTTCAATTCGTAAATGTCCTTCAATTCTTGTAATGGGATCAACTACGATTCTTTTTGACATTCTTGGCTTTTCCCCTTATCACGATTCATCTTTATTATTGGAACCTTTTTTCTCTTTCACAGCCGTAATTGCCGCATGTACAGCTACCCCGGCAGCTGTTGCTCCTACAGCAATTGCTCCTACTTTATCCGGATTCAACGGTTCATGGAATCCTGGAATCTGAGCGACAGATTTGGTGAAGAATGGTCCTTTATCCCAGAAGTTCTCTTCCGAACATCCGATACATGGGTTACCAGACGCAATTGGGAAACTTACTCCACCATTCCAGCGCAACTGTGCACAGGAGTTATAGGTAGTCGGTCCTTTGCAGCCTACTTTATACAGGCAGTAGCCCTTTTTCGCGGATTCGTCGTCGAAGTTTTCAACAAACAATCCGGCATCAAAGTACGCGCGACGGTTACATGTATCATGGATACGCTGTGAATAGAAAGCTTTTGGACGGCCTTTGTGATCCAATTCAGGAAGGGTTCCGAATGTGATGTAGTGAACAAGTACGCCAGCCATTACTTCTGCGATTGGAGGACATCCAGGAATTTGAACAATCGTTTTACCAGGAAGCACATCCTTCAGACGCATGGCACCTGTAGGATTCGGATGCGCTGCGGCAATTCCGCCATGTGTGGCACAGCTGCCAATAGCAAGGATCGCACCTGCGTTTTCCGCCGCTTCTCTCACTTGCTCAGCCGCGGTTTTTCCTCCAGCGATGAAGAAATCGTCTCTCGGAATGCTGCCCTCTACGGCCAGGATGTATTTACCCTTAAACTTTTCCATTGTCTCTTTTTTCGCGCGTTCGGTCGCTTCACCAGCTGCTGCCGTTAAATTCTCGTGATAATTGAGCGAAACATAATCTAACAGAAGATCCCCTGCTGTTGGATGGCTAGAGCGAATGAACGATTCAGAACAACCTGTACAGTCCTGATAATGCAACCAGATAAACGGAACTTTCGTGTTTTGTTCCATCGCATGTACAACTTGTTCCGACTGACTGTAGTCAAGTCCAAGAAAAGCGGCGATCGTGGCACAAACTTTAAGAAAATCCCTTCTACTAATTCCTGATTCTTGCATTTCTTCATAGATAGTCTTGTTATTTTGTCTATCAAGCAAACGAAACATAGACCCACTCCCTACGTATTCAATTCTGTCCTCCATTATAAATACGCAATTTCTATTTATCGACGATTGTGATTGTTTTTTTAATAAAGTTGCTTATTAAGTTAACAATAGTGTTAAATGTGTAAAATTTGGTATTGAAGGAGTTTCCTTTTTTTATTTTTGAACATTATGTGAACTTGGTAAAAATTTGATATTAAATATCCTAAAAAAAATCGCAAAAATTCCGCTTGATTCTTAGAAAACCGCTATAACTTAATAGAAAAAAGAAATAAATAAAGCTCGGAAATTGTGACAGCATTTGTGACATTTAGCACAAACCAAGTCCAAAGTTTGTTAAATCGGCAAAATAGACTTCGTCCCTTTTCTTGGTGGGCTTGCGCGAATGTAGAAAAAGGGTGCCAAAGTAGATTGGCACCCTTTCTCGCTCTCAATTATTCTATTTTATGGTTTATCGTTCAACTCTTCATATTTGATAATATTTCTTCCGAATGCAAGTATAGCTACCATGGCAATGATCATTACTGCTGTGCAAATCACTAAATACATCGTTTCTCCTCCAGTCAAAACAAGTTTCTCTTATTATGATAGAAATAATTCTATAATTAGGCCATCCAATTGTCACGTGATTTTCGTCACCACTTGGAGTTAATTCCAGCAGTTATGAAATATTTGTGTCTAATCAGTTTATTAGCTTGACTTTGTCGAAAAATTTTGCGAGTAAACGCATACAATGCGACGGCCCTCTGCTGGGATCACTTCTGATCGGTAAACATCTCATCATAACCAGTCCGAGGAATGGAGACATTCTTCTCCCCGTCATATTCATCGATCGTTCCGTCATTCGTTCCTTCCATATAATTATCGCTTACTTGCTCATGGGTAGTCGCAAGACCCTGGGAGATTGTCGATTGCTTTTCATAATCGGAAGGCTGATACGTCCGCCCTGCCACTTCTGCCGCATTTTCTTGCAAAGATTGATTCGCTTGTTGTTGATCCATGTGATATCCCCTTTCGGCAATAATCATTGGCCGCTTATTCTTCCTAGCGCTTGGATAGTTTGTGACAAAGTTCCCAAATAAATGCTTCCATTATTTACTAACCGGTTTTTAATGGGATAGTGGTTGGTAAATACATCAACTCGCAAGCGGCCAGCTTTCAAATTCCTTTCTCTTACACGTTTACAACGAAAAATCCCTCTACCTCTGTCGAGCTGCAGCAATGGTTCCGCAGCCTTAATGACCGGAATTTTGACACCGATTATTTCAGTGTGAATGAGTTTCTGCGCAATGATTAGAATTCCAAACGTCCAATGCCATGTCGGTAGCGGACGTTTTTTCTATTGCTCATTTTTTGATGCCCTTCCGACATAAAACGACACACGCGGAGTCTTAGAATGATTATACTTTGACTTATCAAACTATTCCTATTTTTGGTAGATCATAAGGCGGATGGATGATATGAATGAACTAATTAATACACTCCGTGAACAACAAGGGCTGACCTTTAAGTATACGAAAATTGGCGAAAAGTTTATCCATACACTAGCTGAAGGACAGTTGTGCATTCAGCTAGGCTTGGATCCTGAAAAGGACGTCGTTGGAAAGGGCTTGGAAGATTTTCTTCCTCCTCAACTTGCGAATATCACGCTTGAGTATTATCGACGAGCGTGGTCTGGAGAAAATGTCACGTACGAGGGACAACTAAATGGTGTGCATTATCTAGCCACTTTGCGGCCGGTAATCCGTCACGGAGAAGTAGTGGAGGTAATCGGTTCCTGCATCGATATAAGCGACCGCAAAGCAATGGAGGAGGCCCTAAAAAAAAGCGAGGAACAGTACCGCCTGATTGCCGATAACATGACAGATGTCATTGGCTTATTAGATGTGCGTGGACAGATTCAGTACATCTCTCCTTCCATTGAAAAATTAACAGGACGATCCGACACTTTGTTTCATGGAAAAAGTATTTTGGAGCTAACCCATCCTGACGATAGCTTTCATGTTCGCAATAAAATTCAGATCATGCTGGAACAAAAGCAGTCGGTTCAAATCTTGTGCAGGTTGCTGGTTTCCGAAGGCAATGTACGTAATTTTGAGATTAAAGCGATCCCCATTATCGAAAATGATCAAGTGGCTCGCATACTGATTGTCGGAAGGGACATCAGCGAAAAATTGATGACCGAAGATCTCTTGCGTAATTCCGAGAAGCTGTCGGTGATTGGTCAATTGGCTGCCGGCATTGCCCATGAAATCCGCAATCCGCTCACCGCTCTTCGGGGATTCATCCAACTCCTGAAAAAACAGTCCGCTGACAATCAATCCTACTATGACGTCATGCTGTCGGAGCTGGATCGGATCAATTATATCGCCAGCGAACTGCTTGTCCTGTCCAAACCACAAATCACGTCTTTCCGTAAAAACGAGCTGATTTCCATGCTCAAGAGCGTCCTTACCATTATCGAGACACAGGCGATTATGAATAACGTCCAAATTTTTACTGATTTCCAGTCTGATCATATGTATATCCATTCAGTGGACAATCAGCTCAAGCAGGTTTTCATGAACATACTCAAAAACGGGATTGAAGCCATGCCACATGGTGGAGAGTTTATCATTCATGCCTCTAAAATAGACTCAGAACACATCATCCTGCGCTTTATTGATAACGGAATCGGCATACGCAAAGAGCTCTTGGAGAAACTAGGGGAACCTTTTTATACAACCAAGGCGAACGGAACGGGACTTGGGTTGATGGTCAGCAAGAAAATCATTACGGAACATAACGGTTCTCTATTGATTACCAGTGAAGAAGGCGAAGGAACCACCGTTGAAATTATTTTGCCGATAACATAAGATCGAAAAATTGATGAGGAGTGTCCCTTGATGACGGATAAAGAAATGAATCCTAAGGTTGATGAATTTTTAAGTAAAGCCCAAAAGTGGAAGGAAGAATATGAGAAGTTGAGAAATATCGTTCTTGACTGTGGGCTGACCGAAGAATTTAAGTGGATGCATCCTTGTTACACGTTTGAGAAAAAAAACATCGTTTTAATACACGGATTTAAAGAATATTGTGCGCTTCTGTTTCACAAAGGTGCCTTGTTACAGGATACCCATGGGATTCTAATCCAACAAACGGAGAATGTTCAGGAGGGGCGTCAGATCCGGTTCACCAATGCTCAAAAAATAGTTGAGATGGAACCCACCTTAAAAGCCTATATTCTTGAAGCCATTGAAGTGGAAAAAGCCGGTTTGAAAGTGAAAAAGAATACAGAACTCATCATTCCTGAAGAATTTCAAAAGAAATTAGATGAAATCCCTGCCTTGAAAACGGCTTTTGAGGCGTTGACGCCAGGACGGCAAAGGGCATACAATCTGTATTTTTCAGCACCCAAACAATCCACAACTCGAGAGTCTAGGGTTGAAAAATGTATGCAGCAAATTCTCGATGGAAAGGGATTAAATGATTAGGATTTGGCGGTTTCGTTGAATAAAATGGGGTTAATTACTGTATAATTTTTAATGGCAACAGAATTAGAGAATGTTCAACAAGTATCCAAAATGAATCGAAATGGAGAAAACAAATGATTACTAAAGTCGGACAAATTATGTTATATGTGAATAACCAAGATGAGTCATTGAAATTTTGGACAGAAAAAGCCGGGTTTAGCTTAGTGGCTGAAGAAAATCACGGGCACATGAGATGGATTGAAATCGCCCCAACAAAAGAAGCAGCAACGAGTATTGTCCTCCACAATAAGGAACTAATCGCTAAAATGCAGCCTGAATTAAATCTTCATACCCCTTCGTTATTATTTTTCTCTGAAAATCTCGATCAATTATACAAAGACTTTTCGGACAAAAATATCACAGTCGGCGAACTTGTCAATATGCCTTCTGGAAGAGTATTTAACTTCGCTGATAATGAAGGAAATTACTTTGCGGTCTTGGAGAAAAAGTAATGACAAAAAGCTGCTGAAATAGCAAAAAGAATGGATAGAATCCAGATTTACTTTGGACCCTCTATCCATTCTTCATTTCACTATTAAAATGTCTTATAATGCTCCGGGGAACATTCCGGTCGAAATGGCAATACGATTCCAGCAATTGATTACATTAATGGCCATGATCAATGTTGTGAACTGTCTTTCATCAAAATGCAAGCGAACCCGATCATAAAGCTCCTGCGGCACCCCTGCTTCCGATATTCGAGTTACAGCCTCCGTTAATTCCAGGACCGCTCGCTCCGCCTCTGAATAGAAAGGGGCATCACGCCACGCACTCAGCAGATAAATTCGTTGTTCCGTTTCTCCCATTTTGCGCAGATCACGCGTATGCATATCCAGACAAAAGGCACACCCGTTGATTTGCGACGCGCGAATTTTGATCAACTCGTAGGTAATCGGATCAATCCCGCTTTCTTTGATGAATGATTCCAGTTTCAACATCGCTTGATAGGCTTCCGGGTTAGACTGACGATAATGCATTCGAAGTTCCATAATCACAAACTCCCCTTTGTTATTAGTTGTTTACAACCTCTAAGACAAATAAGGAACTGAATCTGTGACAATGCGCTGTAATTTTTCCGGATTCACAATGGAATAAATCGACTGAATCAGCCCTGTCTTGTCATCCATGCCAAAACAAAAAACCGCTTTAATGTTCTGGTTCTTCGTAATGACGGCGCCCATTTGACCATTAACCCAAACCAAATGAGATTGGATCTGCGAATATCCCTTGCCTGTAATGCCACGAATGAGTGCCAGAACCCGCTTCTTGCTGTAGATCGGTTTGTAGGCTGTCCTGACCTTCCCTCCTCCATCTGAGTAGAAGATGACGTCATCCACTAGAAGATCCACCACACCGTCAACATTGCCCTTCGTAAACGCGGAAACGAATTGGGTTATCAATTGATTCTCTGGCTCCAAAGAAGTGGCTGGAAGGGTTGGGGCAACTGATTCTACCTTGAGTTTGACCCGACTCAAGATCTTCCGGCAGTTGGCTTCGGATTTGTCCAGAACCCGAGCAATCTCGCTATATTCATACAGAAACACCTCACGCAGGATAAACACTGCCCGCTCAATCGGTGACAGCTTCTCAAGCATGACCATGAAGGCGTAAGAGATTGTTTCTTCGCGTTCTAGCAGATACAACGGCTGATTGTCCAAAGGATTTACCAACGGCTCTGGCAACCATGGACCAACGTACACTTCTTTCTTTTTCTGAGAGGATTTCAGCAGATTGATCGAGCGATTGGTGACGAGCTTGCTTAAGAATGCTTTCATATTCTTGATTTCAGACAGGTTCACGGTTTGCAACGACACAAACAAATCCTGCACCACATCTTCTGCGTCCGTAACAGAACCTAACATTCCATAGGCGATGGTAAAAAGCAATCGTTGGTACGTCTCATATAACGTTGTAAGATTCAATGCGATCATCCCCACCACACGAATATACGTTCTTGTTTCAATAAGGCAATCATACCAAAAGATAACAACTTCGTCACGCATGGTGTTGGGGGTTCAGCTAGAATTGACGGACGAGGTTCGCCATCTCAATCGCGGCTGTCGCAGCTTCCCAGCCTTTGTTGCCAGCCTTGGTTCCAGCCCGTTCTATCGCCTGTTCAATCGAATCGGTGGTCAACACTCCAAAAATCGTTGGAACACCCGTGCTAAGCGAAATAGAGGCTACTCCCTTGGCACACTCATTGCACACGTAATCAAAATGAGGGGTGGAGCCACGAATAACGGTTCCCAACGTAATGACAGCATCATATTTGCCTGATTCGGCCATTTTGCGTGCGAGGAGCGGAATCTCAAATGCCCCTGGAACCCAGGCAATCTCAATATCATGCTCTTCCAATCCATGACGCTTTAGCGCATCCACAGCCCCGCTCACAAGCTTGCTCACGATAAATTCATTAAAACGTCCGGCAACAATCCCTACACGTAAACCTGAACCGACTAAATTTCCTTCATATACTTTCATAGATGCTTCCTCCCTAAATGGATAAATGATGACCCAATTTGGCTTGTTTGGTTTGCAAATAGTGCTGGTTATGCGCCTGTGCTTCGATCTGGATTGGCACACGCTCAACCACTTCCAACCCGTACCCCTTTAAACCGCTGATCTTGCGTGGGTTGTTGGTTAACAATCGGATTCTGCCAATTCCCAGCTCACGCAGGATTTGCGCACCGATGCCGTAATCACGCAGGTCTGGTGCAAATCCTAATCTTTCATTGGCTTGTACGGTATCCAGCCCTTCCTCCTGAAGCTGGTAGGCGCGCAATTTGTTAATTAACCCAATTCCCCGTCCTTCCTGACGCATGTATAGCAGGACGCCTTTGCCCGCTCGTTCGATCTCCTTAAGTGCGGCGTGAAGCTGTGGACCGCAATCGCAACGCATAGATCCAAACACATCTCCCGTTAGGCATTCCGAATGGACACGAACCAGAACCGGCTCCTGTGGGTTGAACTCACCCTTGCATAACGCCACGTGCTCTTTTCCATCCAATTGGTTGGTGTAGGCGATCATGCGGAATTCTCCGTATTCGCTGGGGAGCTTGGCCTCCGCCGCTTTTTGAACGAGGATTTCCGTACGCATCCGATAGGCGATCATGTCTGCTATCGAGATAATCTTCAATTCGTACCGCTCCGCAATCTTCACTAACTCTGGCAGGCGAGCCATGGTTCCGTCCTCGTTCATAATCTCGCAGATGACACCCGCCGGATAACGTCCAGCTAAGCGAGCCAAATCTACTGCCGCTTCGGTATGTCCCGCACGTTTCAAGACGCCTCCTTGCTTAGCGACGAGTGGAAAGATATGCCCAGGTCGGCGAAAATCCTCCGCTGTTGTCGTCTCCTTGATCATCGAGAGAATCGTTTGAGATCGTTCAAACGCTGAGATACCTGTATGGGTATTCACTTCGTCGATCGACACGGTAAAAGCGGTACCCTGTCGGTCGGTATTGGTCTCAATCATCGGCTTTAACTGAAGTCTGTCCGCATCCCCTTCCGTGATTGGGACACAAATCAAGCCTCTCCCGTGCGTTGCCATAAAATTAATCATCTCAGGAGTCGCAAACTCCGCCAGCAAGACGAAGTCCCCTTCATTCTCACGATCCTCATCGTCAACCACAATGATCGCTTTCCCTTGTTTTAGATCCTCCAGTGCTTGTTCAATTGAATGAAACACGATTCATCCCACCTTCCGTTTTTCTCCCGAAAGAAACGGGGAATTTCTATAAAAATCCGTTTTCCCGCAGAAAGTCGGTACTGATTTTTGATTGTGCATTTCTAGCAGGGTTCTCGTTTGATTGCTGCAACAAGCGTTCTACATATTTGCCAATGACATCACATTCCAAATTCACGATATCGCCTGCCTGCTTAGCCCCAAGACTGGTGTGTGCTAGTGTATGAGGTATGATGGAGACGCTAAACTCCTGATCGGTCACGTCAACGAGCGTCAGGCTGATACCACTGACCGTGATCGAACCTCGTAAAATCATGTACCGCAACAAGGATGGATCATTGGGTTTGATTCGAAACAAAACTGCGTTGGCGAACGATTGACGAGAAAGAATCGTACCCGTACCATCCACATGTCCGGATACAATATGACCTCCGAATCGGCTTCCAACCAGCATCGCTCTCTCCAAGTTCACTTGATCTCCCTGCTTCAATCGACCCAAGCTGGTATGCTTCATGGTCTCCGGCATAATGTCCGCTGTAAATTGATAGCTAGTGAAGGTGGTAACGGTTAGACATACCCCATCCACTGCGATACTGTCTCCCAGCTGGACTCCCTGCAACACTCGATCAGCACGAAAAACAAGTGTGCCATGAGTAGCCTTCGTTTTTATATTTTCAAGCGTTCCGCATTCTTCCACAATCCCTGTAAACATCTTGGTTAGAACCTCCCTCCAGCCTACACAGGCCAAACTGGATATCCGCTTATTCGTACATCGTGCTTCCCGATTCGCTCGATCTCAACGTGGTCTATGAGAACCGCTTCGTCCATCTGCGCGAAGCCCAAACCACCGAATGCAGTGGGAGCATGAGCGCCTCCCACTACCTTCATCGAGAAATAGCTGATCATCTTGTTAATAGATTGCGCTTGTAGGAACGCCCCATTCACGGCAGAACCTCCTTCAACCAGCAAGGATGTAATCCCACTCTCTCCTAACCACTTCAACATCGGCTCAATTCCGATCTGTTCCTGCTCCATCACCACGACGTTCACTCCCAGCTCCCGAAGCTTGTCACATTGCTCTGCCGCCGCTCGTCTCGTGGTTATGACCCAGGTAGGCGCCTTTCCGTCGGTGACGACTCGTGATGTGAACGGAATCCGCAGAGTTGAGTCCATAATCAGCCGGATCGGTTGCTTTGCCGTCCCTTCTCCTTGAATCCTCGTAGTCAAAGCGGGATTGTCCGCAATGATCGTATTCACTCCAACTAGAATGGCATCGTGCTGAAGTCGCAAGCGATGAACCTCTTCTCTCGCCTGTTCTCCCGTAATCCATCGGCTATGCCCGGTTTTGGTGGCGATTTTGCCATCCAATGTACTGGCAGTCTTCACCGTCACAAAGGGTTTGCGCGTCGTGATGAAGTGAAAGAATACCTCGTTGAGATGCCTCGCCTCCTCTTCCAGCACGCCGACACGAACTTGCAAACCCGCTTCGCTCAAAATGCCTACACCCTTTCCAGCAACTAGCGGATTCGGATCGAGAGTTGCGACCACAACGCGTCGGATTCCCGCCTGGAGAATGGCCTGTGCGCAAGGAGGGGTTTTCCCGTAATGACTGCAAGGCTCAAGCGTTACATAAATGGTCGCTCCCTTGGCCTTCTCGCCAGCCATCCGAATCGCATGGACTTCTGCATGTGCTTCTCCTGCTCGCAGATGTGCTCCCATGCCGACAATCGCCTGATCTTTTACCAAAATGGCGCCTACCATTGGATTGGGACTTGTCTGACCCATGGCTCCTTTGGCCAGCTGCAAGGCCATTGACATGTAGGCTTCATCGTTCACATGGCTCTCCTCCTTTTTCTAACGTCTTCCTGCTTACACTTGCTTGCCCGACACGAGAATAAGAAAAGACTTCGTCCCACTAAGCTCGCTTGTAGTACCTAACTACAAAAAATGCCCGCAAGCATTAGCTCGGGGCATCGTGAAATAAGCCTTGAACAGCCACTTTTTTCGCAAAAAATGGTTGTAAAGACTAAATTCACCTTCTTCCATCCGGACTTTACCGTCGGCCTTGGATTCTCACCAAGTCAGTCGCTACCCAAGTTATTCGAATAGCGAGTCGCGGGCTTGGACACATTGGTCTTCACCGCCGGTCGGGAATTGCACCCTACCCCGAAGGTATTATTCAGTTAATAAAAATGCCCTGGCATTTGCGCTCAGGGCATCGTGAAATAAGCCTTATACGGCCACTTTTTTCGAAAATGGTTGTAAAGACTAAATCCACCTTCTTCCATCCGGACTTTACCGTCGGCCTTGGATTCTCACCAAGTCAGTCACTACTCAAATTCAGCGAATAGCGAGTCGCGGGCTTGGACACATTGGTCTTCACCGCCGGTCGGGAATTGCACCCTACCCTGAAGGTTCTATTCAGTTGGTTGCATTATAGCATAAAGGAGAAATGGTTCCCAAGATTAAATTTTTTGATTGTCTTGTTTTTGCTTTTGGCGTTCGCGAAACCGGCGTACTTTTAACAGGTTGCCACAGCAAGCATCATCGCACCACCGTCTGGTTCGGTTACGACTCTCGTCAAAGAAAATCCAGCGGCAATCTTCATTCATACAAATCTTGATCCTACGAAGATCTCCCGCCGCCAACAACTGAGTAAAAGAGACCGCAATCCGTTCTAGCACCAGATCCCAAGCATTCCCCAAGGGGACTAGCTCCATCCGATAGCTTTTTCCTTCAGGCACAAGTCGATGATAAGCTGAAACTCGCTTCATCACTCGGTTCAGAAGGTCTACATCAGCTTCATTTAATACTTGATCGTCTACGACCGCTTCGACCATCGCACGTAATCTGTCTCGCAGCTGTCCCAAAACCTGTCGCATATCCGCATCTACCGGTAATGGAGCGGTCAAATTCCAATGCCCCAAAAACTCCGCAAGCCATGATTCCTTGTCCAGTCGGTCTTCACGGCGTCCCGATCCCCGCCAATCCCGCCAATCGCTATTCATAAAGTCGATACAGATATGTTCCATCAGGATAAGCCCCCTGCCTTGCTCATTGTCAACGATTACCATAATGTGGTAGTATATTCTTAAGTGTAACTATCTAAATTAGATTTGGTGGTTACGCACTTGTTTGTTATCGTCATTATAGCGCGTGGAAGGACAGAAAAGTAGTCAAAAACAAGGAGGAGAACGGCATGAGTCAGGTTGATTTCTTGTTAGAACAATTATCGTTTACCTATGATCAGGAAGATTGGTATCCCCCGCTAAAACCAGCCTTGGAAGGTGTCACTGCAGAAATTGCTAGTTGGCGACCAGCTGGAGCCGCTGTGAATTCGATTTGGGAGACCGTAAATCACTTGCTGTACTACAAAGAGCGACTGATTCAACGCATTCATGGTGTCGATCCAACCAACCCTGCGGCAAACAATGACGAGACGTTCTCTAGCCAAGCAGAAACACTTGACGAAGCCGCATGGCAGGCCACACTTAATCGAGTGGATCACGTCTATCAAGAACTGAAAAACCAGGTATCTACCCTAAGTGAAGACGATCTCGATCGACCATCACCTTCCCAGCCTCTTCGAAAGCAAATCATGAGCATCATCAACCATGACGCCTATCATATTGGCGAAATCATTCAGATTCGCAAGTTGCATGGCTCGTGGCCGGCGAGACGATACTTTGACTAACAGCTTTTCGTTCAAGCAGCAGCCGCTTGTGGTGATTCACAGCGGTTGTTTTTTCTGTACAGCCCATAATTACGAGGCAATTGCTTGAAACTGCAAAACTTTAGTGAATGAAATCATTGACACAAGCTTGAATCAATAATAGTCTGAATAGTAGAATAATTATATAATTATAAGAATGTAAGCAACTTTATTCACAGGGGGGATTTTATTGAGAAAGAGTATTTCCATTGTCGCCTGTCTACTATTAATGGTAGGACCAATCGTCGGATGTACACCCACCACCCAAGAAACCGCCCAAAAGCCTCAGCAATCAACCACACCAACAACCAAGCCCACCAATCCTGAATCCAAAGTCCTTCATTGGAGCATCAACAACGAACCTACTTCCCTTGATCCAGGGATTGCAACAGATGCGGACTCTTTTGATATGATTTATGCGTTTTTTGAAGGGTTGACAAGCTATGACCTTAAAGGGCAGTTAGACAACGCCATTGCTGAAAGCTTCGAGAATACGCCTGATTTCACGAAATTCACGTTCAAGCTGCGCAAAAACGCCAAGTGGAGCAACGGCGATCCAGTGACCGCTCATGACTTCGAGTATGCCATCAAGCGCAATCTCGATCCCAAAACGGCCTCTGAATACGCGTACCAGCTCTATTACATAAAAGGCGGCGAAGAGTATAATACGGGCAAGGGCAAGGCTGAAGACGTTGGCGTGAAGGCATTGGACGATTACACACTTGAATTCACACTGAAATCGCCCACCCCGTTTTTCCGTGAATTGACCTTCTTCCCTACCCTCTTCCCTCTTCACAAAGCTACCGTCGAGGGCAATCCCAAATGGGCCGCTGAAGCCAAGACGATCGTCGGTAATGGCCCGTTCAACATCGAAAGCTGGGAGCATAAAAGCAAACTTGTCTTTGTGAAAAACCCGAACTACTGGGACAAAGAACACGTTCCATTGGATCGCATCGAGGTGTCTATCATCGAAGATAACAACACGGCCCTCTCCATGTTTGAGAACAGTGAACTCGACTGGGGTGGCTATCCCGCTTCCGACTTGCCAACCGATGCCATTCAAAAATATAAGGACGAAGGAAAGCTTTTGATCGCGGACAACCCGGGAACGCAATCCGTTATTTTCAACACGGAGCGTCCTCCTTTTACCAATAAAAAAATTCGTCAGGCATTCTCTTATGCCATCAACCGCCAGCTGTTGATTGACAACATTCTGCAAACCTCAGTACCGCCAGCATACGGCTGGGTGCCAACCTCCATGGGACTAAAACCGGACGGATACTTCCACGAAGACGTAGACAAGGCGAAGCAACTGCTCGCTGAAGGATTAAAGGAGTTGGGGATGTCCAAGTTCCCAAGCGTCACCTATTCCTACAACTTGACGGACACCAACCAAAAAATTGCCCAAGCCTTGCAGGACCAATGGCGCAAGAATCTGGGGGTCGAGGTGAAGCTGGCGAATACAGAGCTAAAGGTATATAACGATAACATGCATCGCGGGAATTACGATCTTGGCCGCTTCCAATGGGGGGCCGATTTTAACGATCCGATCAACTTCCTGGAGATGTTCAGAGACAAAGACGGCGGCAATAACAACCCCAACTGGGAGAACGCCAAGTTCAAAGAGTTGATTGACAAAAGCTATCAGGAATCCGATTTGAACAAGCGCAAAAAGATTCTGCTTGATGCCGAGACGCTTCTGATGGACGAAATGCCGCTTGCTCCCATCAACTTCCGCGGCACCCCCTACATCAAGAACGACAAGGTGAAGGATTTCATTATCTTCCCGCTTGGCGGCGCATACTTCAAATACACGGACATCGTGAAATAATTGTGAAAAAAAGCTTGTGAGTCTGGAGGGAATTCCAGACTCACTTTTGTTTCTTGTTGACTTTTTGATTGAAATCACACACAATAAAAGCGAGAACAAAATACCCTAAGGGGTATATGAAATATATACAACCTTTTAAGGAGGAAATCATATGAGTCGCAAAATTATCATCGTTGGGGGAGTGGCAGGCGGTGCCAGCGCCGCAGCTCGTCTTCGTCGATTGAATGAGCAAGATGAAATCATTATGGTAGAACGTAATGAGCATATCTCTTTTGCCAATTGCGGATTGCCTTACTATATCGGAGGAGTCATTACAGATCGCAACAAGCTGTTGGTGCAAACGGTAGAAGGAATGTCCAATCGCTTTCAACTGGATATTCGTAACCTGTGTGAAGTGGTCAAGATCAACCGTGACCGCAAGACGGTAAACATCAAGGATCTGCGCACCGGTAACGAATACGAGGAAAGTTACGATGTTCTGGTTCTCTCTCCGGGTGCGAGACCGATTCGACCAGCTATCCCTGGGATCGAGGAAGCTGAACACTTGTTTACTCTCCGCAATATACCCGATACAGACGCGATCAAATCCTACATCGACGAGCATAAACCGCATCACGCTGTCGTTGTCGGCGGTGGCTTCATTGGCGTAGAGATGGCGGAGAATCTGCGTGAGCAAGGCATGGACGTGACACTTGTTGAGATGTCCAACCAAGTGATGGCGCCAATCGATTACGAGATGGCTTCTATTGTTCACGAGCATATGCGTGCCAAAGGAATTGAGCTGGTACTTGAAGATGGCGTTCAAGCGTTCAAGAATAGTGGGCGTCAAATTCAATTGAACAGCGGACGAGAACTAACAACCGATATGATCCTGCTCGCCATCGGTGTCCAACCGGAGAATCAATTGGCCAAGGATGCGGAACTAGAACTGGGCGTTCGTGGTGCGATCCGCGTCTCTCCTACCATGCAAACAAGCGATCCAGCTATTTATGCCATCGGGGATGCTGTCGAGGTCACTGACTACATCAACGGTCAACAGACCATGGTTCCACTCGCTTGGGGAGCCAACAGACAAGGAAGACTTGTCGCCGATCACATCAACGGACTTGACGCGACGTACCGCGGCGTGCTTGGAACCTCCATTGCCAAAGTGTTTGAAATGACCGTTGCCGCAACCGGAAACAATGAAAAAACCTTGAAAAGACTTGGCCTTCCTTACCAAGCGGTTCATATCCATCCGGGTTCTCATGCCGGATACTACCCTGGCGCAGCGCCCATCTCCTTGAAGCTATTGTTTGATCCGACCAACGGCAAAATTCTCGGGGCTCAAGCAGTTGGTGCCGATGGAGCCGACAAACGCATTGATGTTATCGCTACGGCAATCAAGGGTGGCTTGACCGTGGTGGATCTGCCTGACTTGGAGCTTTCTTATGCCCCACCGTATTCCTCTGCGAAGGACCCGGTCAATATGGCGGGTTATGTAGCGAGCAACATCTTGGAGGGAATGGTTGAGACCGTACAATGGCATGAGATTGACGATATCATCGCGTCCGGCGGTTTGCTGGTTGACGTCCGTGAACCAATTGAATTGGAGGCTGGATTTATCCCTGGGGCGATCAATATTCCGTTGGGACAGATTCGTGATCGAATGAACGAGTTGCCAAAGGATCAAACCATCTATGTGTCTTGCCAAGTAGGCTTGCGCGGCTACCTGGCGGCTAGAATCTTATCCCAGTACGGATTTAATGTGAAAAATTTGGACGGTGGCTATAAAACCTATGCGGCTGTCGCTCGTTCCAAGCAATCGGAATCATCCAGTCAGGGACCTGCCAGCAATTCATCTGCACCAACTGAGAACGCAACCCAAACCGCACCAGTGTCAGAAGACCAGATTTCTGTAGAAATCAACGCTTGCGGATTGCAGTGTCCAGGTCCGATCATGCAGGTTTTCCGAGCGATGGAATCCATGCAGGACGGTCAGATTCTTCAGGTGAAAGCCACAGACCCCGGATTTGCCAGTGACCTTAAGGCATGGTGCGTGAAAACAGGCAATCATTTCATCCAATCCGATTATCAGGATAAAGTTTGTACAGCATTGATTCAAAAAAAAAAGCTACAAGCACCCGCTAATCAATTGAATCAACCCATGCATCCACTCCAAGCCAACCTGGTTCCACAACCGCCAAACACTGAGAAGGACGGAGCCACATTGGTAGTATTTAGCGGTGAGTTGGATAAGGCAATCGCTTCTTTCATCATTGCGACAGGCTCGGCCGCGATGGGCAAAAAGGTTACGATGTTCTTCACGTTCTGGGGTCTGAACATTTTGCGTAAAGCGGATGCCCCTACTGTCGAGAAGCAACCAATGGAAAAAATGCTTGGAGCCATGATGCCAAAAGGACCAAGTCAACTGCCTCTGTCCAAAATGAATATGGGTGGTCTAGGAACTAAAATGATGAAAAACGTCATGGAACAAAAAAATGTAGACTCCCTTGAATGCTTGATGAAAACCGCACAGGAAGCTGGCGTCAAGTTCGTCGCCTGCACGATGAGCATGGACGTAATGGGAATTAAAAAAGAAGAGCTGATTGACGGAATAGATTACGCGGGAGTCGCCACTTATTTGGGCGATGCCGAGAATTCCGGGTTGAATTTGTTTATATAAACATTCGTTAATATGTAGAGCAAGCCGCTGGAAGTGTGACCAGCGGCTTTTTAATATGGTACGTTCGTATTCTTCCGTTTTACCAATTCAATGGTATTTTGATTTCTGTTGGGTTCTCCTGATTCTTGACCGTTTCCAAGATCGCATGGAAGGTTAGTCCTTTGGTAGTTGGAAGCACAGGGTACTCCGCAATAAGTTCCACAGGCTCCTTTTTTGTCCGTTGCGGGATTTTCGTAACCCCGTATTCCTTGCCTGCCTGATCCTGTAAAATCAACGTGAGTTGCAGATTTTTCATATGATCTAGCTCATAGTGAACCAGTGTTTTGTTGTCCTTTTGCTCTACGGCTATAATCTTGATTGTCCCAAACTCTCCACCATCCAATTGAAGAGGATATAGCCCTTTACTTGTCGCTTTTATTTCTTTTGTAATGATGTCTTTGGGATTGATTATACTTTGACTGCCAGGTATAAGAACGAGATACTGCGGTTTAGGGTTGTAAGCTGAAAGCGGTCCATAAATCATTCGATGGGTTAGACTTTCTCGACCCGTCTTGGCATTTACACGGAAGTCTTCCCCACCACCGCCACCACCTTCCAAAGCGGATCCCCAGTCATCTTTCACGTTCAGATTGAGCTTATCCCAAGTTCCTTTTGGACCTGTAGCTTCTACTAGAACTTCAGTGGATACAGGTGAGACCATAACCTTTTTGACGTGAATCTCATAGTCTTTGTAAGTAGCTGTTACAGAAGGGTTCAATTCCTTGATCTTTCTAGCCATTGATTTTTTGTCTACCGGAACGGATACGTCCCATTTCCCCTCTTTTCCAGCGATATTGTTAATCGCCAAATTAACGGTAAAATTGTCCGGGAGTGATGAGCTTGTAATGGTAATAGCCCCCCGGTATACGTTCTCTCCTACCTTTTCGTTGGCAGTCGAATCAACCATCATGAAGTCTGTTTTGACTCCTTTGATTTTGCTTTCGACAATCATTGGAATCTCTTTCTCTTGGACAGAGTTTTCCATCTGTAGCTCATAGCCAATAGCCATACGAGCACCATCATAAAACACATCGGTGATATTCAGTGTGATTCCTTGGTCTTTCACAGCATAATGAACATGATTGGATAGTCCAAGTCGGTCGATCTCGTCCCAGCCTCTGTCATAAATGATCCCTGGTTGTTGGTAGAGTCCCGATAGAAAAGGAACTTGTTGGAGCACACTGGCTACCGTAGGCGAAACAAATCCGGCTGATGTCAAACCAACAACAGTAATTCCAGCTACAGCAGCAGCTGTGCCCCATTTTTTTCTACGCGGATAATTAAGAGTTTGGGTAGTGTTGCGGTTCGTTTTCAAATGCGTCTCCCAAACTTGTTCAAAGGAAAGACTAGACTCCTGTTCTTTTACCAGGTCGGTCATCATGTTATGTAAATTCCGTTCATCCATTTGCTTCATTATGGTTCACCACCTCACAAATTAGCTGTAACTTTTCAACGGATACCTTCTTCCTTAAATGCTTCAGGGCGCAATTCAATCTCGATTTACATGTCCCAATGGGGATCTGTAAAATGGTAGCTATTTCGGCCAATTGCAATTCAGCATAGTAGCGTAAAACGAGGATTTCCTTACTTTTCACTGGGAGCACTTGAATCAGCTTCCACAAGGCTTGTTGGGTTTCATTCTGGATATATGAGTCTTCAACCGAATCCCTCGCTCGAATAGAAGGAAAAAAATCAGTAAGCACTTGCCATTTGTTTTTGCGAAGAAGATTACGCGTAACATTGACGGTGATCGCACTAATCCAAGGCTGAATCGGCTTTGTTTGATCGAACAAGTCGTATTTTTGATAAATCCGCAAAAAAGTTTCCTGAACCGCGTCATCTGCCAAGGTCTTCGATCTGGTGATGAGATAGGCCATGCGAAAAACAAATGGGGAATACATTTCAAAAAGCTCCTGGGCTTTTACTTTAGAAATCAGCATGGATCATTCATGAACCTCCTTTATTGTGGCGTTTCGTTATGTTTTACAGAACTTATACACTTTGAGAAACGAAAAGGTTCATCATAAAAAAAAGATTTGACCCTGACACTAATGTGAGGGTTTATAATGATCACACGAACTTCATCACAGGGAGTTGAGCACGTGAAAATCGGGGAATTGTCCAAATTGACCGGAGTCAGTATTCGATCCTTACGCTATTACGAACAGCAAGGTTTGATTACACCCATCCGACTGGAAAATGGATATCGCGAATATCATAATCTGGCGGTCGAACAAGTTAATACGATTACGTTTTATCTGGGGCTCGGACTGTCTACGGAGCAAATAGCTGGATTCTTGCATTGTGTGCTCAAGAATAAAGAGGAGTTCTGCCAGGAGATTCTCCCCATCTACAAGCAGAAGCTTGCGGAAATCGAGAAGCAGATCCAGACGCTTACGATGATTAAAACCAATTTGGAAGAACGGATTCACTCTATTCAAACCGAAAACATACAATCAACGGAAGAGTCATTCCCTGTGACCCAAACTAAATAATGAACTGAGGAGGAAAACAAAATGGTTCTTAAATTAACAAAAGAAACCTTTTCCGAACAAATTAAACAAGGGGTTGCACTAGTAGATTTTGGCGCTCCGTGGTGTGCTCCCTGCCGTATGCTCGACCCGATCATCAATGAGTTGGCCGTAGAATTTGAGTCTAGCGCCACCATTGCCAAGGTCAACGTAGACGATCAGCCGGAGCTGGCGTCTAGATTTAGTGTAATGGGTCTACCAACCGTAATTTTGTTTAAAGACGGCACTCCGGTTGATGCTCTGCGCGGACTTCAAAGCAAAGACGTGTTGAAGTCAAGTCTGCTTTCCCAGCTTGGATAAGCGGGACGAAATATAAAATATGAAGCACAAGAATAGTCTGTATGGACTGTACTTGTGCTTTTTTATATCGATTAGCTTTATGTTTACATTTTTCCTTGTCTGATCCAAGACACAATTTTATAAGAGCCAAATAAAGCAACCACTAGTACAGCAATGAGAGTGATCATCCAAATACCCAACCTGTTACTCTCACTTAATTCTGTAAGGTTTGTAATCACAAAGTAACCAACCACGAGTAAACCTAGATATAAGAATACATTTGGGATCATCCAGGCAATTCTAAGCTTCACATTTTTCTTACCCATTCTTTACCTCCTAATAATTAAACAGATTTAGAAGTTTCAGAAATTGAATACACGCAGGAGAAGAATCCTACTTGTTTCATCACAGTCCTAGCATATCTCTCCTTTGGTACATAATTCTCCTTTTGGTAAGGAAACAATATCCCTTGAGCATACTAAACGGCATAACTTATGAAGCCAAGGGGTGTTTACAGCATGAAGCGTATTCTCTTGTTCACGCTCTCCATTCTGCTTTTAGGCTCGTTCCTTCTGACGACGGCTAGCGCCAATCAAGCAAGCTCGTATCATTTTGGTTTCAAAAAGAGTAAAAATGGTGAGCTGCCCTCTATCGATCAGGAAGGGTTTAAACCGATTCTGGCGAAAAATGGCTCTATCTTTCTGGGGGACACGTCCAAAAAAGAACTCTATCTCACCTTTGATAATGGATATGAGAATGGATTTACCGCCAAAATTCTCGACGTACTGAAAGAAAAAAAGGTGCCCGCCATTTTTTTTGTCACGGGCCACTATGCGAAGGATCAGCCAGAGCTGATGAAGCGGATGGTACAGGAAGGTCATCTGATTGGGAATCACTCATGGAGTCATCCAGACATGACGAATATCGCTGAGAGTCGCATAAAAGAAGAGCTGGAGAAGGTAAAAGCGGAGGTCGCTCAAGTCACAGGCCAACAAAATATGAGCTATCTGCGTCCGCCAAGAGGCATTTTTAATGAGCGATCTCTTGCGGTAAGTAAAAGCATGGGCTATACGAGCGTATTTTGGTCTATCGCCTACAAGGATTGGGATACCAAAACGCAAAAAGGCTGGAAGTACGCCTACGATCAGGTGATGGCGCAGCTGCACCCGGGAGCAGTGATCCTCCTTCACTCCGTTTCCGAGGATAATGCTCAGGCCCTAGGTTCCATTATTGACGCCGCACGCAAACAAGGCTACGAATTTAAAAGCCTTACCCAACTAACCGTCAAACAACCGTAATGTTCGTGTTGATGCCCATTGTCACCGTCTGGTAGCCAATGGGCATCAGTTTTTAATTGGTACTCATCGGGTGCCGAAACCAAAGCAGGCGGTACTCTAGCCAGCCCTGAGCATTCACCATGACGTCACGCAACTCTGGATGAGCAACCACCTGATATTGATTGCGGTACAAGGGGATAACCGCCCGCTCCGCCAGCAGTCGCTCCTCGATCCGCCGAAAAGCGTGAAGCCGCTCTTCTGAAGTCGTATAGGTAAGCAATTGTTTGATTGTCGATTGAACAAAATGAGAGAGCTCTTGACCCAGATGATTAATAACAAAGCTGTTGGCGGTAAGCAGCATCTCCAAAAAAGAAACTTCACACAGCTCGTCCATTGTAGCGCTGTCGTGAATGATGTCCGCCTCTCGAATACAATCAAC
Source organism: Brevibacillus ginsengisoli (assembly GCF_050113715.1). Classification (NCBI taxonomy): domain Bacteria; kingdom Bacillati; phylum Bacillota; class Bacilli; order Caryophanales; family Paenibacillaceae; genus Brevibacillus; species Brevibacillus ginsengisoli. The sequence continues at coordinate 111,862 of NZ_JBNJQR010000007.1, forward strand.
CTCCATCATAGTTTGTGGTTCATAGAAGTACGGCTCCAACTGGATTCCATACTCGGCGCACAGTTGCTTGAGCCAGGTGGCGTCTTCTACATGGTCGGCATCCTCAAAGGTATGCAGGCGGATGACTTCCCCCTTGTAGCTTTCCTTTATCAGCTTCTCGATCGGAACGGAAGACCTTTTACTCTCTTTTACTGTCACATGAAACAGTCCGTAAGCAGGTTCATGACGAGATCCTCCAAGCGCGCTCACCATCCTTTGTTGATCAATGATTCGAGCGAACGCTTCACGAAAGCTTGGATTTTGCATGGGCCCCGCTTTGGACTGATTCAGGCTGAGGAAGGTCAGATTCCTCTCCAGATGCTGTGTACGAGAGCGACTTACGTCTTGTTGGAGGCTGTTGATGTCTGAATTCATCCCGTTCTCATAATAGACATCCTCTTTTCGTTCTGAGGAATTCCCTGAATCCTCCCCTAACTCTGGCACCACCCACCATTCAATTCGATCCAGATGCGCTCGCTCACGAAAGTAAGACTCGAACGCTTCCAGCACGATCATTGATGGATCATTCCTCGTTAATTTAAACGGCCCGGTTCCAATGAGAAGCGTAGGTACCAGATCGTGTTCTTGATCCGCCAACAGCTGGTTCGGCAGGATACTTAATCGTTCGTGGGTCAACAGCTGCAGGAAGAGTGCGTTCGGTTCTTTTAATTTGAACTGTACGGTTAAGTCATTGATCACGAGAATCTCACGGACACTATGCATCAGCCACTGGTAAGGAGTGGACTTCGCTGAAGACGTATCGTTTGGATCGGGTAGCTTGTTCATGAAGCGTTCCAGCGAATATTTGACGTCATGTGCGGTAAGCCTTCGTCCGTTGTGAAACAAGACACCCTTGCGCAAATAAAACGTCCAGACTTTTGCGTCCTCGCTGATCTCCCAAGCGTGAGCCAGATGGGGTTCTAAGCGTTTTGTTTCTGGTTCATAGCGCACCAGTGTGTCGCATACTTGCTTAATTATGTGTCCCTCCGACCTCATCCAATAGAATGCCGGATCAAGCGACAGCAACGGTCGGAAAAAGGACAACCGCAACGTATCAAGTTGCCCGGCTTCGAATGATTCGCTGTGATAGCCAAATTGACTTTTTAGCCAAAAGTGAAATTGCTCCGAGAGCCGGGGAACTTCATGAGCGTATTCATCAATCAGTTCTCTTGCTTGGCGGATTTGACCGCTAAATACCCTCTCTTTGGCTTTTCTTAAAATTAGTTCTTCAGGAAGAATCTGAAAAGTAATGGTTGAGTGATTCCCTCTCCCACGCCCTGGTTGCCACGTGATCCAGTTCTCTTCCTCCAGTCGCTTCACAATCAGCTTGGCATTGCGAGCTGTGCAACAGAGGACTAAAGAGAGTTCATCCACTGTAATCGACCGACACTCTCCTATCTGATGATTCTGAATGGAATGGATAAGGCGAATATAATGCGCAATCATCTGCATGAGAACGGCCTCCCGATAAAACATGAAAAATACGCAAGCCAGATCCTTCTCTTTTTCCCAGCTTGCTTCTCATCTATTGTTAGTCCAAAAGAGAAAGGGACTTCTTGTATGAAAAAAAGATACGTTCATCTTATCACGCCGCTACTCTCAAGGTACAACCGGGTCGTCTGGATACGATTCCTGGGTGAATTTCTGACGGGGTTAACCGGTTCCATGCTTACTCCGTTTCTGATCTTTTATTTGCAAGCCAAGCTAGGCGGCTCCGTGGTTCTGCCGATGTTTATCATTGGCCTGCAACCATTTAGTGAAATCCTGGTCACTCTGTTAGGAGGAAACATCACAGATCGGATCGGGCGCAAACCTGTCATTTTGTTTGCTCTTGGTTTACAGGCAAGCGCCATTCTGGGATTCATCTTGGCTGATTCTGTCTGGGTGTTCGCCCTCCTTTACACACTCAATGGTATCGGTCGGTCTCTGTTTATCCCGGCCCAACGCGCTCAAATCACGGATGTGGTTGGCGAGCATCAACGCTCGGAAGTTTTTGCCGTTCTCAGTACCGTAGGCTATATCAGCGCAACGATTGGTCCGCTCATAGGGTTACTCGCCTATCGCTATCAACCAGTCAGTCTGTTTTTCTGCGAGGCCTTTGCCCTCGTGATTTACGCGCTCGTTTTCTGGCGTTTTGTGCCCGAATCAGTATCCCTTCATCATACAGAGAGCCAAAAACAGATCGCTTGTACCGCCCAAGAGCGAAAACCTCTAGTCGCCGCTTTGCAAGACTATCGCCTGATCCTTGGGCTGATGATTTTTTCTTTGCCGATCAGCTTTTTTTATGCACAAAGCGAAACCACCTTGTCCTTGTATCTCAAAAACAGCTTCTCCAACTACTTGACGATTGTCGCCAGCTTAACCACGATAAAAGCGATTCTGGCAATTGTCCTTGGAATCTTCCTCGTCAAAGTGACACAGCATCTCTCGACAGCCAGAATTATGATGGTTGCGTACTCCTGTTTTACCATAACCGCCCTGATTTATGGAACGGCCTCATCATTTTCCCTGCTGGTTGTGGCGCAGCTTATGGTCGTAATCGGGGAGAGTATCGGCTTAAACAGACTCATTCAACTGGTTTCGATCCTGGCGCCTGCTGATCAGCGTGGCCGTTACTTCTCGATTTATGGTACTCATTGGGACATTTCACGATCAATCGGACCTGTTCTTGGAGGATACATGCTGGTGGGATATGGTGGAGAGCTACTTTTTCTCCTCGTCGCTGTGCTGCTAGTGGTAGGCGGAATCTGCCAAACGCTCTTAACCAGACGCTTAACCTCACAAGCTTTAGAAGCAAAAGGGACTTCCTGAACCAGCGAAGTCCCTCTTTATTACGGATTGGTTAATCTTTTTTAAAGAACAAATACAGCGAGCCGAACATTAGGATAAGCGCAGCTAATCGTCTCAGATCAAACGGAATTTGCTTGGCGCCAAACAGGCCGTAATGATCGACGATGGCACTCATGATAATTTGTCCCGCGATGACGGAGGCTACGGTCGTCGTCACACCCACTTGAGGTACAGCCAACACCATAACCACCACATAGAACGCCCCCAGGATTCCACCCGTCAGCTGCCATTTCGGAATAGAGCCGATCGATGAGAGGTTTCCTTTCCCCAAAAAAATCGTAATGAACAGCAAAGCTAACGTCCCGATCGCAAATGAGACCAAGGAGGCCTCAATGGCCCCGATCTTTCTTCCAAGCCCGCCATTAATGGAAGCCTGGGTACTAATCGCAACCCCGCCAACCAATGCCAATAACGGAAAAATCCATTTAATTTCCATAACTCTCTCCTTGAACTCCTATTATGTATATTTTAAATAACCAAAAAACACCATATTCATCCTACCCGATATTCGGGGGGAGTTCAATGGAGGGAAAATCAAGGCCAAAGGAATCGGCTAACCCTTGCTTGCCTGCTGTCGTAATCGCAACAGCCCGTGTAGAGGGAATTCGCTCGATCCAGTTTAGTTCAAACAGACGCGTCGTGAGGGCCGCACCAACGACTCCCGCAACATGATACCTGCGCTCACTCCAGTCTAGGCACTGGCGGCAGAGCGGTTTTTTTGTTTTTGCCTTGCGATTGATCTGAACACCAATTTCCTGAAGAACGTGAAGCCCTTTTTCTGTAACCTGAAAACTCTCCGCTTCTATGACATTCATCGCCACCAACCGTTCGGCAAGGACAACACCGACTTTGCCAGCGAGGTGGTCATAGCAGGTGCGGGCAACATGCAGTTTTTTCGAAAGATCGGATTCCCTCAAGGATTTGACCTGCACGGCGGGAGCAATCACGGCCAGTCCTTCTAAAACCGAAGCAATTTCGGAGCTGGCCAACTTGTAGTATCGGTGACGCCCATGTGCTTCTATGGTAAGCAAACCGCCTTCGATCAGTTTGGCCAAATGGCTGCTTGCTGTTTGAGGAGAAATGCCCGCCTTTCTCGCCAGTTCACTGGCTGGGATCATTCTTCCATCCATCAGTTGATACAGAATCGTGGCCCGCGATTTCTCTCCAATCAGCGACGCAACTTCTATGACATTCGGCAGCATCATCGGTATCTACACCTCTTTTCTCAACTTTCTTCCACTTCTAGTTTACTTGACATACACTTCGACCGGGATCGAAGTATTCTTCCTGTACAATCGGTTTATCCAAGATTAGGATACATCACATTCGTTGTTAGGAGGAAGCATGATGATTTCAGTTAATACCCACCACCCTATCCAACCCAAGGTTCTTTATTTCGGCTATCCTGTCATCTTACTCACTACTGAAAACGAGGACGGATCGACCAACATCTCCCCCATCTCCTCGTCCTGGGCCCTGGGACGCTATCTAGTGCTTGGCTTAGGGGTAGGCGGTAAAGCCTTGGAGAATATCCGCCAACGTCCAGAGTGTGTCCTGAATCTGCCGGACCCACGTTTATGGCAAGAAGTTGAAGCACTCGCACCACTCACCGGGATGAATCCTGTTCCTGCCTACAAAGTGGGGTTTCGTTATGTAAAAGACAAATTCAAAGCTTCCGGCTTAACTCCCGAAGCCTCCGCCCATGTGAAGCCTCTTAGGATCAAAGAATGCCCCCTGCAAATCGAAGCCGTAGTAAGAGACATTCGCCTTCCAGACTACGATCCAGCATTTGCGATTGTAGAGGTGGAAGCTGTGCAGACACATGCGCATGAAGAGGTGATTCTTCGAGACAACTATATCAATCCTTCTGCGTGGAGTCCGTTGATTTATAATTTCCGCCATTATTTTGGTTTGGGAGGGGAGCTTGGGAAGTCATTTCGCTCAGAGACGTAAACGAGGGACTTAGCTCCCCTCTTTATTCAATGCTCTATTTCCCGCCTGGCTGAATCGCTTTCGAACAAGCGCTACAACTAAAGCAACCAGTGGAAAAATGCCTGAAAAATAGACAAAGATGGTTTTGAGCGACACTTTTCCTTCTGCAAGATGCTCTGGAAAGTTGCTCGCGATCATCAGTGACACCATCAGCACAATGATCGCAAGAGGTATAACGATCGTCTGATACTTTTGAATCCGAAATATATCCGCTGTCGCCATTACCACCGCATAAAAGAAGATGGCTACTTTGAAGAAATCATTAATAATCAGCGCCAAAACCACGATAAGATCCAACCGTTGCAAAAAATCGGCAATACTTACCTTGCTGATGGTTGTCAATAAAGGAAACGTGGTTCTCACCGCTATACCGGCACCCAATACCGCTATCTCTACCATGGTAATTAGACATAAGATTAGACCGCTAAAAATCATTGCTGCTACGCCAACCTTCAACCCCCATTGTGGTTTGTTCAAGTAGGGCAGGATCATGGCAAAGCAGATCGTTTCCCCAAAAGGAAACATCATGATGTCTGGAAAGGTGGTCCTAATAATCGGTGACCATCCTTTTGCGAGAACTGGCTGAAGATTTTTGAGATCCATAATGCCGGAGGAAAGAATCAGAATGCCTCCGATTACCCCTAAAAAAATCACCAGTAGGAAGTAAATTTCCCCGGTTCTCCCCAGTACTTCGATCCCTTTGTAAAGGATATAGCTGATTGCCAAAATCATCAGGGCATTAAGCGCAAACAAGGGTGTTTGATCATACATGGCCGTTTGCAAAAATTCCCCTCCGTCACGCAGATCCCTTGCCGCTGCATAAATGAAAAATACAATGTACATCAGTCCCATCGCCTTGCCCAAGGGTTTACCTAATATCTTTTGCAAATAGCTTGTAGGAAGAATGCCTGGGTACAAACGATGGAGATATCCGTAAATGAGAAATAAGCAAATACCCCCTAGCATGCCGAGAAGGATCGTGATCCACGCATCCTGTTTGGCGGCCAAACCAAGGGGAACGACGATAGCTGTACCAAGTTCAAACAGAACAATCAAAGCGAAGAGCTGATAAATACTGATTTTTGCTTTCTCCATGTCTTCCTACCTTCATTTATTTTTGTTTCTACTCGACATTAATCCACTGAGAAGCCAAATCAAAAACAAGAGAACGGTTGTGGCGATTTCCGGACCGCCTTTCACCACATAAGGATTCCAGAGATTACTTAATGACTGGTTTAAGGGCATTCCCAAAAGGTAATCCATCAAAATCGTGAACATAACGCTTAGAGAATAAAGGAAAAGAAAAATCAAAACGATCTTCATGACGACATCTTCTCCTTTTCTCTCTTCCTGCGGATCAGGGCTACTATTATGAGCAATAGTGGTATACCGACTTGCAGGGGAAGATGAAGATACATCGGAACTACTTTCAAGCCTTCTTCCAGGTGCTCGGGCATATTGCTTGCGATCTGCAAAGAGGTAAGCAGAACAATCATTCCAATAGAAAATATCAGTTTGCCATGCTGCTCGATTTTAAACAGTTGAGCCGCTCCAATTACAGCCGTGTAGAAAAAGACTCCGATCTTAAAAAATCCCCCAATAATTAATGTTAAAATGGCGAGTACATCCAATCGCTGTATAAACTCGCCAATATTCACTTTTCCGATCATTGTGAGCAGGGGAAACGTCGATCGACCAGCAATATCTGCCCCTAGAACGGCGATATTAAGCAATGAAGTGCAGCTCAGAATGAAGGCACTTGCGGTGAGCGCAAGAAAACCTATTTTCATCACTTTCTTTGGCCTGTTCAGATAGGGAAGAAGCATGGTAAATGAAATCATCTCCCCAAAAGGGAACGTAAGCGTCAAGGGGAAGGCGGTCTTTAGAACAGGTTTCCAGCCTTCTTTGAGAATCGGAAGAAGATTATTGGCATGAGTAATCCCAGAAATGAGGACAGCCAAATATCCGAAGGCGACAAGAGCTAGCAGGACTTTTAAATAGATTTCTGCTGTTCGAGAAAAAACCTCGAAGCCTTTATGAAGTACATAAGCGATCGTGAGCATCATCAGCATGTTTATGATAAATAAAGGGGTTTGATCATACGATGAAGTGACAAGCAATTCACCAAAATCCCTCATCACGCGAGATGCGAGGTAAATAAAGTAAAGCGTATAAATCAAGCCCAGAATCCATCCCGGATACTTTCCGATAATTTTTTGCAAATAGGCCGTGAGTGGAAGGTCGGGATACAAGCGAAACAAGGAGGAGTATATAAAAAATAGAACAAGTCCACCCGCCCAGCCAAGAAGAATCGCCAGCCAGGCATCTTGTTTCGCTTTCATCCCTAATCCAACAAGCAGAGCACTGCCAAGTTCGAACAGCATCATCAACGAAAACAGTTGAGCGCCGCCGATTTTTGCTTTTTCCAAGGATTCAAGTCCCCTTTTCCTTAGTTATGCTTTTTCTTAACATCCGTTAGATATGGTTTGATTCTCATGCCCGGTCTGCGAATATAAGTTTCCACCTGTACTTTCACTTGTAGTTTGGAGAACGTGTTATTCCATCCTCTTTTTAGTGTTTCCCACTCTTTAGGATGTTGCCGACCTATCGCCTCGCCAAACCCGAAGATGTCCACCTTTTCCTTCTGAGCGATTTTCACAACCGTTGTCACTTCTTTTTTCGTTTCCTTGCTCCACGCTTGTTCGATCTTCTGAATCTCCTCCAGTTTGCCTAGATCCGTGGCACATTTCATTTCCGCTACGTTCCCTTCTTCTCGAATGGAAACTGTAATGACCGGATTTCCGTTCTGAATGGCCGTTTTTATGACTGTTTGTGATCTCGTGATCTCTATACCCAATCCCCCTTTTTTGTCTTGGCAGTCCAATCGGAGAATGGTGCTCTTCAGCTTATTTGCTGCCCACATGTATCCGCGTGCCTCATCGCCATCGAGCCACTTTTTCAACTTTCCTTTCTTGAAAATGGCAATTCCACTGATCTCACCAATTGCATCCGGCTGAGTCTTTTTTACATTGTCGGTACTCATTCCTTTTTTCGGATCGCCAAGAACACGCATGCCACTGATTACAGGTTCCGTACCTTCTCCTACAAGCGCCCTGATCACATCATCGATTTCCACTTTAATATTCTCCGACCAAACCTTTGTCGTAAATTTCAACTTACCTACTGTGCTATTCGCAGATATTTTTTCCATTGGGGTAACAACACTAATCAGGGAATTCGCCGTTGTTCCTCGGGCAATCAACACCTCGGAGGTCAGGCGGGCCTCGCGCGCACGTTCGAACAAGTCAAACAGCTCGGTTATTCCTTCTTTTGCCAACGACTCACCGATGACGAGCAAGCGAATGTGGGCAAAAAACAATTGGCGCGGCACTTTTTGGGAGGTTCTGCGAATCGCTTCGAACAAAGTCGTTCCGTTTCCGCTCACAACCGTAATTGGTGTTGCTCTTCCTCCTCCGCCCCCGCTAACTCCTGTCGCCACCTCCCCCGGATTAACGATCTGAAACGAGACGTGATACTCGTTTTTTTTAGGAGACTTATCCACCGCCATTGCTGAAACGATTGCCAAATCGGAAAGCTCCCTGCGATTCCAACAGCCTGTCAACCCTGCCATATTGAACAATAGCAACACGATCAGAAGCCACTTTGCTCTCATTCTAGCCCCCTGTGATTTCTACGGTTATTGGGTGGTGAAGGCTGCTGATTATTGCCCGTTCTCGTAATATTTTTCTGGCTAATCAATCTTGGACGGCTTTTAAATGACCACAACGGAAAACGAAAAATAGCATCCTTCTGATCTGCCAGGATAAATGGAGCAAGAGGTGCCATATACGGAATGCCGAAAGAGCGCAAACTGGTCAAATGGGCGATCATGATAATCAGGCCAAGTGTAATTCCGTATAAACCGAATGAAGCGGATAAAATCATTAGCACAAAACGAATCATTCGGGCGGATATCGCCAAATCATAGGAAGGAGTGGAGAAACTAGCGATCCCTGTGATGGCAACGATGATGACCATCGCTGGTGAGACAATTCCCGCCTGAACTGCGGCTTGGCCTAATACAAGCGCACCTACAATCGAGACGGCTTGACCGACTGCTCTTGGCATACGAATCCCCGCTTCGCGCAACACTTCAAAACTGGCTTCCATCAACAGAGCTTCTACAAAAGCCGGAAACGGAACACCCTCCCGTGAAGCTGCAAGACTGATCAAGAGAGTGGTGGGAATCATCTCCTGATGAAAAGTAATTGCGGCAATATAAAGGGACGGTGCTGTCAAAGAAACGAGAAACGAGATATACCGAAGTAAACGCAAAAAAGTGGCGATATCAAACCGACTATAATAATCGGAAGGCGCCTGGAAGAATTGTACAAACAGAGTCGGGGCGATCATGACAAATGGAGAACCGTCCACGAGAATGGCTACTTTTCCGGACAGTAAATTGCCGGCGACACTGTCTGGTCGTTCTGTATTGTACAGCATAGGAAAAGGCGTAAACGTCTGGTCCTGAATAAATTCCTCAATGTAGCCGGATTCCAGAACTCCATCAATTTCGATCCCCTTGATCCGTTGTGTTATCTCCCGCACCAGGTCATCATTGACAATCCCTTTGATATACATGATGGCCACGCTCGTTTGCGTGACCCGGCCCACCCGCATCGTATCCAACCACAGGTTCGGACTTTTAATCCGACGCCGTATCAGAGAAATATTGGTTGCGATCGACTCGTTGAAGCTATCTTTAGGGCCACGAATCACCACCTGAGTGGTTGGTTCCGAAATCGACCTTGTTTCCCCGCCCTTCGTCCCTCCAATAATGGCTTGTGTCCAACCGTCAATCAGCAGAGCCGTGTCACCGGAGAGAATCGAAAGGATCATCTCGTCCCAATCGCGCATCACTTTCAGCTGATCCGTCATCAGCGCGTTCTCTTTGATATAATCGAACATTTTTCCAGGTGGCTCAGGGACCTCTGATATCGTTTCATTCGAATTGATTTTCAATGTGCGATTAATGAACTGACTGACCAGGTCCTTATCCACCAGACCGTCTGTATAGATTGCAGCTACTCTAGTCACTGGCTGACCAATTTGAAACTCACGAATGATCACATCAGGACTCGCTCCGAGCTCTTGTGTGATCCTCATCAGATTGTTGTTCAGATTGGGTTGAATGTAGGAGTATCTCGTCCTGTTTACTTTGTATCGAGATGCTTTCCAGGGCCACTTCATCATGATCCTCCTAATCAGAACAGCTTCTGCGTTATTAGGAATTATTTGTATTCAAGGAAATTGTTATGCATAAAAAAGACTGCCGAGAAAGCTTCCCGACAGCCTAGACCTTGTATTTACTTATTTATCACCATTCACATCACTATCGTTGAACTTGTCCAACATTTCGATTGTATCAATCAAGTGATTGTTGAAGATTTTACGCGCGACAGCCAATAGCTCGATAATCATTGGATCACGCAATGAATAGACGACTCGGTTCGCATCCTTGGTTCCGACGACGATATTTTTGGCCCGAAGCACGGTGAGTTGTTGGGAAACGGCTGATCCTTCACTCCCCACCAGCGTCTGAATCTCGTTGACGTTCTTGTCTCCCTCCGCCAGCAACTCCAGTATCCGTATGCGTAAAGGGTGCGCCAATGCTTTAAAAAACTCCGCCTTAAACTGCTGCATCTCAAGGTTCATTCAAAGGTATCCTTTCTAAGCTATTTGTTCAGGATCGACTGTTACATTCACCTTCCTCCAAAAACGCTTCAGTGCTATTCGCAAATTTCGCACATTCTTTAAAGGCATAATGCTTGCAACCGATACACTTGTCTCGATCAATATGTTGCAGGGCGTACAGGATGGCATCCCCCGCATAGTGGAAGAAGTGATCCGCGCCTATTTTGTGATACAGACCCGTTTTCAACAGTACTTCTTTGGGTTGCGGACGAATCCCTGAAACGAGAACAACTCCCCCATGCCGTTGAAAATGCTCTACAATACTGGCAAAATGCGATTCACCTGTTGTATCCATAAAAGGAACCTTACTCATCCGAAGCAACAAGATTCTCGGTTTATAGGCGATGGTCTGCATGATGGTATGTTCGAACGTTGTAGCAGCCCCAAAAAACAGGGCTCCCTCTACATTATAAATGCTAATTTGTGGACAGTCATGTGTGTCTGTAACCATATGGGTTTCAATTTTATCATGTCGGTCATCCAGAGTCGGCAACGCTTTGACAGTAACCATAATTTCGCTCATCCGTTTGGTGAACAAGATGACAGCCATGAACAGCCCAACCTCTACGGCTGTGGTCAAATTGACAAAAACAGTCAGGAGAAACGTCACCAAGAGGACAAGCGAATCACTTGTCTTGGTTTTAAGAATATGAAAAAACTCGACGCGCTCACTCATGTTCCAGGCTACAAGCATCAGGATGGGAGCCATGCTGGCCAAAGGAATTTTGGATGCGTAAGGCGCACATATCACCAAAATGAGTAAAACCACAATCCCATGAATAATCCCCGAAATAGGCGAGGTTGCTCCGTTTTTAATATTCGTGGCGGTCCGGGCAATCGCTCCTGTCGCTGGAATTCCCCCGAACAGAGGAGTTACGATATTGGCAATCCCCTGACCAATCAACTCTCGATTACTGTTATGCTTGCTGTTGGTCATCCCGTCGGCCACAACAGCCGACAACAGCGACTCGATTCCCCCCAGCATCGCAATGGTAAAAGCGGGACGTATGAGATTCTGGATCGTCTCCCAGGACAAGCTTGGAAACTGCAAATGAGGCAGCGTGCTCGGAATCATCCCGTATGCGCTTTGAATCGTAGGCACGTGACTCGGATAAAACAACAAGGCAACCACGGTGGAGACCGTTAAACCGATCAATGATCCAGGAACCTTGGGAAATAGCTTCGGTGTCAAAAGAAGAATGACCAGACAAATCGAAGCGGTAATGACGCTGTAAATATCAATCGTACCAATCCTCAACCAGAGTTCATGCATATTATCTATAAATGACTCATGCCTAACGACACCCTTTAAACCGAGGAAGCTAGCAATCTGCCCAGCAAAAATCGTGACGGCAATACCCGTGGTAAATCCAATAGTAACGGGACGGGGAATGAATTTGATAAAAGATCCCAATCGAAATATCCCCATGAGGAAAAGCATGATCCCAGCCAACATCCCCGCGATTAACAGATTCTCATACCCGTAGGTAGCCACAATCGCGAACAAGATTGGAATGAACGCCCCGGTTGGTCCACCGATTTGATACTTGGAACCGCCGCAAAGCGAGATCAGAATCCCTGCAACGATGGTGGTATAAATCCCTTTCTCCGGTGTCACGCCCGAAGCAATAGCGAAAGCCATCCCTAGAGGAATGGCGATAATCCCCACGATTAAACCGGAGATCAGATCCTTTCGTAGGTTGGCGGCGGAATAGCCCTTAAATCTCCATGTTCGTAATGACTCCATGATTCGCCCTTCTTTTCTGACAGTAGTATTCGTATCTCTGATTATTTGAATATACATAACATCATAATTGCGCTTGCTGGAACCGTCAATGGGTGAATTTGTCATGAATTTGATGTCACTATTTTTGCCGAGACCCACCATATTTTGCCGCCATCCGAGCGTGTTTAATCACGTTTTTCTTGTAAACTATCCAAGCTATCGGAAATAAAAAAACCGGCTTTCTCCTAGAAGAAAACCGGCAGGCAACCCGCAACCAGTCATTGCACTTAAAATAGACCTTCCGCTATCCGAGCCGTATCCTCTAACCCGCTTTCTCCCGCTATCACAAATAAATCGATACCGTTAGTGACGTATTCTTTGATCGTCTCCCTCACTTCTGAAGCTTGGCTATCCGGTGACAAATCGAGACAAATAGCGATTTGTGCCTCTTTTCCATTGGCTCGAGCGAGGTTTTGCAACGCTTGTATCTTCGCTTCACCTAAGGCTAGAGTCGTTTGTTCAATCATGTAGATATCCGCATATTCAGCTGCTATTTTAAGTTCAGCATCGGACGACGAGCTATTCATAACAACAGGAGGATATGGTTCTTGTGTAGCGGCGTACAGCAGTTTCCCTCGTTCCTGAATGTATTGTCCTTTGTAATCCACAATTTCGCCGTTCATCATCTTTTGCCAAACCGCCAGGTATTCGCGCGTATATTCCTCAAGCGCGTCTGGATCCAGCTCGAAGCTCTCCTCCCCTATCATCACAGGGTTTGTGCCGGCAACCACATTGACCAGGACACGCCCGACAGACATGCGATCAAATGCGGCGATCAATCTCCCCGCCATTTTGGGCGAAATTTTCGCCGGGTCGATATCAACGAGAAAGCGTAATTTTTTCGTAACCGCCACAATGGAAGAAGCGATTGCAATCGTTTCATCTTCCGTAAGCCCGGCTGGCAAATGAACGCCATAATACCCAAGCTCTTCTAAACTTTGGGCGAATTGCGCCAATTGATTATCCGAATTTTTATTAGCAGAACCATCTCCTGATTGTACCGACCAAATCACCTTCATGACCTTGAACCTCCTTTTGTCCTCGAAAAATTGGTTATCCTCAAGCCTATGGCATACTTCTTACACCAAATGACAAGCTACATAATGCTCATTCCCCATGTCTCGATACTGCGGGCTCTGCTCACGGCAGATGTCTGTCGCCAAAGGGCATCGCGTATGAAACTTGCAACCGCTTGGAGGATTGGCTGGATTGGGAATATCGCCCTTCAAAATGATCCGCTCCCGCTTAAGCGTAGGATCGGGAATCGGAACCGCCGACAAAAGTGCTTGGGTATAGGGATGCAGCGGGCGGTTAAACAACTCGTCTTTTGATGCCATCTCGACAAGTGAGCCCAAATACATCACCCCGATTTTGGAGCACAGATGCTCGACCACGCTCAAATCGTGGGAGATGAACAAGTAGGTCAACCCTTTTTGATCCTGCAAATCGCTCAACAAATTAATAATTTGCGCTTGCATTGAAACATCCAACGCCGATACAGGTTCATCCGCTACTATAAACTCGGGATTCAGAATAATTGCCCTGGCAATACCAATGCGCTGCCTTTGTCCGCCAGAGAATTCATGAGGAAAACGGTCGATATAGCTTGGAGAAATCCCGCAGATAGACATGACTTCCTGCACCCGTTCACGCACCTCTGCGCGAGAAACCATACCATGATCGAGCAACGCTTCCCCGATGGCTTCCCCTACACGCAGCCTTGGATTGAGCGAGCTGTATGGGTCCTGGAAAATAAACTGCAGATTCGGTCGCAGGTTACGCAGTTCGCTTTTGGAAAGAGAGTACAAATCAACTCCATTATATGTAACGTCGCCTGCGGTTTTGTCCAAAAGTCGAAGGATCGTTCTGCCTGTCGTGCTCTTGCCGCTGCCAGATTCCCCCACAAGCCCCATGGTTTCTCCCTTTTTAATCGAGAAGCTTACATCATCCACCGCTCTCACATGGCCTACCGTCCGTCCAAACACACCACCTGAAATCGGAAAATACTTCTTCAGTTGTCTTACTTCAAGTAATGTGTCACGCATGGATGACTCCCTCCTCATAAAGCCAGCAAGCTACTTTATGTCCATCTGTAGATTCGCGAAGCGGCGGCTGTTTGCTTCTGCATATCTCCATGCAGCTCTCGCACCGATCACTAAAATGACAAGCGTCGCCCAAATCCAGCAGATTGGGAACTTGCCCTGGAATGGAATACAATCGCTCCAAACGCTGATTAATTACGGGCTTGGATTTCATCAGCCCTTGTGTGTACGGATGCTTGGGTTTACGGAACAAATCGATGACAGGCGCTTCTTCTATGACTTTGCCCGCGTACATCACGACCACATAATCGGCCATCTCAGCCACTACGCCAAGATCATGTGTAATCAGCAAGATCGACGTCTGGAACTCATCTTTTACTTTTCGGAGAAGGTCAAGAATTTGAGCCTGAATCGTTACGTCAAGTGCCGTCGTCGGTTCATCGGCAATCAGCATTTTGGGGTTGCAGCTGAGCGCAATGGCGATCATAATCCGCTGAAGCATTCCACCGCTCAACTCATGCGGATAGGCGTCCACAATTTCGTCCGCGCGCGGAATGCCTACTTTTTCAATCAGTTTAATGGCTGTTTTACGCGCTTCTTTTTTGCTTAAAAGCTGATGCTCCATCAAGGGCTCCATAATCTGTTCGCCAATCGTCAATACGGGATTGAGCGAGGACATCGGTTCTTGAAAAATCATCGCGATGTCATTGCCTCTTAGTCGTCTCATCTCTTTATCCTGAATCTTCAAGAGATCCTGTCCTTCAAATAAAATCTCGCCATCGACGATTTTTCCGGGAGGCGTCGAAACAAGCCGCATAAACGACATTGCTGTCACGCTCTTGCCGCAGCCTGACTCGCCGATCACTCCCACCGTTTCCCCTTCTTTTACGCGTATGCTGACATCATCCACCGCTTTCACGATTCCTGCTTCGGTGAAAAAATATGTTTTGAGGTTATTGCACTCTAGCACTGTTTTGGTCACAACCACTTCACCTGCCTATTTCATTTTGGGATCCAATGCGTCCCTAAGACCGTCCCCAAGCACGTTAATTGCGATCACCGTAGCAAAAATGGCAAAACCAGGCGGAACCCAAAGCCACGGTCGCTTTTGAAAATCAATCAGCGAGTTGGCGGCATCCATCATATTTCCCCACGTCGGAGTTGGCGGCACGACACCTAAACCCAGATAGCTCAAGACTGATTCACTAAGAATCGCCCCCGCTATGCTTAGCGTCGCGACGACAATGAGAATCGGAAAAATGTTGGGAAGCAGGTGGTTGAACATCTTGCGGCGATCCCGTAGTCCAAGAGCTTCCGCTGCCTGCATAAAGGCTTGCTCACGCAACGATAGAATTTGTCCACGCACCAACCTCGTAAGATTGGGCCAGCCAATGATGCTTAGCATGATCATGACGATGTATAATCGATATTCGGTCGGCACTTTCCAATCAGAGAGAACAGCTCCCATGATGATTAACAAAGGAAGTCCCGGAATTGTCATCAGCACATCCGCTGTCCGCATAATCACTTGTTCCACAATCCCCCGGTAGTAACCGGCAATGATTCCAAGCACGGTCCCAATCAACACGGTCAACATCATGGAAGCGATGCCTACGGTAAGCGAGATTCGTCCAGCCAGCATAAGACGAGTCAACACATCCCGCCCGAGATTGTCTGTGCCTAACCAGTGATGAGGACTGGGCGCTCGATTCATGATCAGCACATTCGTTTTTTCATGAAGGTACGGAGAGAAAAAAGGCCCGATAAAGCAGAACAAAAACATAAAGAGCAAAAAGACGAGTCCCGACATGGCCATTTTATTTTTTTTCAAACGTTGAAAGGCTTGACTCCAAAGAGATGACGATTTGGTATTTGGCAATTTGGGAGTGACCTTATTCAGCACTACATTTGCTTCTGCCGCCATGTTTGATACCTCCTTATTTCAGCCTTACACGAGGATCTGCCGCCGCATACAGGATATCGGCAAGCAAGTTTCCGAGTATCGTCAGTACCGCAAGCAACATCGTAAAACCCATTAACACCGGATAATCACGATAACCGAGCGCTTCCAGATTTAATCGCCCAATACCCGGCCAGTTAAAAATCGTTTCCGTAATTATTGCCCCGCCAAACAAACCAGGCAATTCGAAGCCCAAAAGTGTAATCGCCGGCAAGAGCGCATTTCTTAGCGCGTGCTTGAACACGACCGTTTTTTCTTTTAACCCTTTGGCTCGGGCGGTTCGTACGAAATCCTGCTTGATGACGTCCAACATACTCGTCCGAAAATAGCGGGTGAGAGAACCAACACTCAGCATCGTCAGGACGGTAACGGGCAAGATCATGTGATAGGCTACTTCCCAAATATAATCCCATCCCACGGCATTGCTTCCAGTCGCAAGCATTCCGCCTACCGGAAACAGCTTCAGATCGAGAGCCAGGTACTTCACGAGCAATAAACAGACGAAAAAGGAAGGGAACGACATCGCCGCAAAAACCCCAAACGATACAAGCGCATCAAACCAGGAGTACTGTTTGACCGCTGATAAAACACCAATCACCATGGCAATACACCAGGTTAAGATCAAGGCGGCGAATGCGATGATAAACGAATTCCACAAGTACTGGTTGATCACGGAAGTAACCGGAGCCTTATATTGCAGCGATATGCCAAAATCTCCTGTCAGCACATGTCCAATCCAGATAAAATAGCGCTCCAAAACTGGTTTATCCAAGCCATACAATACTTTGAGCTCGTGAGCCCTCTCGGGAGAAAGCTTCATATTAGAATCGACGTAATCGCCCGGCGTCAAGGCAAATAAGAAAAAGATAATAATCGATACGCCAAACAATGTCGGAATCATCATCAATAACCTGCGGATGATATATTGCTTCATGCGCACAATCCTCCTATGAAAAGATGCTCAGCCCATGAAGGCCGAGCATAACTGTTTCTTCAAAATTCCCTTAATTCTCAATAGTAAGATGCGGCAGGCTTAAGATGAGTCCCAATTGAGGATCAAAGCCTTTGATTCGCGCACTGTAAGCTAACATCGATTTACGATAGTTCAATAAGATATAGGGCGGATCATCATTGGCTTCTTTGAACAGCTCTTTGAAGCTGGCTTTACGCTTCTCTAAATCCAATGTATTCACAGTCTGATCATATAACTGATCGATTTTTGGATTGGAGTATCCTACTTCATTGCGAGTTGAGACGAAATCTTCCACACCTTCCGCTGGATCAACCAATCCTGGTGTTGAGAAGGCTGCCAAATCATAGTCGCCGGCTTTTCTTTTCGCGAGAACGGCATTGAAATCCATATATTCAGCTTCCAAATCAATGCCTAGCTCCTTGTAGTTCTCCTTCGCAATCGGAATCAAGACATCGTCAATTTTTCCTTTTCTGCCCAAATACGAAATCTTTAATTTCTGTCCATCCTTTTCGCGATTACCATCCGCGCCTACCTTCCAGCCTGCTTCATCGAGCAACTGCTTCGCTTTATCAAGGTTGTATTCGTACTTATTAATGCCCTCGTCGTTGAATGCCCATGAGGTAGGAGGTGTAGGTACATTCGCCACCTCACCATAGCCTTGGTAGAAGGTATCGATGATTTGCTTGCGATTCAGTCCGTAAATTAAGGCTTGGCGAACTCGCTTGTCTTTGAAATACGGTTTTTTGTGATTAAACTCTATATAGCTGTATACCGGGGCGGTTACGACATCGATATCGGCAAAGCCAAGACTCTTCAATTGCTCAAGTGATTCTCCATTCGCTGCGAAGCCGTCATAATCAACTTCACCCGCCTGGAACAATTGGAAATTCGTATCTTTGTCGGTGATTCGATAAATGAAGTGCTCAATTTTGGGCTTACCTGCGTAGAACTTGTCATTGGCGTGGAATCTGACTTCCTGACCCGGGATAAATTTATCAAACACGTAAGGACCAGCGCCCAACGGTTTACCGTGCAAGCTCTTCAAATAGTCCAGGTTCCCTTGCACATATCCTTTGCCATAGTAGGCTTTGGACAGAACGGGTCCGCCTAGAAGCAAGAGATTGCGAGCATTCACTTGTTCTGTCGTGATTTGAATGGTTTGCGGGTCAATTACTTTTATCCCTTCAATAGAAGTGGCTTTCCCTTCTTTGTACGCCTGTCCTCCCTTGATGTGGGCTTGGGAAATGTCAACGACGGTACCATCGTTTGATTTGTCGTGCAGAATGGTCAGGGTAAACGCCACATCCTCAGCTGTCAGAGGCGAGCCGTCGCTAAACGTAAGTCCTTTTCGCAGATGAAAGGTATATGTAAGCTGGTCATTGGAAACTTCCCATTTTTCGGCAAGGGAAGGCAGTGGCTTACCGGATTCGTCCACATCAATCAGTGAGGCGAACATGACCGAGGTAACGTTACCATCCCATCCATTATTGTAGAAATAGGGATTAAAAATGCCTTCTGGAGCCGATATGCCAGCGACAAATGTGTCTTTACGGTTTTTGGCCGCATCTGGAATCTTTGTTTTATCCGTTGCCGGAATTACTTCATCCTTGTTGCTTTTCATACTGGCTACTTCCGCCTGTGGTTGTGTCTGAGATGGATTCGCCGCTTCTTCACTGCATGCGGAAAGGAAGAATGATGATGCCAGTAAGAGTGAAAACAAGCCGCTTAACTTCCGTTTCATTTAAGTCCCCCCTGGTTTAGAGTACAGAAAACTCATCTTACTGCTCCATACAGTAGAAAAGTTCGCTTGCATGATTAAAAAATATTTACCAGCACCTTCAATATTGCGAATATTCTGCACAATTGTCAAATTAATTCTTTTCATAATTGGTATGAGTGAATATTCATAGAAATTCGCTGGATATTTTATTCCTTAAATCCCTATAAAATAACTAGGTTTAATTGGATATTAGCAAAATGGTTTTTGTTTGTCAACGAAACTTTATTGACGAAGAGCTGGCCAGCCATCCATTCCTACATGCCCCTTGATTTACCGTCCATTGACATATTTTAGTTTCTATATTATTATCGTTATCAATAATGATAATAATCAGTTGAACGGCGGTGACTCCATTGAAAGAAACAAAGGCGGAGCTTCTTCTCCATCCTGTTCGCATGAAAATCATCCAATCGCTCTTGGGCGGACACAAACTTACTGCGGCCGATATGTTAAAGCTGCAAAAAGACATTCCGCAAGCCACTCTTTATCGCCACCTGAACAAGCTGGTAGAAGCCAATTTGATCCATATTCACGAACAGAAACAGGTGCGAGGAGCGGTCGAAAAGATCTATTCACTTACCTCTGAAAATATGGTCCTCTCCCAAGCCGATTTGGCTCATGTGAGCAAAGAAGACCACATGAAATATTTCACTACCTTCCTGTTTGGTCTCATGGATGATTTCTCTGCCTACTTGAAACAGGACGTCATTGATCTTGAAAAAGACGGAGTGGGCTATCGGCAAATCGGACTTTATCTGTCTGACGAAGAGTTTCGGGATTTTGCAGTGGAAATATCCAGCGTGTTTCGCAAATTCATCGGAAATCAACCCAATGAGAAGCGGGTCAAGCGGATTTTTTCCACGATCGTGATTCCAGAAGATAAGAAGGAGGAAGAATGATGAGTGCTTACACGGAGCAGCAAGTAGAGTTCAATAGTGAGGTACTGTTGAAAGGAACGTTAACCATCCCGGATCAGCCACAAGCGAAATTCCCTGCTGTCTTAATCATTGGAGGAACGGGCGACAATGACCGTGATGGCTATAACCAAACGAAGAAAATGGACCTTACCGCTTATCGCGAGCTGGCACACTATCTAGGAGAGCAAGGCTATATGGCGCTTCGTTACGACAAACGCGGCTGTGGCGCAAGCGAAGGAGATTATTATGAGACCGGATTCTGGGATCTCGTCGATGATGCGATTGCGGCTGTCCGTTTCTTGCGCGAACATGATCAGGTGGACTCTGTCATCCTGCTGGGACACAGTGAAGGCGCGATGATTGCTCCAGCCGTTGTGGAAAAAGAAGCTCTTGATGGTATGATCCTCTTGTCTGGAGTGGCGGAAGCGTCAAATGTGGCATTTGGCCGACAAACCGAGGAGTTATTTGCTTATTTGGCGGAGTTAAAGGGATTCAAGGGCTTCCTGATTCGCTTATTTAAGATACAAGAGAAGGCGAAAAAGCAAAACGAGGCCACGATACAGCGTATCCTTTCCTCCCCCACGCCCGTTATTAAGATTAAAGGTCAAAAGATCAATGCCAAGTGGTTCCAAGAACAGTTTCAGTTCAACGTCCTCGACTATTTGCCCAAGGTGACATGCCCAGTGTTGGCGATAACCGGTACGAAGGATATGCAGGTTGTCCCTGAACACGCGCAAGTCCTTGCTGAGCGGGTAAGCGGTCCCTCCGAATGGCATCTAATCCCCAACCTGACCCATGTGTTACGTAAAACGGATGCCCAACTAACTCCGCTTACGCTCATCAAAGAATACAAGAAACAGATTCAACACCCGATTGATTCGGAATTGAAAGAAAAAATATCCGCTTGGATGTCCCGATATTTTCAGAGATAAGCTACTCGATCCGTCGCTAGCCATAGTGGTTGCAACGCCCCTCATTTGGGGCTTTTGCATTTTTGTCCGTCCAAGACTATAATATTAGATGTCTTGCATATGTTTCGAATTGATCAATATTGGGAAATCATTACATGGTGATAGAAATGAACGAACGCGACCAAATCATGGTGGATTTTTACAGAAAACAGGTGGTTCATGCGCTGTCAAAGCTCAAACGAAGAGGGTATTTGCCTGTTTGGGGAGAATTATTTGACGCCTTGCATCAATTGAAGACTCTTGCTCATAAATACAAGGTTGATGTTCACATATACGATATATACCCTACTGGTGCGCTGGTTTACAGTATGGAAAAAGAGATGTTTGCCGCAATGATCCAGGAACTGCATACTTTTATCTATATGGACATCAACGAATGTATCGATTTCTTACAATTAGGGAGATTTTCGCCTTTTCCATCTAAATAGGCTGAAATCTCTTCTTTTTGTTTTCCAAAAATATTTTGTCACTCAGGAGGTTAGTCTGGATGAATCATCTTACTGGGGTAGTAAAGGCGGTAAGTCTTAGTCCGACACACTTGTTTAGCAAAATGAATCAGGAAAAGATCCATCTTCTCGCAGGCCTAGGTGTCGAAGGAGACGCTCATCTAGGTGCTACGGTTAAACATCGCTCTCGCGTCGCTCAGGATCCTAACCAACCGAATTTACGTCAGGCTCATTTGATCCATACCGAGTTGCATGAAGAATTGAGAAACTCTGGATTTGATGTCTCAGCTGGGCAGATGGGCGAGAATATCACCACATCTGGAATCAACCTTCTTGGGCTACCAACCGGTACACTTCTGCATTTGGGCTCTAGCGCAGTGGTTGAAGTTACTGGACTGCGGAACCCCTGTAACCAACTAAACCTTTTTCAGCCAGGACTAATGGATGCGGTGTTGGATCACGACGAAAATGGCAATCTCATCCGCAAGGCAGGAATTATGGGAATCGTCCTCTGCTCGGGGGAGGTTCGAGCTGGTGATTTTATTCGCATCGAACTGCCTGCTGAACCTCACCGTCCACTTGAGCGGGTGTAGCGATTTCCCATTGTATGAGGAGGACACAAATGCCTGAAAATCACAACATTACAGAACCTTTCTCCGATAGGATTCGTCTCAATCTGCGAGATGACTGCGAAAAATGCTTCGGCTTGTGCTGCGTCGCGCTGCCTTTCGCGGCTTCGGCAGATTTCGCGGTTGATAAATCAGCCGCCGAGCCTTGTCGCAATCTTCAAACAGACTTCCGCTGCGGCATTCACAATAGCCTCAGACAACAAGGCTTTAAAGGCTGTACGGTGTTCGAATGCTTCGGCGCCGGGCAAAAGGTTTCGCAAGCCACCTTCAACGGACACAACTGGCGACAAGCTCCGGACTCCGCCAAGCAAATGTTCGAGGTGTTCCCAATCATGCGACAGCTCCATGAGTTGCTCTGGTATCTCACTGAATCATTGTCGTTACAACCAGCGCATCCGATCCACGGTGCTCTCAGAGTTGCACTTGACGAGACAGATCACCTTACTCAACTTAGTCCCGATTCTCTTATGAAACTGGACGTCGCAGCACATCGAGCGAAAATCAACGCTCTGCTCCTACGAACAAGCGAGCTGGTACGAGCGGAATTCCTCAACCAACGAAAGGGACCTAGTGGGAAGCAGAAGACTTATGGTCGTGGAGCCGACCTGATTGGTGCCAAGCTCCGAGGAGCCGACCTCAGAGGCGCGAACCTGAGAGGTTCCTACTTAATCGCCGCTGACCTCACGGGCGCCGACTTGCGAGGCGCTGACCTCATCGGAGCCGATTTCCGAGACGCTGACATCAGCGGTGCCAATCTCACCGATAGTATCTTCCTTACCCAAACCCAGATCAATGCGTCAAAAGGCGATGCCGATACCAAACTGCCGCCTTCGCTCACTCGCCCAACACACTGGTCCACTTATGGCGCATAAGTGGGCCTAACACCGTAGTGTCCTGATCCATTTAAGGAGGTCGAACACATTGAAAACAACTCAACCTGCCATCTTGGTCAGTCACACTCACCCCCTCATCGACGAGAAGCTGGACATCACCATCACAGGATTACAGCCATCCCAGCTTGCAACCATCCGTATGCGTGAAACGGGAGTTCCCGGCGGAGTGATTGAAGGCCATTCCCACGCGGTATTTGAAGCAGATGAAACTGGCCACATTCACGTAAGCAGGCAAAAGCCTCTCTCAGGCACATATGGAGACGTCCATCCGATGGGCTTGTTCTGGTCACAGGAAGTACAGAAGATTCAGTTTAATCGCTCACCCAAGATTGATGAGATTCCGTTTGAGCCTCGTTTCTCCACTGTAGAATTGACGGTTGAGGTCGATCAGACTGTCATAGCCAGCAATCTATTTACGCGTAACTTTATCTCCCCTGATATTCAAATCAAGAATATTCATGACAATGGACTTGTGGCCAAATTTTTCTCTCGCCCTGACTCCGTATCTTCACCCGGTATTATCGTGGTTGGCGGAAGTGAGGGAGGACTTGTCCAACCGTCAATCTGGGCAGCGCTATTTGCCTCTCACGGTTATCCATCACTCGCCCTCGCCTATTTTCAATCTGAAGACCTACCCGACGATATAACCAACATCCCTCTTGAATACATTGAAAAAGCCATTGGCTGGCTACAGCAGCAAGAGACCGTTGACGCTGGGAAAATCGCGATGTTTGGACGCTCCAAAGGCGCAGAGCTTTCATTGGTCAGTGGAGCCACTTTTTCCTCGATCAAAGCCGTCATTGCCATAAGCCCTACCTCCGTAGTCTCCATCGGCTCTTGTCCATGCGGGAATGGAGATGAGCATCAACCTGAATCCTCCTGGTCCTATCAAGGAGAACCGTTGCCTTTTGTTTCGTGGACAAGAGAACAATGCCAAGAAGCCCTCCAGAATATCCGCAGAATGGAACGATTCGACCATATTCACCGCGCTACACTCGATGAGCATCACTTGGTGGAGGCGGCAACCATTCCTGTAGAAAAGATCAATGGACCGATCCTTCTCGTCTCCTCCGATGATGATCACTACTGGCCTGCAGACTGGCATTGCGAGCAAATGGTCAAGCGATTAAAAGAGCGGAATTTCCCACACGCCGTTACCCACCTGAACTACCCCGATGTCGGACACGGAATTCGCTATCCCTATATTCAAACCACTCTCCTGTGCATGAATGGCGGCACAGCCTATACGAACGCCCTAGCATCCGAGCACTCCTATCGGAAAGTGCTGGAGTTTTTGCAAGAGACGTTTCAAGAATAAGAAAAGACTTCGTCCCTGGCCCCCTCTCATCGGGGGACTGAAACGTCGGGGGGTTGAAACACAGCTCTGTTTAGGCTCACTTGTAGCATCTGCTGTCCGCTCCGTTCACTCCGTTCGCTTCGCTTTAAATCGTTTAAAATGAGCTAGTAGTGACGAAGTCTTGTCTTTAGCGGGTTTCCGTTGATGAATAAAGTTCAATTGCTTTACGAATGTAAAGCAGTTGAACTTTCATTTTTTTTAGGATTTGTTATTCGTGTTTGCTGATTTTTCTATTCAACTAACGGACAGATATACACAAAACCATAGTTGACTATACCACTAATGTAATGCTTTAAAATAACATCATTATCTAAAAGGAGATGATGAAATGATCGTATTGACTTTCTGTTACAAACGAAACATCCCATTTGATGAAAATTATTATTTTAATTCACATCTTCCCAATCTATCCAGGAAAACTGTTCTTGAAATGGGGGCTTCCAAGTACGAGGTGAAAAGGGTCTTATCTTCAGCAGACGGCTCCTCAGTTCCTTATTCATTTATTTTCAATCTGTATTTTGAGTCTAAGGATGCTTTAGAATCATTTATCAGTGACCCTAGAATCAAAGCTTTGCAAGATGATGTTTCTAATTATTACAACGGGAAGCAGGATATATTTATCGAAGAAGTCGTCACATCGTTCACAAGTGCCGACTAAAGTTCAAATATTTTAACAATATTGGCGGAACCGAGGAGTATCATCCAACATTTGCGATAATGAAAGCGCAAGATCTTGAAACGTAAATTCCCCTATACTAAAAATGCAAATTTGAATGGCAATTTAGTTGTGGCGAAGAATGGGGGAACGAGCATGAGTAACAAGGCAGAAGGATTGTTAACGAACACAGATTTTCGCAGGCTCTGGATTGGGCAAACTGCATCACAGTTTGGGACTCAGGTTGCATTATTAGGAATGCCATTAGTGGCTGCTCTCTATTTAGGGGCCAGTCCCATGCAAATGGGGTTGCTTGGTTTTGCCGAGTATGCGCCATTTATCATTTTCGGTTTGCTCGCTGGTGTATGGATTGACAGATTTCCCCGGCGACCAATTCTTGTCGCCGCTAACTTTTTCAGGGGTGCATTACTGCTCATTGTGCCGCTGACAGCCTTAACTGGATTCCTGAATATGACAGTTCTATATTTGGTAGCCTTCATAGTGGGTATCTGTACTGTCTTTTTTGATGTTGCCTATACATCCTTTTTGCCTTCCATTGTGATCAAGGAGCAGCTTGTTGATGGGAATAGCAAACTAGAGACAAGTAAATCTACTGCACAAATTGCTGGGCCGGGTTTATCAGGTGGATTGGAACAGGTAATCACCGCTCCTTTTGCAATATTGTTCACGTCATTATCTTTTTTTGTATCCGCTGTGTACATAGCCCGGATTCGCAAGTTGGAGACAGTCGTGACAGATGCGAAAAAACAAAAAAACATGTGGCTGGAAATTAAAGAAGGGCTGCATACGGTTTACACAAAACCGTTGCTGTGGGGAGTGGTGCGCTGCTCAACATTCTTTAACCTTTCCTGGAATGTTATTTTTAGTGTTTATGTTCTATATGCATCGCAAGAACTCAAAATCAGTGCGAGCATTCTTGGCATCATTTATGGAACGCTAGGAGTAGGGTACCTATTTGGCTCTCTGCTTGCCCAAAAGGCTGTACGTCGTTTTGGAGTAGGTCCAACCATTGTGGGTTCCGCTACGATCGCAGCAAGTGGCGGTTTGCTTGCTCCATTAGCAGTAGGATCAGAATTAAGTATTGCATTGGTTATGATGCTCGGACAGCTTCTTTTCGGAATGGGTGTCTCAATGTTTAGCATTAGTACCATCAGTTTACGTCAAGTAATTGTACCCGATGTCCTGCATGGTCGCGTGAATGCTACATTTCGATTTATCTCATGGGGTTCTTTACCGCTTGGTTCGTTAATTGGAGGGATGATAGGAGGAGCAATGGGTTTACGGTTCGCTTTATTTGCGGGTAGCATTGGATTGTTAGCTTCGGCTTGTACATTATTGTTCAC
Source organism: Brevibacillus ginsengisoli (assembly GCF_050113715.1). NCBI lineage: Bacteria > Bacillati > Bacillota > Bacilli > Caryophanales > Paenibacillaceae > Brevibacillus > Brevibacillus ginsengisoli. The sequence continues at coordinate 138,270 of NZ_JBNJQR010000007.1, forward strand.
CCCATTTTTACAACTACGTGTGAAATCATTTCATGAATTAACATTGGAAAAAGATGTGTCTATAAAGAGCTAAGGAGTGTCTTAAGAAGTATTAAACTAACGGGTTCAATCGCTTTATAAGACACCACGAGGCTGCCATGGGAACAATTGGCGGCCTAATTACGTTGTAGACCTTAATGATTGAATCCCTATAGGTAAATTGTGGTAGGATTATATGAATAAATAATATTTCCCATGAAATAGAAAGATTAGATTCAGCATGGAGGGGTTATATTGAAGTGGATTTTTCTAGCATTAACTGTTGTCCTATTATTTTCGTGGAGTTTTCGTTGGACAGAAATAAATCCCAACCATGAAATAGAAGGACATGCAGTAGTTTCTTATAAGCTTGATAGGTGGACAGGACAAATGTGGGCAATTTACTTTCCGCCAGTTGCAATGTTGGTTGAAGGCATTAACATACCTTTGTTCCCTTCAGCAAAACGATTTAAATCTAATGATGAAGTACCAAAAGAACTCGAGAAGCAAGGGAAGTCAGGTCAACTTGTTGATGCGTGGCGAAAACGTGATTTAGCCACATATACTTGGGGCAACCTTACTTTACTATGTTTTATTGGGGCAATTTGGAGTTTTTTAAGACATAAAAGACAGGTGAAAGATTTTGATCGCTTATTAAACTAACGTGAATGTATTCATGTTGTTATTCCATAACAGATCGGGAATAGCTAGACGAGCTTGTTGATCCTTGGCCAAGCCCCCATTTCATATCCTCTTTGCAAGTTGGATCTGCTTATGTAAATCATTCAGAATCAAATTTCTTTACAGAAAATAGTATCGTTTGTATGATTGGTTTATTATTTAGAAATGGCAAAGTATGGAATCCAGAGGAGGCAAGCGAAGGGAATGGATGTTCAACGTTTAAAATTACTTCGCCGCAAACAGTTCGTCTTTATCAATATATCAATCGTACTGGCGATGGGATTACTCATGCTCTTCATCGGTACGATGGCCCCGTCACTTCCAACATTTTATCGGTTGATTGCTGCCGTTACGCTGCTTGGTATATGTGGCCGATTTTTCAAACAGCGCCTAAGCAAATGGTGGTTTAAGCTTTTTCCGTTCATGCAAGAGCTTGATGAATACGAGAAAATCAAGTTAAACAAACAACAGCGAAAAATGGAAACCTCCGTGCTGATATCCAACCTGCTACAAGCTGGATTGTTTATCTGGCTATCCTTTCAGGTTTCCTCCAACCAAACCTTTGACTTGAGAGGAATGGGGGTTTCTTTTTGGGTTCTGCCCCTCTGCGTTGTTCTTATCATCGTCAACCTTTCGTTGCTTCGGCATGCCAAGCTCGTGGATCATGGTTCCAGTGAGAAACTAAAGAATTATTTTTTCAAGAGCTGGGTATTTGCGATCATCTTGGGTCTCTTGGCTGTTCCTCTGATCTTCTCTCTGATCCTGTTCACCTTGTTTCACTCCGGTAACTAATTTTATCTTGCCACAATTTCCCTTTTACCGTAAAATTACAATCAAAAGAGACCGATCAGTTCCAATATTCGAAAGGATTCACAACCACCATGCGAAAAGGCGAACGAACCAAACAGACGATTATCGAAAAATCCATTCCCCTGTTTAACCAGCATGGTTATCAAGCAACCTCTATGTCTGACATCATGAAGGAAACAGGCTTGGAGAAGGGTGGCATCTATCGCCATTTCCAGAGTAAAGAGGAGCTTTCTGTTCAAGCCTTCCTTCACTCCATCCAATTGATGAGACAACAGTTTCAGGAGCATGTATTCAGCAAGCAAACGGCCGTCGAACAATGCGCCGCCTTCATCTTTGTGATCAAACAGCTGATGTTTAATCGACCGATCCCCGGTGGTTGCCCTGTACTGAATGCCTCCTTGGAAGCGGATGACGCTAATCCCGTTCTGGCTAATTTATCAAAGGAAGCGATGAGTAAATTGTTGGCGGCATATCAAAAGGTCCTAAAAGACGGGATTGCCCGCGGGGAGCTTGATCCCTCAACTCCACTGGAAGCGCTTAGTGTTCTCTGGCTCAGTTCTTTGGAAGGAGCACTTGCTCTCTCCAGACTCTATCAGGACGAGAAATATATCGATCTTATCGGCGAGCATTTACAGCAAGATTTACGTCGCTATCTTCTATAACAACGACTACTGCACAAGTTGGTCGTTTTTCTTTCCAAACAAAAGAGACCGATCAGTTTCGTTTTAGAAAGGGGTGATGGTTGTTCTCCTTGGAGGGGTTCAAGTAGAAAATCACATTATTGGGGGTATGGTAAATGGAATCTTTGCGTGATCAAGTAATTCGTGGTAAGAATTTTGACGCCGTTCAGTTAGGGACTTGGAGCGACTTGATGGAATACAAGTTGGATCAACCCAAAGCTCGCGGGAAGGTATTTCTAAAAGATTTGCTCAACTTTTCGGGGATGGAGGTTTCTGTTAATTCGTTTCCACCAGGAGTCTCTATGCCCTTTCACCATAAACACAAAGAAAATGAAGAAGTCTATATTTTTGTGAAGGGCTCCGGCCAGTTCCAAATTGATGACACGACCATAGATGTGAAAGAAGGAACCGTCATTCGCGTTGCCGAGGAAGGCGTTCGGATATGGCGAAACAATTCTACAGAGAACCTTTATTTTATCTGCATTCAGGCCAAGGCCGGATCATTGCAAAGCGGTACGATAGAAGACGGTATTCTCGTCGATCAGCCGATTCACTGGGAGGATTAAAGGGGATCGGCTCTATAGCGTAGCGTTAAAGCGAAAGACCGCCTAGCTCTCCAAAGCTCAAGGGCGGTCTATTTCTTTTTGAGGTAAGCCAGCAAAACTAAAACGAACATGACAAACATGTCCGGGTCATCTACAAAATGGCTTGTTAGGTATATATTTCAACTCTTCTAACCAAGAGCATGTATCTACCGCTATTGGGACACCTTATCCACTAGAGGTGATTTCATGAAAAAAAGGTACTTACACTTGGTCGTGATACTCTTATTAGTCATGGTGACAGCTTGTTCTCCAAACCGTAATCTCAAACAACAAAATACCGCTCAGGGGCCCAAAACCTCTATTCAACAACAAGGTGGAGCCAGCCGTTCGGGGACTCACATTCAATCGGAGCATTCCCCTGCGCGTATCCATGTCGTTCAATCAGGTCAAAGCTTGTATGATATCGCGCAGGCTCATGGCGTGTCCAGCGATAAGATTAGTTCCACCAACCAACTAAGTACCCCTGCCCAATTGGTTGTAGGACAAGCCCTGGTCATCCCTCCAGCCCATGCGTCTCAGATTGCCACTGTCTCTCAGGGCGGAATCGAAGTAAACGCCTACATTGAACCAAGAGAGTCTGTGACGTCCTCAGAAAAGTCAGCGGTTCGGGATGCTTCACCTTATCTCACGTATTTGGCACCCTTCAGCTTCCGGATTAAACGGGATGGAACACTTGATATTCCCCCGTTAGACAATCTGCCGGAAATTGCCCATCGCAACCACACAATCAGCATGATGGTCGTCACGAATTTGGAAAAAGACCAGTTTAGCGCTGAATTAGGGAGCATGATTCTACATGACGAGAATCTCTCTAACCGGTTGATCGATAATATCCTGTCGACTGCGAGCAAGCTGAATTTTAGGGATATCCATTTTGACATTGAACACATTAAACCGGAAGACAGGGACGCGTACAACCTTTTTTTGCGTAAGGCGGCCAAGAGAATCAAGGGTGCTGGGCTGATGCTTTCCACCGCGCTGGCTCCCAAAACCAGTGCAGCTCAAAAAGGTGCCTGGTATACTTCCCATGACTACCGAACACACGGTGAGATAGCTGATTTTGTCGTGATCATGACCTATGAGTGGGGATACTCCGCAGGCCCTCCTATGCCTGTAAGTCCGATCAATTCCGTTCGCAAAGTTCTGGAATATGCCATTACGGAAATCCCTCCATCCAAAATTGTGATGGGTCAAAATCTGTACGGATATGACTGGACTCTTCCCTATAAACCGGGAGGAAGCTATGCTCGTGCGCTTAGTCCTCAGCAAGCGATCGATCTAGCCAGAGCAAGGAATGTTCCGATTCAATACGACACCACCGCGCAAGCGCCCCACTTCACCTATCAAGATGATGCGGGCAAGAAACATGAGGTGTGGTTTGAGGATGCTCGCAGCATACAGGCCAAATTCGACCTCTTAAGGGAATTGAAGCTGCGCGGAATTAGTTACTGGAAATTAGGACTCGCATTTCCGCAGAACTGGACACTGTTGCAGTATAACTTTCCGATTATGAAGCGAGAGTAGAAAAGAGCTTCGTCCCTTTTCGCTCTGTGGAAGTTCGCAGAGAAGTTAATAAAGTCCGCTCTCTCACTACGAAAGGGAGTCGCCAAACGCTTCGCGCCCCTAAAGGGGTTGGGTGGCGACTCTTATCCCTTTCTCCGTTCTCTCGCTAAGTTTCACTTCCAAGGAAGCGGCAAGCGGACGAAGCTCTTTTCTCAGTGGGCTTACGCGAATGGAAGGAAAGTTAAATTACTTTACATTCGCAAAGCAATTTAACTTTCCGATATAGCACAAACAGGTCGCCTTGCTCCCTCGGCGACCTGTTTTATCTACAATTAATGCTTTTCAATAACAAGCTTTACCTGATCTCCTCGTACAGTCAGTCTCGCTTCTCCCCCGATTGGGAAAGGAAAACAAGGAGTTGTATGGCCAAAATCCAAATCAGCAACAACCGGAATTCCTTGAAGCTCCGCCTTGGTCGTTATACTTTTGCGCAACAATTCCCTTGTAACCTTGGAAGCCTTCTGGAAGCGACCAATGACGAGTCCGCGAATCCGGGAAGTCGCTTCGAGATGCAAAAGCGATTGCAAATCCCTATCAAACGTCAACGCGTTGGATTCAAGGTCATCTTCCACGAACAGAATCGCATTCGTAAGATCCGGCATGAATTCAGTTCCTTGCAGCAAGTTGAGTGTGCACAGATTTCCACCGATAATCGTCCCTGTCGCCTCACCTTCCTGGATGACAAATGGCCCTTCATTCGCGATAAATTCACGATTCTCCTGGTCAAGGTACCATTCATCATCACTCCAGTAGGAAGAGGCTTTCACCTCAAAGGCTTCCTCTTGCATCAAGCATTTTCGGAAATACCCCACGGTGTATTCCAGACCTTTTTCCATCCCAAATGTGCTGAAATGCGGGCCTGAATACGTAACGAGTCCTGTCTTGGCATAAATAGCGGTGGCAATTGCGGTAATGTCTGAATAGCCGCAAAGAATCTTGGGATGATTCTGAATCAGTTCATAGTCAAGATAGCGCAATAACTGGTTGGAATTAAACCCGCCAATCGTTGTAAGAATGGCATTCACCTGTGGATCGCGAAAGGCGTCATGCAAATCGGACACTCTTGAGGCAATGGTGGAGGAGTAGAACTCATCCATCTCCTCACAGAAATCAGAGAACGATACGGTAAGCCCAAGCCGAGCAAACTGCTGGCGGGCAAGTTCACGATGGTCCAGATGAATTAAGCCCATGCTTCTCGCCGGGGAGACGATGCGAATATGATCACCTTTTTTTAATTTGGCAGGTATCATGGAAAAGCCCTCCTTTTATCCATTTGGTATGTAAAATGATGGGCACCCGTCGTACGTCCGCTAATATAGCGACCGAAAAATGCCTCCATCTACACGCATTGCCGATCCTGCAAAATTTATACAAATCATACCATATTTCCGTATGCAGCAGGATAAACACAAAGCAGCCCATCAATTGGCGGGCTGCTTTCCATCTTAAATAATCGCATGCAGTTAGGCTTAAATGTTCTCCCATTCCGTTCCATCTTCAAATTGTATGGCGATAATCGTATCGATCAGCAGTTCTTCCGCTTCACTCGGAGTGTGTGAAAACCACACCTTGCTAGAACTCCTGACGTGATCCGTTGTAAATTCCTTCGAACAGGATAAGCAGGAAAATACCTGATTCAGTTCAGTTAGATGACGTGACAAGACGATCCGCTTCAAGCAGCTTGGGCAGATCACCTCGAAATATCGATCCAAAATGAATTCCAAAGACGCATAATGAAAGACTTTGAAGCTATCTTTCAATTCATATTCCATTTCACTGGAGAAATCGACAGGACTGATCTTCTGACTCTGAATCGGATCTTTCATCGCGAGCCATCGGTCAAAATCTTCCACTAGCTTTTGAGGTAAGCCATATTTCTTGAGTTTATGTAATCTTTGTTCATACATGCCAGGGCCCCCAAACAAGAACATCTCGACAACTGATCTACTGATTCTTAGTTGATAGTAAGCCAAAATGTTCCTGTTGACTACCCTTATTTATTAGAAAACGATGATATCTATTGGGGGTATACCCAACTGAAGCCAATCAACGCGATTGTTTATCCGACAACCTCTTGAACGAATCTTTCAAGGGAAGTCACATCGGTAATGTTCTTGTTACACCCGTGGCTGTCCATACAGATATAGTTCCCCACCGCTTTATAGTAATCGGGCAAATGAGAAACTCTTGTTTTGGAAATCGCCGAAAATAACGCAACCTCTCCGTATCCGTTGCACAAAAAGCAGATCCCTTTCCTATTCGCTGGGGTATATCTACCTTCCACTCCAATAACCTTCCCGTTCAGAGGATACACCATAAACAATTTGTTTGTCGATATATCAAGCCACCCCAGATAGCTCAGCGCGTGATAATCGATTGTCGATAAATCCGGGAGCTTCAGTTTTTTATTCTTGGGGAAGAGCTTACTGATCTGCTTCTGGGAAACCTGCGGAAAATCGATGATATAAGGGACCAAAGAATGAAGGTACTGCTGAAATTCTTCCGTAGTTTTACAAGAATACATCTGCTCCGCCAGCTGTTTTTGCTCGTCTGTTCGATCCACAAACATATCCAAGACTTTGCATTGAGCACTATATCTGACGGCCTCCAAAACTTTTGGATCATTGACTGTCTTGAACGCATTCTGCACAATGTCTGCCTGCTTTTTAATGAAGTTATATTGGTGATTCATTATAAATGGATCTGCCATCTCGTTTCCTCCCATCCCTTGCCTCTCATTTTTCTTTCTAGTGTAGTAAATCAGCCGTGTCGAAAAAATGCAGAAGTTGATTCGGAAGTAAACTCGACATATGCGAAAAGCACTGACAACCTTTCTGAAGGTCATCAGTGCCGCAATCTCAGGATATGGATCTCGAATAGACGATTTTTTTGATCGTTTCAACGGAGAGAAAGTATTCCTCCGCTAATTGATCAATCGACGTTCCACTTTTAAACGATTTTTTGATCGCGGTATTTCTCTCGTCAATTAATTTTCTTCCTCCAGAACGCGCTCCCCATTTTTGATAGGTCGCTTCCGGCTTCGGAATATAAATGGTTTCACCCTGAATGTACTTTTGGATCTCCATAATCAAGTTTTCAGGTAAAACCGTCGTCGCGTTCACATATTTCATTTCTGCCAGCCCCTTATTCTGAAGTAAAAATCAAATAAGGTGCAAAGCCGAATATTAGAAATGATCGACGCTTACTTGGGCGATTTAATATAAATCAGATTCCACCCCATGCAAAGTATCGCCTCCAATACTAGGCTTTGCATGAGATGCTGCGGATTCTGGCAAGCGTGTAGCATTTGCCAAGATAACCACCTCCCGACATACAGAAATGGATACGATTGGATTCATATTATATGACAATGGATTCAGATTGCAAACTATTTTATCAGGCTTCACTAATTTACCTGCGAATTACACCCGCTCAAGCTGCGGTGCCTTCTCTCTTTTTTCTTTACGAGCGCCCACGAGCCGTAAACATGGTCGCACTCATAGAAGATACCAGTTTGGGTTCATGCTCTCCCATTGAATAGACCTCGCCCGAACAAACCGTAATCGTCTTCCCTGGTTTGATGACTTCGCCTCTGGCAATAAACTCGGTTCCGATAGCTGGTGACAGGAGATTCACCTTGAATTCAACCGAAAGAACCGAAGCGCCTGGGGGCATCAGGGTTAAAGCGGCAAATCCACAAGCGTTATCGACGATTGTCGTCACGATTCCGGCGTGCAGGTATCCATTCTGTTGCGTTAAATCCTCGCGAAACGGAAGGAGAATCTCAACCTCGCCCGGTGCTATTTTGACAAGCTTAGCCCCAATTAGCTTCATGAACGCCTGCATCTCGAATTCTGTTTGAACCGCGCTTTCGAAATCAGGATTTTGAGGGGTAAAAACAGGTCGCTGAATGTTCATCATCACAAGTCCTCTCTTGAACGAATATCACTAAAAACTGAATATATGTAATATTCTAACCATAATTAGTTACTCCTCCCATTGATCCATCACGGTGAAAAGACACTTATCGGGATGTCCGGATTTCCCTTCCACCCCAAAACATGCGAAAATAGAAGAAGACACAACTGTCACAGAAAATGACCTGAATGGAGGAATTCAGATGAAATATCGCAGACTCGGGAAAACCGATTTGAACGTTTCCGTCATTGGAGTGGGGACGTGGCAATTTGGTGGAGAGTGGGGAATAGATTTTACCCAGAATGAAGTGGACCAGATTCTTGGCAAAGCCAAAGAATTAGGGATCAATTTGATCGACACGGCGGAATGCTACGGCGATCATTTATCCGAGCAGCTCATTGGCCACTATCTGAAGAAGGATCGACGGGAGGACTGGATCGTCGCAACCAAATTCGGTCATCACTTTCATGACAAATTCTCCCGCACCACCCACTACGATGCGCCAGATGTAGCCAAGCAGTTGGATCTGTCCCTCAAGTCCCTACAAACAGATTACATCGACTTGTATCAATTCCATTCCGGTCCAGATGACGCTTTCGATAACGATGAGCTGTGGACGTATTTGGACAAACAAGTGCAAGCCGGAAAAATCCGCCATATTGGGCTTTCCATCGCCAAAAACGATAACCTGCATCAGACCAGTGGGGCATCCCGGGTAAAAGCTGAGACCATTCAAGTCGTTTACAACCGCTTGGATCGCACACCAGAGAATGACGTATTTCCTTCCTGTCAGGAACAAGATTTGGGTGTATTGGCTCGTGTCCCATTAGCTAGCGGCTTTTTAAGCGGTAAATACAAGCCGGGTGCGGTTTTTGCCTCCAATGATGTACGCCATAATCGCGATCAGGAGTATGTCCAGTCCCTCCTCAAGCAAGCGGAAGAAATCAAACAAAACGAGGTTCCAGCGGATGTCAATATGGCTCAATGGGCGTTGGCCTGGTGCCTGAAGCATCCTGCTGTCACGGCCGTGATCCCGGGGTGCAAAAGTCCTGCTCAAGTAGAAGCGAATGCTGCTGCGGTCACCCTTGTAAGTGAAGAGCATCCTCAGTCAGTGAGCCAATAAATACTGAGAAAAACAGCGATTAACCTCTTACCCCTTTGATCAATTTCAAGGGGGTATTTGATTAACCATTTTTTTACTTGATACTATTTTCCTATAAGTGATAAGGTTAAGACTAGAGAGAAATTTCCTTTTATTCACTTTTTAGGAGGTCCTATGGCTCGAATACTTATTGTAGATGACTCCGTTGTGGTCAGAGGATACATCAAAGTAGTTTTGGAACGAGCTGGGCACGAGATTCTCGCTGAAGCTGTCAGCGGACAAGATGCCTATCAGAAATACACGATACTCCAACCGGATCTGGTTACAATGGATATTAACATGCCGGAAATGAACGGAATCGATACAGTCAAAATGATCCTGGATAAAGACCCCAAGGCCAAAATTATTATGGTCAGCACCTATGGATTGCGACATCTTGTATTTGAGGCAATCAAAGCAGGCGCCAAAAACTATATCGTGAAGCCCATCAACGAAGACAGCCTCCTGACCGCAATTAATAAGACACTCCAACCTGTCATGAATTAGGTAAGCAACAGTTGTTTGAGAAAAGACTTCGTCCCTTTGAGCTCTGTTTAAGCTCGCATGTAGTATTTACTGTCCGCTCCGTTCACTACGGAAGGGAGTCGACAAGAAAATCGCTTCGCTTCTCACAGATGTCAAGAATGCCGACTCTTTTCCTTCCTTCGTTCTCTGCGCTTAGTTTCGCTTAAAAGGAGCTTCAGTGACGAAGTCTTTTCTCCAGCGGGCTTACGCAAATGGAAGGAATGTTTAATCACTTTACTACTATAAAGCAATTAAACATTCCGAGTATTATAAAATAAGGCTATTTGCTTCGGTTCGTCTCGAAGCAAATAGCCTTTTCGCTTGTTTACATCACCAGCTCTTAATCCATTGGCAAGGAGAAGATGAAGCTTGTTCCCTCTCCTTGGCTTGTCCTTACCTCGACCGAGCCTCCCAGCTTTTTCAACTCATGCTTTACAACCGAGAGACCCACACCTCTTCCAGACACTTCGTCAGGCTCCTCGATTCTGGAGAATCCTTCAACAAAAAGCTGCTCCAGCCATTTCTCTTCGCTCCACTCTTTTACCCCTTGTCGATCAACCATTCCTTGCTCCAAGCATTTGGCTTTGAGCCATTCCAGATCAATCCCTCTTCCGTCATCGGTAATCGAGAGCGTAATAACATCGCCATCCAGCTTGTACTCACAGTGAACGGTCCCTTTTCTCTCTTTATTTCCTTCCAGTCGCTCCTCTTCCTGTTCAATTCCATGATCAATCGCATTCCGAAAAATATGAATAAGAGCACCCACAAAATGGTTAAAGCGTTCCGGCGACACCCAAATCTCGTCGCCTTCCAGCTTCAGTGGATGAAGTTTCTTGTCCAGCCGTGTTGCCAAACTCGCCACATAATCGCTGTATCGGTTCAGCAGCTCCTTCAACGGCCGGTTATGCAGCTGGTTGAATTGATGAAGCAGCTCCTGATGATTTTGCTCCCGCAAATAACCAATGATTTCGGTTTGCAAACCATCCCAGCGATCTCTGGAAAAAGAGATCACTTGCTCCTTCTTTTCAAAAAAGTCTTCGCCCAGATTCTGTCTTAAGATCCTCATGTCTTGTTGGACAGCTGATTGTACCGCTGAAGCAGCGCGAACAGCCCCTAGTTGGCTCTGATGCCATGAGCTGGATTGACGCCCCTCCTGCTTCGTCAGCTCAATTAATTCCGTCTCCAGCTCATGCAGCTTAAGCGGAGTCTGGATGAGACGCAGCTGACTGAAGTCCCCCTTGAACTGGTGGATTTGCCCAATCAAGCTGAAGACGCGCGCATGATCGTCGTCACCTGCTGAAAGAATGGCCTCCCAGTCCTTGTCGAAAAACGCCTGGAAGCGGTGCAATGTTTGAAGAAATAGTTCCAGGTTGGTCACGACCGTCACAACCATCTTCAAGATCTGCCATTCTTGCTCCATCTTCCCTTCCAGCGCCCGTTTCTCGCTCAGGTCAGTCAGGATCATCATTAATCCTTCCGGCAGTCCTTCATTTGCCTGATCAATTGGTTTGCATTCAAGCTTGACAGGAAGCTGGTTGATGATGATTTCACTCGGCAACAGCGTCAGATAAAGTTCCTTTTGTGTTTCATTTTCGGTTTCAAAATACTTCTGCAAGAGTGACTCAATAAACAACTGTTCCTCTTTTTTATCAGGATAGAGCAATTCAGCGATCGCAAATTCAGCAATCTCTTTGCCAAAAATACGCAGGCATTCCCTGCTGTACTCGGATTGAACCAACAGGTTGCTCGAGAACTGCAAAAATCCCTGCCCCGCATTATCCAGCAGGACTTTGTTTTCTCGCAGCAGCTTTTCGATTTTTTCGGTTCTTTCGCCAACGAGATTCTCAAGCGAGAGATTCCATTTTTCCAATTGATGATACAGCCGGGCATTCTCAATAAAGATCGCAATTTGCGAAAAAATTAACCGCAACAGCTCAGTTCTCGCTTCATTAAAGACGTGTGTCGCCAGGTTGTTTTCCAGGTAGATAATCCCGATCATTCTCCCTTGCTGCCACAACGGGGAGCAGAGAACCGACTTGGGCTGGCGGCTCATGATGTATGGATCGCCAGCACATCTCTCATCTTTGGAAGCGTCATGAAATACGAGCATCTTCTCCGTTCGGGTCGCATAATTGACGATCGCTACAGAGACGATTCCACTCTGTTCATACGGAATGGACTGCATTATTTCCACATCTTTGTTCACGCTACCTGCCGCTTCGATCACCCATTCGCCTTGCCTTTTCAAAATAAGAATTCCCTTCTCGGCGCCAGCATTGCTGATCACTGTTCGAAGCATTGTTGCAAGCAGCTTTTCCAGCTTAATCTCGCTTGCCATCGCTTGAGAGGCTTTAATCACCGTCATCAAATCCAGAATGCTGGACGATTGTTCCAGCGCCTGAGTGTTCACCTCATCTAATGGCTTGGATTCAGTTTTGTACATCAATCGAGCGTATCGGTAACTGATATCCTTTGCTTTGGCAATCGCTCCCCATTGAACATACGCTTCATAAGCGTCAGTCATGTACAATTTGGCGATGGTCTCCATTCCTTTGGACAGATAAAACTTGGCGGCGCGCTCACAGGCGATGGCTTCATTCTGAGTAAATCCGTCCTGTCTCGCTGACCGGATCGACTGCTCGTACAGATCTGCCGCCTTATGATCATTCCCCGAGAGATTTTCCCACTCTGCGCACATTAACAGGTACTTATGCTGGAAATTCTCTGGGCAGTTGTCTGTCCAAAGCTTCATTTTTTTCATATTCAATTTGATTCGTTTGGCGTACATTCGCTTCTCTTCATGACCGGCAAACGAATAATGTGCCGTCATCGCAAGCGTCTGCATAAAGACATGTTGGGCAACTAGCAGCTGTCCACTGATCGTCTCCAACCACTGATTCGCCTCAATCGCCAGCTTGGCCGCTTCACCATACTGTTCAAAAAAGTAAAGAATCTGAAATTTATAGAAGTTATACATGTACCGCTTGTACGGTTTGCCTTCTTCCTCTAATTCCTTGATATAGGCCTTTTCATCAAACGCATCCTTGGAGAAAGCAGACTTGTCTTCTTTCCATTTAACTAAACAATGCATCGCTTGTTGAAGCAGCAAGAGCCGATCATCGTGATCAACCACCTTGATTTGTGAAATGAGATCCGAATAAAGCAGAATCTGCTTGTTCATCTCTTCTAGCGAAAATCCGCAAAACAGCATGGCATCCAGAACGCCAAGCGAATTGTAGGCCGTGTAAATGTTGCTTCCGCTCTCGAACCCGTGCTGAATGGCTTTTTTCAACAGCGGGATATTCGTCTTGGCATGATTGCGCCAATGATTCAAGAGAATGGCGAACGCCCCAAACGCCTTGGTCAAAGCCATCGGGTCCTCAAACTTATCCGCGACTAGGCACGCCAGCTCTCCAAACTCATACCCTGTCTGATACTTGTCAAATTTAGTGCTGAGCACGATTCCGTACCCCGTGTATCCATTTGCCGAACCTACATGATTGCCGTGCTTGAGGGACAGGGTGAGCACACGCAGAATCGTCAGAGCGAACCAGTTGGGGTTTTCAAAGTACGATGACGGTCCCGCATAGCTGATAATGTTCATGGCTATCTGATAGTTTTCTTCGGACATGTCCGGCATGAGGAGTAAGAGCTCAGGACTTCTCTTGTTCAGTCGACGTTTCACCTGCCAAATCTCGCGAATGATGTCCAGCTTGCCCGGTTTGAGCGGAATCGAGACACCCAATAGTTGCAACGCCTGATTGGCAATTTCCGTCACCAGTTGAAATTTGGCCAAGCTGGTATTCATATGGATCTGGATTTCATGAATCCTCACACGCTCGATATTCGTCTTGGCGTGTTGCAAAACGAGGTCAAACAGCCGTTCAGCTTCCCCGAAATGATTGCACAGGTACTCCGCTTCCGCCCGCAATGTATACAGCTTTATCGCCAGTTCATAGTGACGGTTCCAGACGTCTTCGGGAAGCAGTTCTGTGCCTCGCCGAAGGTATTTTAGGGCTGCCTCGTACGCTGTGGAGAGCTCGGCTCTTTGACCAGCCAAGTGATGCAGCTCAGCCACTTGGTTTCTCTCGGATTCGTCTTCGATCAGCTCTTCGGCAAAATACAAGTGATCGCACATCTCAAAAAGATGTTCATCGTACGCTGTTGAATCAAACTGCTGTTGCATGATTTTGCCCAGTGTAAGATGTACCTGTTTTAGCTCGTCATCGGACAGCAAAGAGTAGGCCGCTTGTTGGATCCGGTCGTGAACAAATTTCATTCGAACCGTTACTTGCCCGAATACCTCTTCTTCATCCCTTAAATAAGCGAGATACTTCTCCCCTTCCAAAGGATACAAAAGCCCTTCCTGCAACGCCGGAAAGAGTAGCTGAACAGTCTCTGATTCTGTAAGTTGACTGGCCTTAGCGATCATATGCAAGAAAAACGTGTTTCCCAGACACGCCGCGCAGGCAAGCAGCCTTCGGGTATCGGAAGGAAAATTAAGCACCTTCTCTACTAGTAGATCAGCTACATTGTCAGCTGCACTAAGCTTCTCAATCTCTTCTATCTTCCATATCCATTTCTTTTCGTCAAAGTCATACGATAGCAGGTCTCGTTCATGGAGTGACTTCAGGTACTGCTTGATAAAGAACGGATTCCCCTCGGTTTTCTGCAACAAAATGCGGGAGAGCGGCAGCGTCTCTTGCACATCAGCATACAGGGTATCACAGAGCAACAGATTTAACTCCTGAATGCCAAGGGGTTCGAGCGAGATTTGTTGCAAGATTTTACTGTGAATGCCGCTTTCCGTCAGGATCGCGACAAGCGGATGACCCGCATTTTCTTCTTGAACCCGATTGGCCCCAATCATTAAGAAATGACTGACCTGCAAATCGGTGATCATTTGTTGGATCAAGTAAAGGGAGGCCGTATCCGCCCACTGGATATCATCAAGGAATAAAACCAAGGGATGCTCGGGTCTGGCCAAAATCCGTACAAAACGTTGCATGACTAATTGAAAGCGATTTTTCGTCTCAGTCGGCGGCAGCTCTGGAACAGGCGGCTGTTCGCCGATGATCATGGACAGTTGAGGAATGACGTCGACAATGATTTGTCCCATGCCTTGGACAGCTTCCAGGATCGTTTCCCGCCAAGCCTGAAGCTCCTCCTGGCTTTCCATGAGCAGCTGCCTGACCAGCTCTTGAAACGCCTGAATAATTGCGGTAAATGGGATATTCTGTTTGAACTGATCAAACTTCCCGTAGATTAAACGGGCTTTACTGCGCAGTTGGGTCTTTTGCACCTCGTTGATCAATGCCGACTTGCCCATTCCCGCTTTCCCGTTGACGATCAGAAAGCGGCTCGCTCCGTTACATACCTGCTCAAAGGCATCGAGCAGTGTTTGCATCTCATTCTCACGTCCGTACAGCTTTTCTGGAATTTGCAAACGATCCGAGCAATCGTGAAGAGCCAACGGGAAAGGTTCAATCGTTCCCGTCTCTTCTAACTGTTGAAGGCAATTCCTAAGATCGGCGATTAATCCTCGTACGCTAAGATAGCGATCCTCGGCATTTTTCGATAAGCATTTCAGAACGATCTCGGATACAGGTGTCGGGATCGTTTTATTAATCTCATGAGGAGCGACAGGTTTAAGCGCAATATGGGCATGAACCAACTCTAGCAAATCATTGGAAAGAAACGGAGGTTTGCCAGTCAACATCTCATAAGCCGTAATCCCAAACGAGTAATAATCCGTACGATAATCCAAAGGTCGATTCATTCTGCCTGTTTGTTCAGGAGACATGTAACGAGAGCTTCCCTCAAGCTCTCCCAAGTGAGGGGCTGTTTGGTATTCTTGCGTAAGCCTGGTCGCACTTCCGAAATCAATCAGCTTGACCTCTAGCGTATCGGGATGAATGAGTATATTTGACGGCTTGATGTCCTTATGGATGATCTCTTCTTGATGAACCTCGCCTATGCACTCGGCGATTCGTATGCAAATGGAGAGAATCTCTTTGATTTTGAGCGACTTCATTTTTAAGAAGATATCGAGCGGCAGTCCACCGTAATCCTCAATGACCAAAACGGCTTCTCTTCCGTTTTTAATAAGCTCGACCGACTTGGCTACCGCATCCGATTGAATGGATTGCAGAATGTGATGTTCATGCGTCAGTTTCGAGTAAGCTTCAATTGAGGTTTGCCTAACCTTTGGGATCTTAAGCATAACCGACTGATTATTTACAATTCGAATACCTCGATAAACCATTTTCTGTGAAGTATTGGAGACCAACTCACTGATCTTATATCCGGGAATCCCAATCGTTTTAATCATATTTTTATCAACTCCAGGTTAGTAGGGCATTGTCGAGTAATGTACCATTGTCCGATCTTGTCGAATATTCTATATTTATACTATATTACCGCTATTTTCAATAGATAAAACATGTTTCGTTACGATCTGCTAAAGGGGGATGCCTGTGTCCAATTTACCTCGTTCTGTCAGTGATCCAAGAACAGGAGAAACCATTACGTTTTTGAAAACAACTGAAGAAACTCAGGGTGAGTACCTACTTTTCCGGACAGATTTGCCTCCCAACAATGGGATCTTCTCCCACTATCATACCGAATTCGTTGAGACCTTTGAAGGTGTAGGTGGAGATTTGGAGCTGACTTTAAGCGGAAGGCGGATGATTCTTGCCAAGGGGGAGAAACAAATGATCCCTTTGAACAAGATTCATCGATTCACGAATAAAACCGACCAGTTTGTCTCTTTTAACGTGGAGATTCGTCCAGCGGGAACTTTTGAGAAGTTTGTCCGCGCAAGCTACGGTCTGGATACCGATCACCGCAGCTTTTATGTCCCCATCCTGAACCAAAGTGTGCCGAAAAACATCCTCTTGCTAGGGACGTTGTTTGAGTTTGGCGAATTTTATTTGCCTTACATCCCTCGATTTGTGCAACGAGCTATTTTCGGGACAATGGCCAAGCTAGCCAAATGGTGCGGAGCGGCAAAGACTCTGGAAAAATACTATACATAGGTAGTTACAATTCCTATTAAGAAAAGGTTGCCGAGCTCTTCGGCAACCTTCTTTGCATATCTCCCATGTCAAAAAATTCATCCACGGCATGAAAAAGGTAGTTTTTACCCTCATTTTTCTATTTTGCATTATTTTTACAATATTAATAAAATTATCTTTTTCCCTTAACACTCCTTACACATTTTTCTAATACTCTTTGTTTATGGAATAAAAATATTTTTGTGGGGTGCATTGTCGAGTGAAAAAAAATCTAAAAGCGATCACCGGAACATTATTAGCATCATCTTTGGCTTTAGGAGTTCTATCGTCTCCTTTAGTAAAGGTGCATGCTGAATCAGTGGAGAACCCACCTGCTGCCCAAGAAGATAGCAATGAGGTAGCGCCTGCTTCTACCAGTAAATCTACTGTGCAATTAAGGATCATGGAGACAACGGATATTCATACCAACCTCGTAAACTATGATTATTACAAAGACACCGAGACCTTCGAATACGGATTAGCTTTAACGGCTTCCTTAATTAAACAAGCCCGAGCGGAGGCAAAGAATAGTTTACTGATTGATAATGGCGACTTGATCCAAGGAAACTCTCTCGGAGATTATGTGGCGAAGATTAAACCGTTAAAAGATGGCGAAACGCATCCTGTCTATAAAGCGATGAATTTGATGGGATACGATGTCGGGAATATCGGGAACCATGAATTCAACTACGGCCTGAATTTCCTGGATCGCTCATTAAAGGGAGCCAAGTTTCCTTATGTGAACGCTAACGTCTATATCGACGACCATGATCACAATGACAAAAATGACGCCAACCGTTGGAAGCCGTACACCATCCTGACAAAAGAAGTAGAAGATGAGAAAGGCAAGAAAACCAAAATCAAAATTGGCGTAATCGGTTTCGTGCCTCCGCAAATCATGCAGTGGGACAAAGATAATTTGCAGGGCAAAATCATTACCAAGGATATGGTGGAGACAGCTGAAAAGTTCATCCCTAAAATGAAAAAAGAAGGCGCGGATATTATCATCGCTGTTCCGCATTCCGGAATCGATATGGTCCGTTCGGAAGGTCAAGAAAACGCGGTCTACCAATTGACCAAGGTTCCTGGAATTGATGCTGTTCTTTTCGGTCACGCGCATAAGCTCTTCCCTTCCGCGCAACCAGATAAAGATGGATTTGTGGGAGACAATATTGATAACAAGAAGGGAACGATCAACGGTATTCCGGCGGTAGAACCAGGCTTCTGGGGCAACAACCTGGGCGTAATTGATTTAACGCTCCAAAAGAAAGGATCGAAGTGGGTGGTTCGTGACTCGCAATCGACTAACCTAAGTGTGTATAAAAAGGATGATAAGGGCGTTGCGATCAAAGAAAACGGCCAATTCGTTCCAGTCGTTCAACCGGATAAGCAAATGCTCTCGGCTGTAAGCTCCGCTCATAAAGGCACCCTGAAATACGTTCGCGGACCTGTGGGCGAAACAACTGCGCCAATCAACAGCTACTTCGCCCTGGCTCAAGATGACCCATCCGTGCAAATCGTGAGTGATGCTCAAACCTGGTACGTGAAACAGCAGTTGCAAGGCACCGATTACGAGAAGTATCCGGTTTTGTCCGCTGCCGCTCCGTTTAAAGCAGGCGGTCGTCAGGGAGCTACCTATTACACAGATATCCCTGCCGGAACCATCGCGATTAAAAACGTGGCCGATCTTTATCTCTATCCCAACACGGTAAAAGCTACTTTGATTAACGGCGCGGAATTGAAGGAATGGTTGGAATGGTCCGCCGGGCAGTTTAACCAGATCAATCCTAGCAGCACCGCAGAGCAACCGCTTGTTGACACTAAATTCCCAACCTACAACTTCGATATTATTGACGGTGTCACCTATCAGATTGACGTCACACAACCGGCTAAGTACGACGCGGGCGGAAAAGTGATCAATGAGAATTCCAACCGTATCAAGAACTTGAGCTTCGAAGGAAAGCTTGTTGATCCGAAGCAAAAATTCGTAGTGGCGACGAACAACTATCGCGCGGGCGGCGCTTTTGCCAATCCGGACAAAAACAATATCATCTTGGACGCCCCATTGGAAAATCGCCAAGCGATTATCGAATACATCACCGAGAAGAAAAAAATCAACCCTTCCGCCGACAACAACTGGACATTTGCTCCTATCTCAGGCAATGTGAATGTGACGTTTGACTCTTCACCGAATGGTGCTAAGTTCTTGGGCAAAGACTCCAAGATTTCACTGGTTGGACCTTCTTCCGACGGATTTAGCAAGTATACGATTAACATGAGCAAGTAATCCACTCCAGTTGATTAACCTCATGAATGAAAAAGAACTCAGCCGCACTCTCTTTGGAGATGCTGGCTGAGTTCTTTTTCATTCTATAGGAAAGTTTAATTGCTTTAAGAGGTAAAGTGATTAAACTTTCCTTCCAATTGCGTAAGCCCGCTCAAGAAAAGACTTCGTCCGCTTGCCCCCTCCTTGGAAGTGAAGCCTAGCGACGTTTCAGCCCCCCGATGTGAGGGGGAGGAAAGGAGAAAGGGAAAAGAGTCGCCACCCAACCCCGGAGGGGCGCGAAGCGTTTGGCGACTCCCTTTTGGATTGAGAGAGCGGACTTTTCAACATCATTGCGAGCTTCCACAGAGCGACGTTTCAGTCCCCCGGTGAGAGGGGAAAAGGGACGAAGTCTTTTCTCATTTCCCACTAGATTCTGTTATGATCCGCTTTCCAGTTCTTGATGGCTTTCTTAATGTCATCGGAGCTTAGCTTTTTGGCGACAGCCTGTTGGCTCAGTTCGACGAGCTCGGCGTCACTTGCAAATCGTAAAGCGACGATTTGAGCAAGCGTAAGGCGAGAATCGAGCAATTGGCCATTCAGCACATAATGGCGTAAATTCTCCTCTGCGCGAATCGCTCGGTCTTGCGCTTTTAACGAATAGGTTCGGAGCAAGAAGAATGCGATAAACAGAAGAAAGGCGATGACTAGAATGAGAAAAGAAGCCAAACTGAACCCTTCTTTGATCAAAAGGATCAAGCTTCCTACCAATGTAACCAGCAATAATGGCAAGGAAACGTAATGAAAAATGGGATGAAGCCTGCGGTGATTCTGGTAATTTTGCGTATTCATGAAGTGCCTCCCTGTTGAAAATATTTTATTCCCACTTAAATGTATAGCTCGCCACGATAAACGCTACGATCAACCATCCACTCAGGATTAGGGCTTCCGTCCCCAAGCTCATCATGGAAGCTCCCACATTCATCGTTTCCCGCAAGGCCGTACTTAGATGAGAGATAGGAAGCAGCTTGACGAAGGGCTGAATAAACTCCGGCATGTCTTTGATCGGGAAGAATACACCGCCTAAGAACATCATTGGGAAAGAAACCACACCTGCGATGGGGCCTGCACTCTCCGGGGTCTTGGCAATGCCTGCGATGATAAACCCTATCGCCATAAAAGCGAGTGTTCCCAAAACGATAAAAGTGGTCAAAGTGAACCAGGAACCTCGAACCTCTATTCCGAAGACAAGATTGGCTACGATCAGGACGATCATCGCCTGCAAGCCATTCAGCAGCAATCGGGCTGTAATTTGGGCGGCGATGAACGTAGAGGCTTTGAGTGTCGTTCCTTGCATTCTGCGCAGAATTCCCCGCTCTCTCCATGAAGCGATCTGTCCCGCTACACCGTTCATGTTGTTGCTCATAATCATCATAGCCACAATTCCTGGGACCAAGAAATCAATATAGCGCAAATGAAGGGCTTCGATTCCTTCAGACTTCATCACCACCACTGGCTGGTAGTTCACTCGTTCTTTGCTGATCTGATCGATTACCCCATTGACAAGGGCTAACCCCACCTGAGAGACCGCAAAATTCGTCTCATCATAATAAACCTGAATGGTTGCCGGATTGGTTTGCGGACTTGCTTTTTTCAGACTAGCCTCATAACCTTCTGGGATGATGACAACCAGCTGAAGATCTCCTTTTTTCAAACTGCCCAGCGCGTTTTCCTGATCCGTTGGTGTTTGCAATTCGAGTGCCTGGTTTTTCTCAAGCGATTTCACGAACTCTGCGGAAAAAGCGGAATGATCCTGATCGATCACTCCCGCCGTTAGCGACATCCCGTTTCCCTTCCCCATGAATGCTCCGAACATGAGCATCAGGAAGATCGGAAAAAGCAAGGACCAGAACAGCACCTGTCGATTGCGAAGGAAAATACGCAGCTGTGCAAGCGTTAACTGCCAGTAAGCCTTCATGCTTCTCTCAAACTCCTTCCCGTCATGTGCAAAAACACATCTTCGAGCGTCGCTGTCCTTGTCTGCAAATCAACAAGTTGCAAGTTGTGCTCATCCGCGAATGAAATCAGACTCATTAAGGTGGATTGCAGGTTGTCGGTATACAACACATGAACGTCCTGACGTGATCCCACTTGTTTCACTCCGGCAATCCCGGTTAAATTGAGTCCATCCGCTTGTTCAAGGATTCTGAATTCCACGGCGCTATCCGAATGAAGACTTTTCACCAGTTGAGTTGGGGTATCCAAAGCAATCAGCTCGCCTTGATCCATGATGGCGATACGATCACACAATACATGCGCTTCGTCCATATAATGCGTCGTAAGGACAATGGTTTTGCCCTTCGCCTTCAATTGAATCACAATATCCCATAAGGTTCGTCTTGCTTGTGGGTCTAGTCCCGTTGTTGGTTCATCCAAAAAGACCACTTGCGGATCATGAACCAGCGCGAGAGCGATTGCCAAACGCTGTTTTTGACCGCCTGATAATCCTTTGATTCGGCTTTTTCGTTTCTCCGTAAGCAACATATCGTCGATGAGTGTATGGATGGGAATATGTGAGGGATAGAAGCTGGCATACATCTGTAGGATTTCTTCTACTGTTAACAACTCAAAGAGCGAGGTGGATTGAAGCTGGACTCCAATGATCTCCTTGACTCTGACCAAATCCCGCAAAATATCGTACGGACCAATCTGGGCTGTGCCTTCATCTGGCTTGCGTAGACCCACCAGCATCTCCAGCGTGGTTGTTTTGCCGGCGCCATTGGGACCCAACAGGCCAAAAATTTCTCCTTTTCTTACCTGGAACTGAACACCTTTGACAGCTGTAAAGGAGCCGTACCTCTTCAGCAACCCCTGCACATTAATAATCGTTTGGTAATCTGCGTGATTACTCGTTTCCTGACTCACAGCCATGGCCTCCCCCTCTCAATTTCTTCAAATCAGCCAGCGACATGCTTACACTATAACATGTGTCGAAGTTGTTACATATAAATACGGGAATTTTGATCGTTAAGTTTCAAGCAGTAAAAGAAAAAGACCGCCGAACCTTCTCGACGATCCCACTACATTTTGCAGCGTAACGATACCAATATACTACTCATACCTGAGGGCATCAATTGGCTTGAGGCGGGCGGCTTTTCGCGCTGGATAGACGCCAAATACGATTCCTACAAGCATAGACGACAGGAACGCATACACAATTGGAGACAAACTAATCGCGGTCGTTAATCCTGCCAGCTTGCCAATGAGTTTAGCCGCCGTGACCCCTATGATAATCCCGACAATTCCGCCCATTAAACTGAGTGTAATGGATTCAACCAGGAATTGCCGCAGGATGTCCCAGCGAGTGGCCCCAATCGCTTTTCTGATCCCGATTTCTCGGGTGCGCTCTGTAACTGAGACTAGCATGATATTCATGATTCCGATTCCACCAACCACAAGCGATATCGCCGCAATACCAGAGAGCAGTGTTGTCATGACGCTGGTAATTCCTTGGGCCGTATTCAAAATATCGGTTTGTGACCGAATCTGAAAGTCATCATCTTGACTTGGTCTCAAGCTGTGCTGACCTCTTAAGGCACTCTCCACATCCAACTGGGCTTGTGTCATGGCATCAGAAGAAGTGGCGGAGATATAGATGCTACCCACATTATGTTTACCCGTTAATCGGTTCATGGCAGAGGTAATTGGGATCATTACCTTATCGTCGTTATTGGTCATGCCCGAGCTTCCTTTACTTTTCAAAATACCGATGATTTCAAACGGAATTCGGTTAATAAGGATCGTTTGACCAATGGGATTGACATTCTCTCCATAAAACAAGTTGGATACCACTTCTGTCCCTACGACAACCACATTGGCTTGGTGTGTCACTTCAACATGATTAAAAAATCGGCCCTGATCCACCTCCACGTTGCGTACGTCAGGAAATGCTTCTGTCGTACCTTCCAGCGAGGTGGAATAGTTCTTGTCTCGCCACACCAGTTGGGCTCGAGAATTCACACTCGGTGCGACACCTGACACAGAGGACAGCTTGGCGACCGCATCCGCATCCTCCATCGTCAGCGTATTGAGAGAACCTGCTCCCAAACTGATTTGTCCTTGTTTGGCCTGCCCTGGAGAAACGATTAACAGATTGCTTCCCAGTCCATTAATCTGAGAAGTAACGTTGGTCGAAGCTCCTTCTCCAATGGCTACCATTGCAATCACCGCAGAAACCCCAATGATTATTCCCAGCATCGTTAAAAATGAGCGCAATTTGTTTGTCTTGATACTACGAAAAGAGACCCGTATACTCTCCAAAAAATTCATGTAATCACTTCCTCAGGCTTCGCCCATTTTCTATTGGACACCACATCGTTTGAAACAACCTGACCATCCCGAAACCGCACGATCCGCTTGGCATATTCGGCAATGTCGGGTTCATGTGTAACCAGAATGATCGTCTTGCCCAGTTCGTTTAGTTGTTGAAAGATTTGCATGATCTCAATACTGGTTCGGGTATCCAAGGCGCCTGTCGGCTCATCCGCGAGCAGAATTACCGGTTGATTCACTAAAGCGCGGGCAATCGATACACGCTGCTGCTGTCCACCGGATAATTCATTTGGCTTGTTGTTCAAGCGATCGCCCAGTCCTACACTTTCTAGTGCAGAAATGGCCCTCTCCCGTCGTTCCTTAGCCGTTAGTCCAGCGTATAACAACGGCAGTTCCACATTCTCTACCGCAGTCGTTCTAGGGAGCAGGTTAAAGTTTTGGAAAACGAAGCCGATTTTTCGGTTGCGAATCAAGGCAAGCTCATCATCACTCGCTTGCGATACAGGATAGCCATCGAGATAAAATTCTCCTGACGAAGGTTGATCCAGGCAGCCGATCATATTCATCATGGTCGATTTGCCAGAACCTGATGGCCCCATAATCGCTACAAAGTCACCTTCATCAATGACCAGATTCACCCCGCGGAGCGCTTGAATTTCTTGATCACCTATGGCATAGACCTTGCGCAGCTCTTCAATTTGGATCACTGGTTTCATCTTAATGGTTCCCTCTCTGACCGCCGCCATTGCCGCCACTTCCGCCACCACCTCTGTTTCCTGTGCCCGAACCGCCGTAGCCGCCTGCACCACCGAAACCTCCCATACCTGGGAATCCGCCCATTTGATTTTGACGATTGCCATTCGAGCCAGATGACGTAGGGTTGGCCAATGTAAGCACAACTTGATCGCCTTCCTGTAATCCGGAGGTTATCTCAACCATGTTGGAGCCAAATAATCCAGTCGTTACGGGTTGAAAATGAAAGGCGGAATTTCCCTTGGCTCCGCTATCCGCCGATTGACCTGTCGCGATATTTACTCCGTCTTTACCATTTCGGGTTTTTAACGCGGCTGCTGGTATATAGAGAACGTTGATATGGGTACCCACTTCCATATTTGCGTTTACGCTCATACCCGTCTTAAGCAGGTTCTCTTTGTTATCAACAGAAAGCAGTACCTTGTACGTGGTCACGCCTGAATCCGTCGTCGCTTCGGGATAGACGAGCGTTACTTTACCGGTAAATTTCTTGTCCGGGTAGGAATTTGATGTATAAGTAGCGCTCAACCCCTCTTTTACTTTACCGATGTCGGTTTCACTCACTTGCGCCAATACTTCCAGATTGCCTGAATTGGAATTGTCCATCACAATGAAAGGTTTGGTAGGGGCTTCTCCCAGATTGCCATTAAGCTCGACAACTACTCCGTCCATCGGTGCTTTAACAGTTAAGCTGTTCAGGTTTTTCTGTTGCTCCTGCAATTGTGCTTCCGCTTGCGCTACTGACGCCTGCGCCGCTTGGACAGTTATATCATCTGGTCCCTTTATTGCGTTTTGTAGAGCTGAAACCGCGTTGGCATAGGCCGCTTGCGCCTGCTCCAAGCTGCTATTGGACTGACCCTTAGACTGATTATTCTGAATTATCGAATTGTCATACTCGATCTTCGCCTGGTCCATACTCTGTTTGGCTTGATCCAATTCAGTTCGGGAGATTACTCCGGTATCATAGAGATTCTTTTGTCTGTTGTACGTATTTTGCGTTTCTTGCCAGTTAGCCTTTGCCTTGGCGAGATCGTTTTGTGCCTTTTTCAGTTCATACCCGTTCTTAGCTGAATCAAGTTGACTCTTCGTCTGAGAGACATTAGCCTGTAAAGCGCTGAGCTCCTCTGTTGTTTTGGTTTTCGTAGCCTCCGCCAGTTTCGCCTTGGCCGCTAACAGACTGGCTTCTGCTGACTTTAGCTGAATTTGAGCAGACGAAGTATCCAAGGTTGCCAATACCTGACCGGCTTTCACCTTGTCGCCTACCTTTACATTAATCGCTGTAATGATTGCCGAGTTATCCGATGGCGAAAGCGAGATTCGTTTGGAGGCTTGAACCGTACCCGCCGCTGAAATCGATTCCGTCACGTCCCCCCGCTTCACCGATACCAGACGGATTGCAGACGTTGCGCTTGGCTGCGCCGCCCATGTTTGATAGACATAGGTTCCGGCTCCGCCGACGATGGCAACTGCCAGGAGTGAGAGGACGAGCTTCTTTTTGCCTTTCTCCTTAAGCGATAGAAACGGGTTATTTTTCACAACCTCTGCCATTCACATTTCCTCCTATAAGCTGATTCAAATGAAATCATCTAATTAGTTCTAAGGACTAATGTTAATGGCGCATGGTGAAAAATTGGTGAAAACGCTGGAAAGTTAATTACAGGGTTAACCTGGAATCACCCTTCGTGCAAATAGGTAGTGTTGATACCAGTATTCCCCTTCTTTTTCGTCCTTGTGTATATTACTGATGACTACCCCAATACCTGGTTCATATGTATGCAGTATTTTTCCATCCCCCATATAAATTCCCACATGCCGAACTTTATTCAAGCCTACCTCGTTAGGGAAATCTTCATCGGAGAAGAACATAATATCTCCCTTGCGTAAATTCAAAAATGGTATTTCTTTTCCCTCTACTGCTTGCTCTCTGGCGTTATATCCTAACTTAATGCCCTGTTTTCCATAAAGAAATTGAACGTAGGATGAACAATCGAAAGCTTTGTCATTAAACCTCTCTGTTCCGTATACATACTCCGTGCCTAGATATTGCAATCCATCTGCAACAATAGCATCAGCTGTTTTTTTCCACTGCGGTGTGTTTACAGCAGTAGTCCCATAGGATTTCACCTGATCAGGAGCTGGAACATTGGGCATTGATTGATTACTACAGCCAGTCAAAAAAATGACGATAAGTATCATGGGATAACACAATTTTTTCATCCTAACCCCTCCTGCGTGTAGTCTGTTTCCACTCAGGGTTATCTATACAGTCAAAAACCACACAGGATTCCCTGTGTGGTTTGTTTGATTTAACGCTTATTTTTGATGCTCTTGAAGTTGAGCCAGTAATTTTGTCAGCAATTCTTTCACTGTTGCCGCGTCATTTTTGGCAGCCGCATCATTGATCTGTTGAACGATGCTGTTATGTTTATGTTCTTGGCCTTCTTTATGTTGACCGAAGTTCAGTCCCAACGCTTTCAGTTGTTCTTTCGCTTGTTCTTTGGTCAAAGTTCCGGCTTTTTCTTGTTGGCGGATCGCTTCGACTTTGGCTTTAGTCGCTGCGTCCAGTTTTTTACCTTCAACCTTCTTGCCGTCTTTATCATGGTCACCACGTTGACCGAAGTTCAGTCCCAACGCTTTCAGTTGTTCTTTCGCTTGTTCTTTGGTCAAAGTTCCGGCTTTTTCTTGTTGGCGGATCGCTTCAACTTTAGCTTTAGTTGCTGCATCCAGTTTTTTGCCTTCAACATTCTTGCCGTCTTTATCATGGTCACCACGTTGACCGAAGTTCAGTCCCAACGCTTTCAGTTGTTCTTTCGCTTGTTCTTTGGTCAAAGTTCCGGCTTTTTCTTGTTGGCGGATCGCTTCGACTTTGGCTTTAGTCGCTGCGTCGAGTTTTTTGCCTTCAACATTCTTGCCGTCTTTATCATGATCTTTATGTTGACCGAAGTTCAGTCCCAACGCTTTCAGTTGCTCTTGCGCTTGTTCTTTGGTCAAAGTTCCGGCTTTTTCTTGTTGGCGGATCGCTTCGACTTTGGCTTTAGTAGCAGCGTCGAGTTTTTTGCCTTCAACATTCTTGCCGTCTTTATCATGGTCACCACGTTGACCGAAGTTCAGTCCCAACGCTTTCAATTGTTCTTTCGCTTGTTCTTTCGTCAAGGTTCCTGCTTTTTCTTGGGCGAGGATTTCTTCGACTTTGGCTCTGTTAGCTTCTTGTTTGTCGAAGATTGCTTGGAACTGACCAGAAAGCTCTGGTGTATACTTATTGATTACTTCCATTAATTTGGCTTGGTTAGCTTGTCGATCCTGTGGAGTCATTTGCTTCATATGATGTTGAGTTTGTTGAGCTTGAGTGGTTGTTGGGCTTATTGTTGCCGCGTAAGAAACGGATGGAGCCAATACGGATAATGCAACTGCACCTACCATTAATTTAGACATTAATTTTTTCATTATCAATTCACTCCTTGAATGTATGGTTGTACTTGCCTTACGACCCTTACTTTAACTAGGCTTGATGAAATTTTGGTGAAAAGAAATTTCCAATTTCAAATTCTTTTCCGCGCTTCCAACCTTTCTTCTGTTTTTGAAACAGTCCATACTGTAAAGAGGTCGAGTGAAAATTTGGTGAAAATGAGGTCGAGTTTTTCTCTTACTTTTCACGAAAATGGGGTACGATTTAACCAACGAGCGATCCAACATCATTACATGAATTGTGCAATCTTAGGAAGGTGAAGCAATTGAATCTATTATTAGCGGAAGATGATATACGTCTTGGTGAACTGATTTCTCATCTATTAAGGAAAAAAGGAGGTTATCACGTCGAATGGTTAACGGAAGGAACCGACGTATTTGACTACGCTACCTCCACTCACTACGACGTCCTCATCCTGGATTGGATGCTCCCGGGCGAAGAAGGGGTTGAGATCTGCAGTCGTTTACGAAACAATGGTTATTCAGGTGCGATCATCATGTTGACGGCAAAAGACGCCCTGCAAGATCGGATCATTGGATTGGATGCGGGTGCGGATGACTACTTGGTGAAGCCCTTTGAGGTCGATGAACTTCTCGCGAGAATTCGCGCGTTGGGTCGTCGTAATTTTGCCCCGATTCAAGACCAAGTTCTTGAGCTGCGCAATATTACGGTAAACCTGATCAATCGGACCGTCTTTGACGGTGAACAGGAGATCCAGCTTACACCGCGGGAGTTTCAACTTTTGGACTTGTTGATCCGAAACAAAGGACATGTGTTGTCGCGGGAATTGATTTATGAGCGGATATGGGGATTGGAGGCTGACGTGTCGATTAAAACTATCGACGCAACGGTAAAGCTTCTGCGCAAAAAATTAAACTGGAACAGCGAGAATGATTACATTCAAAGCATCCGTGGGGTGGGATACAAATTTGAAACATGATTGGTTCAAACGAATCAAAAACTGGAAAAAAGATATGTTTGTCCAAACCGAGAACCGCCTCGTCGTCCAATACAGCGGCATTATCATGATTTTTCTCGTGCTATTCATCACGTTGGTTTACTTCCTGGTCAATACCGTCATTACATTTGATCAAGAAAAGCAGCTGCACCTAAAAGTCGACCAAGGTGTGACCGCCATCAAGGATTCTCTTCTAGACCAAACATTGACGCCTCAAGAAGTAGACGATATCCGGTCATTGCTCGAAAACTCCAGTCAATCGTTCTACTACGTGGTAGGTTCAGACGGTCAGTTATTGATCGGCAATACGTTTATTCCTCGAGTTCAGAAAGATTTGCTGCAACGGTTAAAAGGCTGGACGCCAACCAGACAGGAGATACGCTATGAAACGATGACCCTCCCGTCTCCGCCTAAACATGGCCGGCGCTACCAATCCGGAGAACGTGGAGAACGAGAAATTCGGTTGATGATTACTGGTCAAGCCATTTATCAGGGGAATCAGCTGGTGGCTATCTTTTACACCGGAAGGGACATTACCTTCCTGGATGCACTTCTTCACCGTTTACTTACAGTTCTGATTGCCATCGGTATCGTCTTTTTGGGGATTGCCATTTATCTTAGCTATTACATGTCAAAAAGAGCCATGATTCCGATTCGCAAGTCGTTTCAAAGACAGCGAGAATTCGTTGCCGACGCCTCTCATGAGCTTCGGACACCGCTTAGTATCCTGAATTCTTCATTGGAAGTTCTCGAATTGGAAGACGGGGAGAATCTCTCGGCCTATTCAAGGAATACGCTCTTCTATATGAAGGACGAGGTACGACGAATGACCACCATGGTCGGCGATCTCTTAATGCTGGCAAGATCTGATACCGAATACCCGGACCTAAAAATCGAGAACTTCGACATTGTTACCACGATTGTGCAGATCGTCAACTCTACTCAAAGCCTTGTGAATTCGAAGGGATTGTATGTGCAGCTTCAAACTCCCGCCGAGCTGATCATTCAGGGCGATCAGGAAAGATTGAAGCAACTCTTGTACATCCTTCTCGACAACGCCATCAAATACACGCCAACTGGAGGGCAAATCACCCTATCGGCCGCTCTCGAAACGCCGTTTATCCGAATGACCGTTCAGGATACAGGTGTAGGAATCCCGCATGAGGCGCAAGCTCGCATTTTTGAGCGTTTCTATCGAGTCGACAAGAACCGGTCCAGGCAGATGGGTGGCACAGGGCTTGGTCTGTCGATTGCAAAGTGGATTGTGGATGCGCATCACGGGAAAATTGAAGTATTCAGTGAACTGGAAAAAGGGAGCACATTTACGGTGAGAATTCCGGTTGAGCAGAAGCAAGCATAGTACGAACAAGATACTTGTATGACAAAATTACAACATTTCTGAAATCTCGCATCATCTCCACAGCGTATCTGATAGAATCTTCTACGAGGTGATCTGAGCATGAAAGTTCAGTATGATATGACCAAAGAAATGCCGATAGCACAAGTAAAGGATTTGTTGAAGCCTTTTGGTGGACGCTGCGCCAAAATCAATGAGGGAAAATTGGAGTATCAAATTAAAGACGAACAAGAAAAAGCCGCATACAATTGCTTGGTAGAACAAGGAATCATCGCCTAAATGTAGAAAAGACTTCGTCCCTTTTCGCTCTGTTTAAGCTCGCTTGAAGCATCTACTGTCCGCTCCGTTCACTACGGAAGGGAGTCGACAAGAAAATCACTGAGTTTCTCAGTCTGATGTAAAGAATGCCGACTCTTTCCCTTCCTACGTTCTCTATGCTGTGTTTCGCTTAAAATGAGCTGTAGTGACGAAGTCTTTTCTTGAGTGGGCTTACGCAAATGGAAGGAATGAATAATTACTTTACATCAGTAAAGCAATTATTCATTCCGATATTATGAAGAAAAGGTTGCCGAATTAATTATCGGCAACCTTTTCTTCTTGTAGCTCTTCACTCTTGGTGGAACGGCCCATCCATAACAGGACGCTGATCATCACAAATGCTATCAAGGCAAGCAACGGAATCGTGATGACCCCGAACCAATCCAGGTAATCCTTGTTGCAAGGAATTCCCGCCGAACATGGGAGCATTTCGGCTAGTCCAGGGATTTTTTGTTCCGCATAATGATAGAGCGAGATCAATCCTCCAATGATATTGAGCGGCAGCAGATACGAGATGATGCGTCGATCATTGCGGTAGCAAGCCATCCCAAGCAGAATCGCCTGCGGATACATAAAGATTCGCTGGAACCAGCATAGCTCACAAGGGATATACTTCAAGACTTCACTTAAATACAAGCTCCCCCCGACGGCTATCAAAGAAACGATCCAGGCCAGATACAGTGCGTTATTTCTCATTCTTTTGCACCTTTTCAATGATCGCCTTCAGCGCTTCGTAATTAAATGTATCTTCTTCTTTAACTCTTTGTCCGTTAATGAACAGGGTAGGTGTACCCGATACCCCGAGTTTTTCCGCAATGGCGGCTTGCTCGTCCACTTCCGCTTTGTATTTCTTGGAGTCAATGTCTTGCTTAAGCTGGTCGTAATTGATCGGCAAACTCTTCACTTGAGCCAGCTCAGTCAAGAATTCAGGCGTCGCCCAATTCTTTTTCTCGTCTTGCTGGTTATTGAACAGGGTTTCATAGTACGTCCAAAAAGCTTCAGGCTTTTGGTGATAAACGGACTGTGCAGCATATGCTGCCGTGAAGGAATCTGGGCCAATGATAGGAAGATTCATGTAATAAAACGCAACCGTTCCTTTATCGATGTAATCCTTCTGCAGCTGAGTTTTAATCTTTTGGCTAAAATGCTGACAGACTGGGCACTTGAAATCGGCAAACTCCACAATTTTCACTGGCGCCTTCGGATTGCCTAGTACGGGTAATTGATCATAAGCAAATGATGCGGGCGCGGTCGTTGATGGCGGCTTCGGAGTATCCAGTACGATAACAGCGACAAGAATGATAGCGACAACCGCGATGGTAGCCCAAACAAGAGATTGCATTTTGTTTTTCTGCTGCTTCTGCTTCTTTTTCAATACCATAACGCTCCCCTCTCAGCCTGTCCCCAAGACAAGCTTCTATTTATTAGAATGCCAGCTTCAAACCTGCGAGAATAAGTCCGATCAGAAACCCGCAAATGGCCCCATTCACGCGAATCCATTGCAAGTCCTTCCCTACTTTATCCTCTGTCATGCGAATTAAGCTTTCATCGTCCATTTTGTCCAGATTGCTCTTGATCAGCTCACCAATCTTGGCGTGATTCTTCTCCACATACCGAGTGATGAAGCTCTCAAGCGTTTGATTCAGCTGTTCCATTCTAGTAGCATCCTCTTTTACCTGGTTGATGACTTTACTCAAGACCGGTACTGCGTACGCATCCATAAAATTGCTGTCTCCAACAAATTGCAGAGCCCGCTCTTGCAGTTGCTCGATTTTGGACTTCAGCAAATCTTCCAGCTTCCAATCGGACAAGAAACGCTCGATCCAAGCGGTTAACTGCTCGATCACTTGTCTATTTTCCCGCAGTTTCATCAGCTCGTTGCGGATTGCCGCTACGATGGTTTGTCTGTTGGTATTGTGAGGGTCGCGCATATCCACCAGATTTTGCAAGAGGAAGCGTTGCAGAAGGTCTCCCAGCTTCTCTTCGCTGATCATACTGGTGAACGAGCTAATCGCGAATTGCATAAACCCGTCTACTTTGATATTGGAGATCGCTTGATGGGCGAAGCTTCCCAGTTTAGCGCGCGCCTCGGAGCGGACAAGCCAATTTTCCACTTTATCCAGAATAAAATCAAAGCCCTTCTGATCATAATCCTGCTCGATCACCTGCTCCAGAACTCGCCGAACCAAGACCTCCACATTCTTTGCTGAGAGGAGCTCTTTTAATTCGGCGTAGATCAATGAGCTGAGCTGATCAACAGGCAGATTTTTAATCAGTGATTGACTCGCTTCGGTAATGATTTTCTTGCTAGTCTCTGAACGAAGCCCTTTTTCCAGCTCCGTGATGATTTTCTCAGCCAATCCAATTTGCTTCACGCGCTCCACAATGCTTTCTTTCGTCAGCCACTCGTTCTCAACGACAGAGACAAAAGAGGACGTGATTTTTTCGCGATTTTTGGGCAATAGCGCCGTATGTGGAATGGGAACTCCCATAGGATGTCTGAAAAGCGCGGTTACCGCAAACCAGTCCGCCAGCCCCCCGACTACTCCCGCTTCAAAGCCACTCTGCAGAAAATATCCCAGCATGTTATGTACAAAAGGAACGGACGAAACGAAGCCTGTCCCCATGATGAGTAAAGAAATATTGGCCATTTGCTTCTGTTTGGTCAAAACTTGTCTACCTACTTTCTGTCCAACGTGAAAAATTCAGATCAAATGATACTCAGACCATAATACTATATTATACCCTATCTCCGGCTGTCTCCAAAACGTTGAGAATTGACAAGATCGTGTTTTGATCTTTTTTGAACGAATTTTCATATTTGTCAGTGACAAAAGTAATATATGCGTCTCTGGTTTTTCGCTACATTAGAACTAAATTTAACAATGCCAAACTGGAGGAAAAAACAATGTTTGCATGGATGAACAATATGAGAATAAAGACAAGATTGTGGATATTAGTTGGTCTTCTGCTAGCGATTATGGGAGCGATCGGGTATATCGGATACCACTACCTGGATGAAGCGAATGGGAAAATGAAAGCGATGTATGCAAATAACCTGTTCCGGATTCAACTGCTTGGCAAAACTCAGGTGAATTTACTGGCCTATGAAGGTGGTTTGTATCGCTTAATAATTGAGGATGATCCAAAACGAATGCAGCAAATTCTCAAAGAAGAAATGGATCCATGCATCCAAGAGAATGACCAATTATTACATACCTATCAAAGCAGCTCACTCGAACCGTTTGAGCAAGGAAAAATGAGCATACTCAATCAACTACTCGCGGGTTATCGAGCGGAAAGAAATGAGGTTGTGAAATATTCGCTAAAAAATGATACTGCAGAATCCCTTCAAGCGTACAATAAAATTCGCCCGATACTCACGCAAATTAATCAGATTATCAACGATCTCGTCATCTTTCAGGAAACACAGGCAGAGGACCATTACAATCAATCACGAGCAGAAGAATCGTCCGCTATTGCCTTCCTCACGACCAGTATTATCCTGGCCGCGCTGCTCGCCATATTACTCGCTTATTTCGCCATCCGATCCATTACAAAACCTATTAATGAACTGATTCGAACCTCTCAACAAGTAGCTGAAGGAGATTTGACTCACCTCTCTGGAATTCGTTCCACCAATGAGATAGGACAGCTTGGACGGGCCATTAATGAAATGATCGTGAAGCTTAGAACACTTATCGCACAAATTGTGAACATGTCCCAACAGACAGCATCCTCTACGATTGAGCTGGCCTCTAGCGCTCAACAATCGGGAGCTACTTCCAATCTAATTACTGTCACCATTAATGAGATCGCAGAGGGAGCCACCAAACAAGCAGATCATACGAATACTGTTTTCCATCAGGTTGAGAATATGTTAAGGGATATTTCCGGCGGTTTTGAACTGGCAAAGACTACCTTTTCCAAAGTGAAGCGGACCGTACACGTAACCCATACGGGCAATGAGTCAATCTTGGAAGCAACGGAGCACTTGCATCAGGTAGCTGGTAATGTCCGCTCATCTACAGATGCCATTCGCAAGTTAGGCCAGCGCTCGGCCGAAATCGGCAGCATCACCTCTGTCATCACCGACATCGCAAATCAAACCAATCTATTAGCACTCAACGCCGCAATCGAGGCGGCGCGTGCCGGTGAGCATGGAAAAGGTTTTGCTGTAGTGGCGGATGAGGTAAGGAAGCTGGCAGAGGAATCCAAAGTGGCAGGAACACAAATCAGCGAGTTAATTAACAGTGTCCTAAGCGAAACCCAGCTCACCATCTCTACGATGGAAAACAATTTAATGGCGATTCAGGAACAGGAAGGACTATTGGACAAGAGTTCGACAGCATTTCGGGATATTGTGGAACATGTAAGGGAAACGGAGCAATCAACCAGTCAGGTCAATCTCCTCTTCAAGGATATTCAAACAGGGGCAGAGTCAATCCTTAGGGCTGTACAAGAAATCACCGAGATTACACAAAGAGCGGCCGCCTCCACTCAAGAAATAGCCGCTTCAACCGAACAGCAATCGGCTGCAATCGAAGAAATATCAGCCAATATCAGCGCTCTTTCCCAGCTGGCGGACGAGATGAATCAGGAGGTTCACTTTTTTCAGGTGAATTGAGGCTTTACGCTGGCTAAGCTCTGCATGTGCAGGGCTTTTTTTTGTGCAGGTCTCGCATTTCCCCATTTCTACTATAGTGAAAAAGCCGCTCAGCTTTTCACCAAGCGACTCTCTCATTATAGATTACACCTTCGCCGGCTCCGCTTTCGCCTTCACCTTACGCGAGCAGAGCGGTCCTTTGTCCCAGAAATTCTTTTCGGAACATCCAATACAGGAGGAGCCAGCGCCAATTGGCGAACACTGCACGTCATTCCAGCCCATACTTTCACAGGCGTTGAAGGTTGACGGGCCTTTGCAGCCCAGTTTAAACAGACAGTAGCCTTTTTTGGCCCCTTCATCATCATAGGTTTCAGCAAACAAGCCCTCGTCAAAAAAGTGCCGGCGATGACAGACCTGATGAACCGTGCATTCGTAAAACATTTTAGGTCGGCCTTTTTTATCCAGCTCCGGAACTGTGTCATGAATGAGCAGATGGAGCAATGTCCCTACCATTACATCGGCAATCGGTGGACAGCCAGGCACCAGTACGACTGGTATATCGGGAATCAATTCCGTGAGAGAAACAGATTCCGTCGGATTAGGCTTGGCTGCCGGGATGCCCCCCCAGGCTGAACAGCTTCCGTAGGCAAAAACCGCTTTTGCCCCTTTGGCCGCTTCCATAATTTCTTCCCTGACGGATCGACCAGCCACCATCAAGAATTCATCTCGCGTGGGTATTGCCCCTTCAACTACCAAGACGTATTCGCCTTTATACTTTTCCAGGACAGAGGCCTTGTTGTGTTCCGCGTGTTCCCCTGACGCAGCCGAGAGCAGCTCGCTGTATTCCAAGGAGACCCAGTTCATGAACAAATCGGCCGCACCTGGACCAGCCGCGCGGAGAAACGATTCAATACAGCCCGTGCAATCTAGGGCGTTTAACCAAAGCATTGGCGTCCGCGGCTTTTTCATCGCACTCCGCACTTGGTCAATATCAAAACCGAACTTCTCTGCCCAAGCCTTAACCGTTGATTCCAGTTGGACCCCGCGATCTATCGCGAATGTTTCAATACTCTTGTCCATCTATGCGTTCCCTCCTCGTTCTCTTTCCCCATGAGCTAAGATAGATCTCCACTCATCCACCTGTTGTTGGATAAGCGAGACCAGCTCCGGCAACTTCGCCTGAGCGACGTCCGTCAACTCCAGACCAAGCTCCAGTGAATGCGGCTGAATCCCACACATCAACATGTGGCGAGGCAATCGTTCACGGAGTTTTGCCGCTGCCAGAACCTCCTGGAAGCCGACCTGATGAATGGACATTTTTACGCCCATATAAAGAGGGATCTCCTCGTCACGAACCGTAATCAGGTCACCTGGCTGCACACCGGCGTGAATCGCATCGACAATGATCAAATGATCGGTGGCTTCCACTGGATCCAGCAGCAGAATGCCATCAGTCGCTCCCTCGATCACTTCCACATCGTCTTGACCGTCGAAGCACTCTCTTAACAGTGGCAAAATGTGAATGCCCAAACCCTCGTCTTGGTATAGCAGATTTCCGATTCCTAAGATTTTGATGGTTTTCTTCTCATGAATGATCTGATGGTTATTGTTTGTCATCGCCCATTACTCCGTACGAACCGTTACGATTTGGTTGGTCGTCAAGTCCGTCAGATGAACGGCACAGGCCATGCACGGATCAAAGGAATGAACGATTCGGAGGATTTCCAGTGGTTTCTCTGGATCCATCAGCGGGGTTCCAGCCAGGGCAGCCTCGTACGCGCCCTCTTGTCCTTGATGATCCTTCGGTGAAGCGTTCCAGGTTGTTGGTACGACCGCTTGATAATTCGTGACTTTGGCGTCTCCGATGACAATCCAATGGCCGAGCGCACCGCGTGGAGCTTCCAGCCAGCCTACACCCTCTGCGATGGAAGGCCATGTAGAAGGCTCCCACTTCGAACCTTCGAACGTCCGATAGTCTCCCGATTGAATATTGCTCATCAGCGTATCCATGTCTTGTCGCATCCAATCTGCCACAAGCACACTCTCCAGACCGCGAGCGATCGTGCGTCCCAGCGCCGAATGCAGAGCGTCCATTGGAATCTCCAGCTTTTGTAACGTGTCATCAACGAGAGCAACAATTTCCTCTTTGCCACAGGCGTATCCGACCATGATGCGCGCGAGCGGGCCAACTTCCATCGGCAGCTCGTTCCAGCGAGGTGACTTGATCCAGCTGTATTTCTCTTCAGTATTCAGGAATTGATATGCTTTCCCAGGTCCCGTGTAGTGATGAGAGGTTTCTCCCTTAAGCGGATGTCTTCCACCTGTATCCTGATTATCGTACGAGTACCAGGCGTGATCGACGAATTCCTTGATTTGATCGAGGTCTTTGAGATCCAGCGGAATCACTTCCTGCATATTGCCATTCAGGATGATTCCTCTTGGCATCCGATAGAGGTGAACATCGCGGATGTCACCCGTTGAAAAATCGCCATACGTCATGTAGTTTCGAAGCCCGTCCCCATGGATCCACTCTTTATAGTAAGAGCCAATTGCCAAAAGATCCGGCAGATAGACTTCCTTCACAAACTCCTTAGCTTTATCGATAAGAGAAGAAACCTGTTTCAATCGCTCAAGAAGGTTGGAATCTCTCTCGATATCAAGCGGCGTCGTCATACCTCCGACAGCATAATGAGGATGTGGGTTCTTCCCGCCAAAAATCGCCGTAATCTTCGCGATTTCCTTCTGCCAATCCAGCGCCTCCAAATAGTGAGCCGTGGCGATCAGATTTAGTTCCGCGGGGAGCTTATACGCTGGATGTCCCCAGAAACCGTTGGCAAATATCCCAAGCTGTCCACTCTCGACGATCGTTTTCACTTTTCGCTGGACGTCCTGGAAGTATTCCGGTGAGTTGTTCTCCCACTTGGACATGGTTTGGGCCAGCTTGCTAGCTTCCTGTGGATCAGCCTCTAACGCGTTGACGACATCCACCCAGTCAAAGGCGTGCAAATGATAGAAATGAACCACGTGGTCGTGGATATAAGTTGCCGCATTCATAATATCCCGAATCAGATGAGCGTTTTTGGGGATTCGAATATCGAGCGCATCCTCTACAGATCGCACGGAAGCCAATGCGTGAACGGTTGTACAGACTCCGCAAATGCGCTGAACATACGCCCATACATCGCGGGGATCACGATCTTTTACTATTACTTCAAGGCCACGGAACGCCGTGCCGACACTATATGCTTTTTGGATAACTCCATCCTTGATATCTGCTTCAATCCGTAGATGTCCTTCGATTCTGGTAATTGGATCAACGACAATGCGTTCTGCCATAGTTATTCTCCTCTGTATCAGTTCTATAGAACAAATCCATCTTATTCTATATGAAGAATATCACTTGAAAACGCTTGCTCTGTTTCATATCTGTGAACCTTTTTTAACATGTGCTTAAGATTTCCTAACTTCGTCATATACTTCAAATAAATAGCGATAGTCGTCTCTTGGGCGTTTACTAGAACTCTTTTTTATTCGCCGGTTTTTTTGATACAGTGAAATAGAAATGGATGAGAAAATAAGAATAGAGCCGCATAAGAAAATGAGGCACAAGATTCCCACAAGTATGACCATAAAACATTCCTCCTTTTTCATTCAAATGAAGCGTAAAGGATGAAACGCATTTCATAGCAAGGAGAAGTTTTATTGGAAAGGTGAGCGTATGGCAAATATCAAAGAAATTGCAAAGATAGCAGGCGTCTCCGTAACGACCGTTTCGCGCGTGTTAAATCATCACCCTTATGTCAGTACGGAAAAAAGGGAAGCGGTAAGAAAAGCAATGGATCTGTGCAATTATCAGCGAAATATCAATGCGGTCCATCTGAGCAAAGGCGAAACCTTCCTGATCGGGGTAGTCGTCCCATTCACTAATCATCCCTATTTCGGGTTGTTGCTAGAAGGCATCGCGAATGAAGCCGTCAAAAACAACTACAAGTTAATCCTGTTTCAAACCAATTATGAAGAAAACAGAGAGATCGAAGCCTTACAGATGCTGCAGCTTAAGCAAATCGATGCGTTAATTATTTGCTCCAGAATTTGTGGTTGGGAAGTAATGGAGGAGTATATGGCGTACGGCCCAATCATTCTATGCGAGGACGCGAGGGGAAGGAAGGTCTCTTCGACGTTTATCGACCATTACAAGAGTTTTTCGATCGCTTTGGAGTATTTGTATCAGAAGGGGCATCATCGGATTGGTTATTGCCTTGGAAGAAAATCAGGAATGAATAGCCAACAAAGAGAACTTGCCTACAACGATTTCCTCAAGAAAATCAAGGAGCCGTTGCGGACAAACTATATCTTTTATGAATGCTTTCATTTCGAAGATGGTGAACGAGTAGTCAAACAGCTAGCCAAAATGATCGATCCACCGTCAGCCTTGTTGGTTTCAAACGACCAGGTGGCTGCTGGAATTCTCACCTGCTGTAAGGAACAAAATATTGCCATTCCTGATGAGCTTGCGCTAATGGGATTCGATAATCAGCCGATTGCGAGAATGATGAAGATTACCACGCTTGAACTCCCTTTAGTTGAAATGGGCAGAAATTTGTTTCTTCAAGCGATTGGCAGTACCGACGTTTCTCATGAGGAACTGCCGGTTCAGTTGATTGAACGGGAGACGGTATAGAGAAGTGATAAGAAAATGACAATGAAATTGTATAAGCCGATAAATCCTATGGAAAAGGATTATCGGCTTGTTTGTTTTTTTATAATATCTAAACTTTTATCTAACCAACCAATGTAATTTTCTTCGCGTGAAATAGCTTTTGTCAGAACAAGGTAGTGACCTAATTCTTCCGCATCTAAATCAATTGGATCCTGTTCCATTCCAAAAAGTATCGAGAACTGTTCTTTTAGATGTGCTAATTTTTTTGTTCTTAGTTTTAATTGGTTATTAAATACGGTCGGTATTTCTTCTTTGGGTAAATCTTTTAAAAAATATATACGTAAAGCGAAGATATCTTTTTCAGTTTCCATATTTTCATCCAGTTCAAGTAACCAATTCTGAAGTTCTTCTCTTCCTATTGCTGTAAGGCTGTACATCTTTTTCTCAAGTTTGGCCCCTGCCATTTCTATATATTGAGAAATCGAATCCTCGTCTAATAATTTTTTCAACTCAACATAGATTTGGCTATGCTTTGCACTCCAGAACTGTCCAATCGCTTTTTTGAATTCGGACGTAATATCATATCCACTCATGTCCTCTTTACTTAATAAGCCTAAAATTGCATATTTCAAAATTCTGCGACTCACCATATAACCTCCATTATCTACTATCTTGACATGATTATATCACAAGCATATAGTAAGACATGTGAGTTAATACATGTAACTATTTACATGTTAAATATTGAATATTTTCAAAGGAGTGACCTATTTATGAAAGAACTTAACGAATTTTTGGGAAGCCATTTCATTTATACTTATGAAAATGGTTGGGAGTATGAATTTTATATAAAAAATGAGAACACGGTTGATTATCGGATTCATAGTGGGATGGTAGGAGGACGCTGGGTTCGTGACCAAAAAGCTGATATTGTTAAAATTGCTGATGGAGTCTATAAAGTTTCTTGGACTGAACCAACTGGTACCGATGTTTCCCTGAATTTTATGCCAAATGACAAAAGGATTCATGGAGTTATCTTCTTCCCTAAATGGGTTCACGAACATCCAGAAATTACAGTGTGCTATCAAAATGATTTCCTGCCACTAATGGAAGAGTCGCGTATAAAATATGAAACCTATCCAAAGTATGTTGTTCCTGAGTTTGCTGATATCACGTTTTTCAAAAATGAGGGTGTCAATAATGAAAAGGTTATAATCCAAGCTCCTTATGAGGGTATGACCAATGATATCCGTTTAGGAAAATTAACTTATTAATTGGATACGTATCTTGAAAGTTAATAAAATAAACCAAAAGGCTATTCTTGCAAGGATAGCCTTTTGGTTTATAACGAGGATCAGTCGAAGACTTTATATTTAACGAACACCAGTTGTTCTTCGTACGTAAGTGGAGGCTTAAGTAAGTTCTGGCTTAACTTTACTTACAACTCTATCTGCTGACCGGGCGCAAGCACAATCCCTTCAATTCCTTCAGCTTCCAAACTATCAACAAAAGCGTACGGATCTTGCTTGATAATCGGGAATGTGTTGTAGTGCATAGGGACAACCGTTTTGGCTTTTAAAAACTGTGCGGCAATCACCGCGTCACCAGGGCCCATCGTGTAGTTGCCGCCAATCGGCAGAAACGCGAGGTCAATCGAATTCAGTCTTCCGATCAATTGCATATCGCCGAAGAGTCCCGTGTCTCCCGCGTGGTAGATGGTTTTGCCTTCCGCGGTGATGAGAATTCCCGTCGCCAGGCCAGTGTAGATATTTTCCTGGGTTCCTGGCGGATTATAGGAGGAATCGTGCAGCGCGTGCGTCAACTTCACTTTGCCAAAAGGGAATTCATACTCCCCTCCGATCCCCATTGTGTGCACCTTGGCTCCTTGAAACGACAAGTACCTTCCCAAGTCATTCGTCGCGATAATTGTCGCGTCGTTACGCTTGGAAAGCTCAACGGCATCACCAATATGATCGGCGTGCCCATGCGTGACGAGTATGTAATCGACAGAAATCTCTTCCGGCTTCGTAACGGCAACCGGATTGTTCTTTAAGAAGGGATCGATGATCAGCGTGTGCTCCTTCAACCGAATCTCAACGCAACTTTGACCGTGAAAGATAATATTCATGACTATCACTCCTTCATTGTTAATTCCAGA
Source organism: Brevibacillus ginsengisoli (assembly GCF_050113715.1). NCBI lineage: Bacteria > Bacillati > Bacillota > Bacilli > Caryophanales > Paenibacillaceae > Brevibacillus > Brevibacillus ginsengisoli. The sequence goes on from NZ_JBNJQR010000007.1 coordinate 180,137, forward strand.
TTTCTGACGCTTTGGCTCTTCTCCACGGCCTTCTCCTGTTTAAAAGTTCCCATCAGCATATCCATGGATGGATTCGTTACCCCGAACCAATAGTTTTCGTTCTTGAAATGGTGCAGAAGATGAAGTCGCTTCATCCACCGCCCCCAGCTCGTCATCGGTTGAATCGGGCGGTGTGCCGCGTAGTGCGTCCATTCATAATAGAGCAAAAATCCGATCACCCCTGTTGTAAACGCAGTCGTCCAAACAGTATTCCCTGTACACAAGTAGAAAATGAACGCTGCCGCACCGATCAGGGGAAGACTGTACCAGACTGGCAAAAACAACAGATGTAGTTCATCTGGACGAACGTGATGGTCATAATGCAGACGCTTTAATAGTTGCAAAAAGAATGGGCTCTTCGGCGGTTTCAAATGAAACAAAAAGCGATGAATGATGTACTCACTGCACGAATACATCAGCATGCCAAAGAAGAAGGCGAGCCAGGTTGTTCCATGGTTAAAATGAGGAATCGTCAAAATCAGCCCCACCACAAACAACACGTTCATGACGAGAATATCGGCAAAACCGAAGTACTCCTTCAGATACTTGCCCATAATTGGTCCCCTTTCCTGTGATAGAAGCCTAAACATTATTTATACTATTCATATAATTATGACACGAAATAAGCTTAGATGAAATCCCTTAAACAGTCGCAACTCTTTGCGAAAAGGAAATTTGATCCAATCTAGCGAATTTCATCTTACCATTACGTTTACACACATAACTATTGATTAAAGGGGTGAAGATTTTTTATGACAGAGAAGAAACCGATTGATTTAGGGCATCGCATTCACTTGATTGATTTGCATGACATGGGCTGGGAAGAACGAACCGGCAGCTACGTGATAGAAGATGAGCAGCTTACTCTTATCGAAACCTCGGCAAGTCCCTCACTGCCCTATTTGCTCAAAGGCTTACAAACTCTTGGGCTTGACCCGCACGATGTCCGGTATATCATTGTCACGCATATTCATCTCGATCATGCTGGTGGCGCCGGTTTGTTTCTAAAAGAATACCCGAACGCCACCGTTGTCGTTCATCCGAAAGGAGCAAGGCATTTAGCGAACCCCGAACGGCTCATTGCTGGTGCACGAGAGGTGTATAAAGATCAATTTGATCCGTTTTTTGCTCCACTCTTACCTGTTCCAGAAGACAAATTGCTCATCAAAAATCACGAAGACACGCTCTGCATCGGGCCGAATCGCACGCTAACCTTCTATGACACGCCTGGTCATGCCAATCACCACTTTAGTATCTATGACCCTGTCAGCAACGGTATGTTTACCGGAGATACAGTAGGTGTAAAGTATGCGCAGCTGGATGAGCTGGATTTTCCGTTTTATCTGCCATCTACGTCCCCCAATCAGTTTCATCCTGATCGAATGCTCGAGTCGATCCATTTATTTGAGTCGAAGAAGCTAGATCGAATCTATTTTGGCCACTTCGGAATGTCTGAGAACGTTTCGGAGGTGTATCGACAGGTGAAGGAGTGGCTTCCCGTTTTCGTTGACACGGCGGCCGCTTTACTTCAAGAGGGCAAAGGAGCTTCCGCCATTACCGCTTCCCTTTATCAACAGGTGCAAGAGTATCTCGTATCCCATGGGATTCCCGAGAGCCACCCAGCATTCGATGTTGTGAAGCTGGATTTGGAAATATGCGCGATGGGATTGGTAGATTACCTTGTCAAAAAAGAACAGGGAAAAGCGTAAAACTCCTTAGAAAACTCGGCGATTGCCGAGCCTTTGGCGACAGCAGAGCCGTAGTTGCACTTATGTAAATCGGAAAAATTATATACTTTCCGATTTACCATGCGAAAAAGGCGGTCCGAATGGACCGCCTTTTCTCTTATAAGCTGCTTTTTATAATGGATCACTTAAACAGAATATTCAGGTGCTGGCTTGCTATCCGAATCAGAGAGTGGCTGTTTGAGTCGCTCTTGATATCCGCTGAGCCAAAGCCATACCAACTGAATAAAATCCTCCTCCGTAAGCGGGGCAACTTCTGATGCCATGGCGAATTCTTTCAAGTTATCTTCTGTCGTAATGTTCGGCAACACAGATGCCACATGGGACCAGTACAAAGAGAACTGAATCGCTAACTGACCGATGGTTCGGCCATTCGCGTCGAACAAGCCTTTTTCCTTCATCTCTTGCACGACTTCCACACCAGCTTGCATCCATTCCACGCTTCGATGCGCTCTGTGATCGTTTCGGCTAAAGTGCTTGTCTGGATCATATGTACCATCTAACAATCCGGACGCATGTGGAATCCGAACCACAACCCCGCGACTTTCTTCACCGGCCACTTGCAAAATGCTTCTCGCCGGATCCTGCTCCAGAATGTTGTTGATGATTTGAACGCCGGCATACCCCTGCGTTAGGGCCGCTATCGCTTCATTTTTCCAGCCTAGATCCGGTCCCATCGCCGCTCCGAATTCTCTTATCTTCCCTTGTTCCTTCAATCTTTCCAGCGCCTCATAGACTTCATCATTGTAGATGGTATCCATTCGCGGATTATGCAATTGGTAGAAGTCAATGTAATCCGTTTTCAACCGTCTCAAACTCTGCTCGCAAGCATAGGCGATGTGTTCCTTTGTCCAAATTTGCGGCAATTCAGAGTGACCTTTGCGTTCTTCCGGCAAATTGTAGATATCATAACCGAACTTGGTGGCAATCACCAGCTTGTCTCGAACATCTCCCAGCGTATCGGCCAAGATGGTTTCTCCAAGTCCGTTCCCATACACGTCAGCCGTGTCAAAAAAAGTGATCCCGTAATCCTCATAAGCAGAACGAAGAAGCTTTTGTCCCAGCTGCTGATCCGTCACGCCCCACCACTTGGTCGCAACCGTCCAGACCCCAAATCCCACTTCAGAAACCTTCAATTGCGTACCTGATAACGTTCTATATTTCATGTCGGCATTCTCCTTTACACAAATCTTCAATAATGCAATGATAGACACAGTTCATTATAAAAAATGCGCAAAAATCAGGACCATCCAGTCGTCCGGTATTTTGATCATCCAGTGCAAAAGATCATTACCCGCTGTCAAAGGTTGTGAAGAAATGATGAAGAATGGAACCCCTCGATCCAAACCACTCTACAAAACAATTGCCGAGCAAATCGAGAGTCGAATTACCAATGGGGAGTTCCCTCCTGGGAGCATGCTGCCCTCTGAGCGAGTTTTGGCTCGAGAACTTCAGGTAAACCGAAGCACCATTGTCTCCGCTTACGAAGAGTTAAGAGCGAACGGAATCATAGAGAGCAAGCAGGGAAGCGGAACCATGGTGAGCGACGATATTTGGAGCCAAGCCCGCAAACGAGTACCGAATTGGCGTCATCTCGTGGAAACCGGTTCTTTTTTACCGAACCTCCCCTTGATTCGCACCATACGCAAAGAAACACAGGAAAGCGGCTTGATTGATTGGGCGAGTGGTGAGTTGTCATCCGATCTGTTTCCCTATCAATCCTTGCAGCAGATCCTGTCTCAACAGGAATTTAACTGCCATTTGGGCTATGAGCATTCACAAGGGAATCTGAATCTTCGCAATACAATCGCTGCCCAGATGAACTCGCTTCATCACATTAAAACAACGTCTTCGTCGATCCTGATCACATCGGGAGCTCAACAGGCGCTGCACCTCATCGTGCAATGTTTGCTTCAGCCAGGTGACGCTGTAGCGATTGAAGATCCTTCTTACTGTTACTCGCTCCCTTTGTTCCAATCGGCAGGACTGCGTACATTCCTTCTGCCTGTTGATGAAAAAGGAATGAACCCTGAGGATTTGGTCGCGTTGCATCAGAAACATCGGATCAAGATGGTGTTCGTAAGTCCCAACTATCAGAATCCAACCGGAACCTTACTCTCCACCTCACGTAAAAAAAGGTTGCTAGAAATCTCTTCTGAGTACGGTATCCCCATTGTGGAGGATGATCCGTACAGTTTGACGTCTTTTTCGGGTGAACACATCCCCACTCTTAAATCCTTGGATACGACAGGCAACGTGCTCTATGTCAGTTCTTTATCGAAGATTGTCGCCTCCGGTTTAAGGATCGGGTGGGTCATTGGGCCACAATCAGTGATTGAGAGACTGTCGGATGCGAAACAACAGTTTGATTTTGGTCATAGCATCTTCCCGGAATGGATCGCCAGTCAGTTCCTCGGTTCAGACGAGTTTCTTCATCATCTGAATCGACTTCGTGAACAGCTCCAGATCAAGCTGGATCGAATAGTATTCGAATTGAATGACGTCTTGAAAGATGTTGTGGAGTTTGTCGTTCCCTATGGAGGCATCCATATCTGGTGTCGTTTGAAACAGCCTGTATCCGAGGCCAAGCTGCTCAGAGAATCGATTCAACGCGGATTTGTCTTTGTTCCGGGAAGTATCCTCGGCTCCAAGGAAGGCTTTGTCCGCTTTACTTTTGGTCACGCGGATATGGACACGATCCATGAAGGTCTTGTTCGTTTTGCAGAGGCGTATCGCTTTATACGTGAGCAAGAATAAGAAAAGACCTTCGTCCCTTTACGCTCTGTGGAAGTTCGCAATGAGGTTAAATAGCCCGCTTCACTCAATACGAAAGGGCCGGCGCCAAACGCTTCGCGCCCCTGCGGGGTTGGGTGGCGCCTTTTCACCCTTTCTCCTTTCGCTACGCTGAGTATCACTTCCAATGAGACTAGAAGTGGACGAAGCTCTTTTCTTGATGGGCTTTCGCGAATGGATAAGCTTAATTACTTTACCAAAGTAAAGCAATTAAGCTCTCTTATATGATAAAAAAAGCCACGACTCAGAGGCTTTTTTCGTAGGCTTAACTCGATTAGTGATACCCCTTGCATTGTCCGTCGTAATCTTTTCTCGGAAAACCCGATAGAGCCAGGTTTGATAGAGGATCACAATCGGTACAATGAACAGTGCGAGATAAAACATAATCGTTAAGTTCAGCTCGCTCCCTCTGGCATTATACAACGTCAGGTTAAACGACTCGTTGATCCGAGAAAGATAGTCATTCACCTAGTTGAGCCCAGATGAGTAACTTATATCTGTAGAAGGAATAACAGATGGAGGAATTCACGTGGGATATTATGTAAGAGTAGAACCCAATGTAAGAATCTATGTGGAAGACATTAATCCAGGTGGCAACAAAACCATCTTGTTTGTACACGGTTGGCCTGCTGATCATAACCTGTTTGAATATCAGTTTAACCAGCTTCCCAAGAGGGGGTATCGCTGCATCGGGATGGATATCAGAGGCTTTGGGAAATCAGATAAACCGTGGGAGGGCTATCACTACGATCGTTTGGCGGATGACGTCAGAGGAGTAGTAGACGCGCTTCAATTACAGAACTTCACCCTCGGGGGTCACTCTGTTGGCGGAGCCATTTCGATACGATATATGGGTCGACATAACGGGCATGGGGTCTCCAAGCTGGCTTTGTTCGGCGCCGCAGCTCCAAGCGTCACGAGGCGTCCTGATTTTCCTTATGGATTACCAAAGGAAGAGATCACCCAACTAATTGGGCAAACCTATAATGACCGTCCCAAAATGCTGGAGAACTTTGGCGATATGTTTTTCTTTCAATATATAACGGAACCGTTCAGAGAATGGTTCTTCCAAATGGGGCTACAGGCAGCAGGCTGGGCCACCGCAGGGGTTGCGACAGCGTTTCGGGATGAAAACGTGTTTGAGGACCTGGGCAAAATCCGTGTCCCTACCTTAATTCTGCACGGCGTTCACGACAAGGTGTGTTTATTCCCGCTTGCCACTGCCCTCAATAAAGGAATCAGCAACTCCAAACTTGTGCCGTTTGAAAACAGCGGTCACGGCTTGTTTTGGGAAGAGCGGGATCGGTTTAACAGGGAATTGACTCAGTTTATTGAAACGTAATCGGTTCGTGGCAACTATCTGGCCTGAAACAAAACAAGCTGACACCCGTTACCATCCGTGTCAGCTTGTTAATTTTCTAGGCATATTTCCCGTTCACTTCACGTCCATTTCAATGCGATTTGGCCACGTGTATATATTGAGTAACTGATTGCGGATGAAGCCTACCGTGGTCATTCCAAGTTCATCCGCGAGACGAAGCGCCAATTCAGTTGGGGCCGATTTGGATAGCACGATGCTGCAGCCGATTTTGGCTACCTTCAGTAACACTTCAGAAGAGATGCGGCCACTAAACACCATGATTTTGTCATCTGTCTTAATCGAATGCTTCAGGCAATGTCCATAGAGCTTATCCAGCGCATTGTGTCGTCCGATATCCGTTCTGTAAATCACCACTCCCTGTTTATCGCATAATGCCGCATTGTGAACACCACCCGTGCTCTGAAACAGGCTGGCTGATTGCTGCATCAGCTCCATCAAGCGAAAACAATCAGCGATCGTAATCGTAAGTCCGTTTTCCTCCAGATTTTTCACGGTTCGGGCATCGTTATAAAAGTAAAAGCTTTGTCTGCTCTTACCGCAACAAGACGTCACATACCGTTTGGAATGAAATAATTGGTTATAACGGTTTACTTGCTTCGCCGTGACATAAGCGTATCCCGTTGATTCATCCACGAAGATATCCGAAAGATCGGCACAGGAACCAATTACTCCTTCAGAAGCCAAAAATCCGATCGCAAGCTCCTCCATGTGCTCTGGACTGCACAACAAAGTCGCGAACTCCTCTTGATTCAACAGGATCGTCATCGGGAATTCTGTTACGATCGAATCTTCCACTTCCTCCAAACTGCCATTTGCGTAATGCCGGATGGATGTTGAAACGCAGACGGGCTGTATCAAGAATGGTTCCCCTCTTTCGCTTCGGTTTGATCCTTTAAGCCTTCTCCTATGCCTTTTAACAGGTTAATGCCATAATGAATGGCCCGATTGACGTCTGGATCATAGAGAGCCTTCATCAAATCGAGTATCCCAAGCTTGGTTCCAGAGCGTAGTCCTTCTTCCGCCTGTTGAAGACCTTTGGTGACACCATGGATCAGTTTACGGGTCATCTCAGGCTCAAGCTCCGTTAATCCACCGGCAGCAGCCATCGCATTGTTGATCAGGTTGGTGACAGGCGGGCGATTCATCTGCCCTACGGCGATTTGGGCGATTTCTTCCTTCGCTTCCACCGCCGCGCCAAGTACTCCAAGAAGCCCACTATTGTGGAGCTCCTGAAGCAGTTTGATGAATTCCTGGATACCTTCCGGATTCTGCGCTAGGACTCGGATGACATTCTCAACGGCCTGATTCTGCCTTTCGCCATCGGTAAGCGTTGGTTTGGCAATGGTCTTAATCGGTTTCGCCATGATTGGTTCCCCCCGGGATATTGACATTAGCGATTGGCCTATAATCTGTTCGGGCCCACTTTCGATCCACCTGTACTCCTATTTGTGGATTGCGCTTAGCGTAGCGATGATTGTACATCGGGAGTGGAATCAATCCCTTTTCTTCGAGAACCTCCATCCGCACCTTGGCTTGTTTATAGCCGGGCGTTCTCGTTTTCACATCGAATACCCCGCCTGTCAATACGTTCACAGCGCTTTCGGGATGGGCCGAGTGCATCGGTACATAGATGTCTCTCCCCCGCACACGCTCCGTGACCAACGCGCGAAGCTTGATTCTTCCATACGGTGAAATCAGACGCACCATTGATCCGCTCTCGACTCCCCGCTCTTTGGCCAATTCCGGTGATATTTCCATAAAAACAGCGGGCAGTTTGTATTGGATGCCATCCGACTTGTCCGTCAGGTTGCCCTCGTGAAACTGCTCCAACAAACGGCCATTGTTGAGTGTCAGATCAAATTCTGTTGGGAACTCCACTGGCGGGATGTATTCGAAGCGTGCCAGCCGCGCTTTTTTATCCGGGAAGTTAAATCCGTTCGTATACAAAAGTGGCGTGTTGCTTCCGTCTTGTGATCCCCAGTGGAAGCTGTTCCACCCTTCCAAACCATCGTAATTGCATTGGGAGAAGAATGGAGTAAGTGATGCCATCTCGGCAAAGATTTCACCTGGATGCGTATACTTCCAGTCATATCCCAGCTTCTTCGCCACTTGCGTGAAAATCCACCAATCCGGTTTGCTGTCGCCGATCGGTTCAAGCGCTTGGTAGAGTCGTTGCACGCGCCGCTCCGTGTTGGTAAAGGTTCCATCCTTTTCAAGCGATGGCACTGCCGGTAGAACAATGTCGGCAAATTCAGCAGTTTTGCTTAAGAAAACATCCTGCACGACCAGGAACTCCACCTTCTCCAGCATCTCTTGGGTATGATTGGAATCCGAATCTACCCAGGCCATTTCTTCCCCGGCTACATACATGCCCTTGATCTCGCCCCTGCCGATTGCCTCCAGCATTTGGATTGTATCCAGACCGCGTTCTCCCGGAATTCTCACCCCGTAAGCCTCTTCGAATTTGGCTCGAATCGCGTCATTCGCAACAGGCTGATACCCTGGAAAAATATCCGGCATCGTTCCCATGTCAGCCGCCCCTTGGACGTTGTTGTGGCCACGCAACGGAAACGCCCCCGCTCCCGGACGCATGAAGTTCCCTGTAATCAACAGCAGATTGGAAATCGCCGTAGAAGTATGGGAGCCTGCCACGTTCTGGGTCACGCCCATACCCCAACAGATAGCGGTTCCATCCGCCTCATGAATCATGGTGGCGATTCGAATCAACTTTTCCTTACGAATGCCTGTTTCTTGCTCAGCAAATTCCAAAGTAAACCGCTCAATCGATTGTACATATTCGGGATAGAAGTTTATGTGCTCTTCGATAAATGACGCGTTATGCCAGTTCTGATCAATGATGTGCTTGGCGACAGCCGTTAACCAGACGTAATCGGTTCCTTGGTTGGGACGAATGAACAAATCAGCGCGATCGGCCATCTCATGCCGGCGAAGGTCTACAGTGATCAGCTTTTGTCCGTTGAGTTTTTGGGACCGCTTGATTCGGGTAGCCAGAACGGGGTGTCCCTCTCCAGGAGCACAGCCAACCAGAATGACAAGACCCGCTTGGGCAATATCTTGAATCGTTCCAGAGTCGCCACCGATTCCTACGGTTTGCTGCAAGCCCCATGATGCCGGAGACTGACAGTAACGGGAGCAGTTGTCCACGTTGTTGGTTTGGAACACCTGTCGAGCCAATTTTTGCATCAGATAGTTTTCTTCGTTGGTGAACTTGGATGATGAAATGAACCCAAGCGCGTTTGTGCCGTGAGACTCCTTGATAGCTCCCAGCTTGCTGGCCATCAGGTTCAACGCTTCTTCCCAAGTCGCTTCTACAAACTGATCACCTCGACGGATCAGTGGTTTCGTCAAGCGTTGATTACTGTTAACGAAATCCCAGCCAAACTTTCCTTTTACACAGGTAGAGACGCTGTTGACGGGCGCATTTTCCGAAGGCTCTACTTTGAGAATATGGCGGTCCTTGGTCCACACCTCGAACGAACAGCCTACCCCGCAGAATGTACACACGGTCTTGGTTTTTTTGATCCGCTTCCCACGCATAGCCGCTTCCACTTCCGAGACAGCGAAAACACTACGGTAATCCGGCTCCACTTCTTTCATCCAATCAATCATAGGATCAAGCAGTTCCTTATTCATACCAGTCATGAAACCCGCTTCACCCAGCATCGACTTCTCGATCAACGCATTACACGGGCAAACCGTTACACACTGTCCGCATGACACACAGGAGGATTCATTGATGAGCTTGTTGTCGTCCCAGATGACCCTTGGAATATCACGTTCCCAGTCAATCGTCAGCGTTTCATTAACCTGAACATTCTGACAAATCTCAACACATCGTCCGCAAAGGATGCATTGATCAGGATCATAGCGATAAAACGGATGTGATCGATCCACTTCGTAGCCTTTTTCACGAAACGGCCGTGTCTGATGCTTCACTTCCATCAGATTAGCGGTGTTGTGCACCCGACAATTTCCGTTGTTGTTGTCACAGACGGTACAATACAGCTTGTGGTTCTCAAGGATTCGGTCCATCGCTTCCAGCTGGGAGGCTTTTGCCCGTTCCGAAGACGTGAATATGCTCATCCCCTCTTCGATGTGGGTAGAACAGGCCCTAAGGATCTGCCCGTCAATCTCGCACATACAGGTATCGCAGGTTTGAACAGGCCCAAAGATGGGGGAGTAACAAATATGGGGATGCTCTATCTCGTTCAATAGAAGATAGTCGAGAATTCGAGTCCCTTTGGCTACTTGACGCTTCTCTCCATTTAGTTCAAATTTCACTGTTTCCACCGGCTGACCCCCTTAATTGGACGACTTGGCTATCGGCGAGCTTGTAAATTTGTATTCTCTCTACTATAAAAATAAAACCCACATAAAACAACCTGTGCAGTACATAGGCAACCTGTGTTTTATGCGGGTTTATTCCTAGATGATTAGACTATTTGGCGGCAACCTGCTTTCGTTGTGCAACCAACCACTGTTGGAAGGCTGTTTCCGCCTCCTTCAAAAGCGGTTCTTTCGCTTTTTCGCGGGCAGCTATAAATACAGGATCTGCTTCCAATTCCGGACGAGTTAGCACGATGTCTTCATAGTGGATACCATTTACCAGCAGGGCGTTGTTAACAGAATGATTCCCTGGCTGCTGAAACTCCTTAATATCCTGGATATGATACGGGTAATAGTCTCCTTTCCCGTTTACCTGTGGAAACTTGAAACTGTAGGCGCAAAAACGAATAACATACTCGTATGAGGAAGAATATGGACCTAAGGTGGAGACGAATTTATTGTGGCTGTCCTTGGTATATCCCGGTATTCCCTTCTCCACTGCCCACAGAAGTGCAGGGTCTTTGGTATCTGCCAGCTTCAACTTTCCTTGTGACGGATTCGCCTCGTGGAAGATGTTGTACAGGATATGGGCAACAAGTGTAGGGGTGATCTCTTGATTCAGTTCCTCCGCTTTGACGTATTTGGCTTTAATCAGGGCCTGGACGAAGGTTTCTCCACTTTTGATATCACCGGACTTAACCGGCTCAAGAGTACCCATCATGGAATAGATAGACAAGAGTAGGGTTGCTGGATTCAAATTATAAGAATCGATTTGCACTCCCCGATCAAAGGGACCATTAGCCTCATAGTACGCTTGCGCGATCTTCTTCACACTTGGCTGTTTCGCCAGATAAGCAGGATCTGTGTTAGTAGTCAGCGCCGGAAGAATGCTCCACACATCCTGAGACTTCCAATCAAACGGTTGATAGGTGAATTGATAGGTAGTTGCTGGCTCGACTGGTTGGTACATGATTTGTCCTTGCTTGTTCACATACGTGACGTGCTGGTTTACTTTTACCTTGCCAAGGCCGTCTCTAAAGGGTTCCGCCTGATCAAACTGCAAATTGCCAACGATTTGCCCCGACGCGTTAACATACCACCATTTGTTGTTTTGTTCCACCAGCCCAAAGCCCTCATGGAAGTCACCTACCATATCGAACTGGGGTGGGACGATTTCCTTCCCTGTTAAGTTCATATAACCATATTTTCCATTCACGCTTACCTTAGCCACTCTTTGTTGATTATCGTCATTTATGAACCAAGTGATTTCATCGTACACAGGCGGAGATATGAATTTTCCTGTAGGTTTTATCGCTCCCCATTTGCCGCCCTGCTGATATTCCAACACCTGTGGAAAGCCCGAATATTGCAAAGCTTCGAACTGCGGCTCAACGGTTGTTTTACTGTTGATATCGTAAAAACCTCGTTTATTCGCAATGGAGAGCTCAATCAGGTCTGAATAGAGCCTGACATCATCATATTTTGGGGACGCTAGAATCTCACCTTGTTGATTGACCACTCCCCATTTGCCGTCTTTTTTTACCTTGTACAAGCCGGATTCACTATTGCTAGAAAGCTCCTCGTATTCGATTGGAATGAGGACATCCCCATTTCTCTGAATAACTCCCCATTTGCCGTTGTCTTTCACGCTAAACAGCCCATTCGACAGATCGCCAATCTGGTTATAGCGAATCGGAATAATGACTTTCCCCTGAAGGTCGCAAACTCCGTATAACCCATCCAGTTTCACAACAACAAAGTCATCATCAGGCGAGCTGACGGACTGATAGGTAGGCGGTACAATCACGTTCCCCTTATTGTCCATCCACCCCCACGCTGTACCCTCGCGAAAAGCGCGAATCGGTGTTTGACCGGAATCCTTTCTCTCATCAACCATCGGACCTACACGATATTGGTTGTTTTGCTTCAAGACGTAGGCGAATTGTTTTCCTTGCGTAACCATGATCAGATTGTTGTATTCCTGCACGTTATCATAGAGTGTTTGGGAGATGACTTTACCAGTCGGGTCAATGAGCTTCCATTTGTCTTTGACTTTCGTGGAAGCGACCCCGTTGGAGTACAGGACAAGATTCGGATAAGAAAAAGGGATGGCTACCCTGCCTTGTTTATCAATGGTTCCAAATCGATTGTTTTTTTCAACTATGGCATAGTCATTATAGAACCCATAGCCATACTGATACTGGGGCGAGATTGTCAATTTCCCTTGGCGGTTGATATACCCATACTTGCGATTGTTTGTAACGAGAGCCATATCATGCTCGAAGGAACTAACGGATGAATACGCAGGCTTGGCAATCACGGTTCCATTCGCTGAGACGACTCCCCATTTATTGCCGATTCTCGCCAGAAATGTATCACTCTGATCCTGATAAATCAACTCATCGTAGGTTGTAGGGACAGCAATTTTTCCAGTTGGATCAAAGCTTCCCCACTTCCCGTTGCGCTTCACGGTAAATAGCTGTTTGTGCAAGGTGATATTGGAGTTACGATCATACTTTTCAAATTGTGGCGAGAAAATCCACTTCCCCGATTGATCCATGAACCCCCAGTTGTTCGCTATACGCACCGCCACAAAGTCTGTTTCTTCTATAATCTCGTCGTACTTGGGCTCTAACAAAATGCGTCCGCTTCTGTCGATCAACCCCCATTTATCTTGAGTCCGTACCCTGGATATCTGTCCGTAATAAAAATCCTCAATCACATCAAATCGCGGCTTGATGAGGACCTTGCCATTTTGATCCATCAGGCCCCACTTGAAATTCTGCTCGATTGGAAATACTGGAGCAGGCTGCTTTTTTTCTTCAGCTGAAGCTCCTGTTAGACAAGTATGGAAAAGGCAGGCGGCCATGAATGTGAAGAAAAGGCTCTTTTTCATAGGTCTCTCCTTTACATGTGATGTTATTCTCCTTCATAGAGACGGTTCATCATGTAATTCGTTTCCAATTGATAAGTTCCTTCAGGCACCTACTATCTGAGAAGCTCGCCCTTTTATAGTAAAAAACTACTTGCAACAGGAACCTCCCTTGTTTTCCTGCTCATTCTCTTGGCTTGACTCTTTCTTACCTCCGCAGCAGTTTTCATTAATATCCGTCTCCTTGGTTTCCGCTTCATTAACCTCCTGAATCACCACATTGCAACAGCAATTTTGCTTTTTCCCAAACAAACTTTTGAATAGACTCATCATTCTTCTCCTCCTTAAATTAGGTAAAATAGCAAGCCTGAGATGGTCGACATGGTGAACACGGATGCCACGAATGCGCCAACCAAGCGCTTTTTGAAAATAGAGTTTAACAGGGTAAGCTCAGGCAGGCTTGCTCCTGCCGAACTGATCATCAAAGCCATCACGGGAGCTATCGCCATCCCTTTGGCAATCATGATTTGAGAGATGGGGATCATGGTCGAAAGCCGAATGTACAGAGGAATCCCGATGATTGCGGCTACAGGAACCATCCACCATTGATTTCCTCCCATATAGGTTGTGATCCATTCGGTAGGAACTGCGCCGTGAATCACAGAACCGATCGCCGCCCCAATAATCAGATAAGGGTATACAGACTTCATCAAAGAGAACGTTTCAGCCAGCGCTCCCTTGATACTGAAACCATTGCCCGGTTCTTTATAGCCTGTCATCACAACATGTTTGACCTGCTTTTCAAAACCAAGCCGCTCTAAGACAAACCCGATGAGAACTGACAAAACAGATGTGATGACGGTATAGGCAACCGCAACTTTGACTCCCAGCATTGCCCCCATCAAGGTAATAATCGTGGGATCGAGAACCGGCGAAGCGAACAGAAAAATCATGACAATCCCAAAGCGAACCTTTTTATTGAGCAGGTTCACAACGACTGGAATAGTGGAGCAAGAGCAAAACGGTGTAACAAAAGCAAAGACGAGTGCCATCACAGCTCCCAATGCCGTGTTTTTACCAGACAAGTATTTCTCTAGCTTCTGATAAGGAATGAAACCTTGCAACAAACTGATGGCAAAAGAGATTCCAATAAACAAGAGCGTTAATTCTAGTGCAATGGATAAAAAATCTTGAAAAACCGCTGACCACATACCAATCACCCCTACGATATTTGCAAAATGCAAGTATTAACTAAAAAAGAAATGGGTTTATACACCCATCGGATTACAGCACTGCTTGGTTTTGCCCATTGCCTCATTCAGCAGCCGAAGAGAGCGGATCACCGTTTCCTTCTCAAAATCAGTCATTTGCGAAAAAACGTCCGCATAGTAGGAATTCATCAGGTTCTCAATGTACGCGTTGATTTTCACGCCTTTTTCCGTTAAAGCCAGAATCTGTATTCGTCGGTCGTCCGGGAATGGCGTTTTCTTCACGAGTTCATTCTCCACAAGCGATTGCACTTGTCGGCTAAAGGTCGTAACGTCCATCCCCAAGGCCTCTGCTACTTGTTGAATGGACGGTTGATGCTGGCGACTAATCTCATACAAGATATGGCTTTGCGCAACCGACACATCGATTCCATCCACACTGCAACAATTTTTGTTTAACAACCCGTTACGTCTGGTCATGGTATGCATGATATCACGAATATTTTCCATCCCGTCACCTCTCCCCATATTTATACGTCTATTATTTGCAAATTGCAATCTTTTTCTTCCATCCTATCTCAGTTGCCTGATAATGGAGGACAGTCGTTGAAGGCCTTGTTCTATTTCGCTTATGGAAGCGTAGGAATAGGACAACCGCAGATGCTGACTGGGATGTTGATCATACACATTCCCCGGGTTTAAGAGAATTCCCTCTTGTAGAGCCTTTTCAAACAGATTGCGTATGGAAAGGGAGTCTTGCAGCTTCAACCAGACATAAAAGCCGCCTTTAGGAACCGTCCAAGTGGCAAGATCCGAAAAATGCTTTTGCAGCGCATCGATCATGACATCTCTTCGAACCTTTAATTCTTGCCGAACCTGATCCAGATGTTGATGATAGAACCCGCTTGATAACCACTGGGCAACAGTCCACTGAGAAAGGGAACTCGCCCCGTAATCGGTTTGCATTTTGATATCGGCCAACCTTTCAATCACCGGCTCAGGCCCTACTATCCAACCGATTCGTAATCCCGGGCTTAAGGTCTTGGACATGCTGCCAAGGTACAGAACAAGGCCATTTTTGTCGTTGGCTTTCAAAGGTGGTGGCGGAGGCGATTCCAGCCACAGCTCTCGATACACGTCATCTTCAATGATTGGAAGTCGTTCCTGTTCGCATGCGTTTAGCAGCTCTCGTCGTCTTGTTTCCGACATGACGATTCCCGTTGGATTGTGAAAGGAAGGAATAGTATAGAGCAAAGCAGCATTTTGCCTTTGTTTTTGTTCCGTGATGGCTTTGATTTGAATTCCGTTAGCATCCAGAGGAAGTCCAATTAATCGCATCCCCGCGGACTGAAACACATTCAGGGAATACAGATAGGAGGGCTTTTCAAGAAAGATTGTTGATCCTCTTTGCAACAGACCGACGGAAATCAAATGCAAGGCTTGCAAGGCCCCTGAGACAATCAATATAGAAGACGGTGAAGCTTCGATGCCGTGTGTTTTCAGGTGCTTGCTGAGTTGTTCTCTTAAATAAAGCAACCCTTTTGGTTCTTCATAGCCAAGTGAATCGATGTGGTCTGCCAATCGGTTGAATACGTTCGTCATCTGTTCACGAGGAAATAAATCGGGTGATGGCTCTCCCGTCCCTAACCGAATGATATTGGGATAAAACTCCGCTCGATTGATCTCTTGAATCGTTGGCAAATTGGCCTGATGAATTCCCGCGTGAACATACGAGCTCCAGTTCGGCGGTGGGGTAGAAGTCATTAAGGACCACGAATTATTCGTGATCCTCGTTCCGCTTCCGGGTTTGCCTTCAAGCAGCCCTTCCGCAATTAACTCGTCTACTGCCACAACAACTGTACTCCGGTTTACTTCCCATAATTCAGCCATTGTGCGCTGTGGTGGGATTTTGCTGCCTACGGGCCACTCTCCGGTTTCAATTTTTCCTTTTATGTACGCCTTGATTTGAATATAGAGAGGAACTTCTGCGAATTTGTTTGGCTTCCAATTTGATTGGAACATGAAACCCATCCTCGCCGTGTGGTTTGCACATATTGTACTATTTGGTTGGTTTAGAATCCATCCAATTGGTTGGAGACAGAAGTCGATCGATGAGTATCATTGTATTCATACGTCATGTTATCGGAGGGAAAAAGAAGTGTTCATAGCCTTCATTCACGGATTCATTCTTGCATTTGGACTTATACTTCCACTCGGTGTTCAAAATGTATTTGTTTTTAATCAAGGGGCTCTTCAAAAAAGATTCATCCATGCGCTGCCAGTTGTCCTGACTGCCTCACTATGCGACACACTGTTGATTACTCTTGCCGTTCTAGGAGTGTCCTTGGCAATACTCGGTTCTTTTTGGTTCAAAACCATACTCCTCAGTGTGGGGATACTCTTTTTACTTTATATGGGCTGGAACACCTGGAGAAGCAGCCCAGCAGCTAGCAACAGTGAAAATAACAGTGCGGAGACGTCCACCCCCGGCAAACAAATCGCTTTTGCCGCATCTGTCTCCCTTCTGAATCCCCACGCGATAATGGATACGGTTGGGGTTATCGGAACCAGTTCATTAAGCTACACGGGGGCAGAAAAACTCGCCTTCGCTCTTGCTGCCATCCTGGTTTCTTGGATTTGGTTCACCGGATTAGCCATAGTTGGTCGAATGACAGGCCGGTTGGATAATTCTGGGCGAGTCATGAGGGTCATCAATCGGATATCCGCTTGCGTGATGTGGGGAGCGGCCATTTATATTGGGGTTTCGGGGTTCCAGAGTTAAGAAAAGGCAGTGTCAATCCAGGACTTTTGTGCAGTCTTTTATAGCTTAATACAATAAACTTAATACTGATTACTGTGGTATTATTTTAGGATAATACAGAAAATGGTACGTATGGAAGTGTAGCTAAATTCTTTTAGTTTAATAAGGGAAATCACCAGGTTGCATTTTCCAGGTTGAAAGGAGTGTGCGTATTGTCATTCGATGCTGTTCTTTTTGATTTGGATGGTACATTATTAGACCGTGACTCATCACTGATATCGTTTATTAGGGACCAGTATGATCGTTTGAAGGAATTTCACGTTATTGAGAAAGAGAGATTTATTCAGCGTTTCATGGAACTGGATAATCACGGTTATGTATGGAAAGACAAAGTGTATCAGCAACTTTTAAATGAGTTCCCTATACAAAATATTCATTGGGCTTCGCTACTGAATGACTATATAAATAATTTTCATAAACATTG
This sequence comes from Brevibacillus ginsengisoli, assembly GCF_050113715.1. NCBI lineage: Bacteria > Bacillati > Bacillota > Bacilli > Caryophanales > Paenibacillaceae > Brevibacillus > Brevibacillus ginsengisoli. The sequence continues at coordinate 197,767 of NZ_JBNJQR010000007.1, forward strand.
TATTGCTTTTCCTAATCTGTTGGATATGCTTACCCAGCTAAAGAAACATAACATTAAACTAGCGTTGGTCTCAAACGGCTTTGGAAATTTCCAGAACGATAATTTCAAAGCTTTACATATTAATCATTTATTCGATGAGGTGCTGATATCAGAGTGGGAAGGACTCCGAAAACCTGACCCAGCGATTTTTATTCGTGCTTTAAATAAACTGAATGTTCCAGCAGAAAAGGCTATTTTTGTGGGTGACCATCCCGCCAACGACATCCGAGCCAGCCGTAATGTTGGAATAAAGGCAGTTTGGAAACGAAATCATCAATTTGAAACTGTTATAGAAGCAGATGCTATAATCGACGATCTGCGAGAATTAATTGATATTGTACTACCCACCGTTGCCGATTAACTTTACTAAGCTAAAAGGGAAAGGTTCAATTATTCTAAAATATAGAAATAACAAAAGGAGGGAGATACATGACGGGTCTATCCAAAGTGTTTTGGGGAATATTACTGGTCTTTCTCGATTTCAGGTTTAACGGGTTTGATGTCTTGCCCGATCTTATCGGTTTCATCCTAATGTTGATTGGTTTTTCACAATTATCGACACTAAACATCAGGTTCAATAATGCCAAAATCGCTACCATCCCTCTGCTCTTCTTCTCGATTCTGGAACTGTTTCACGTTCAGACGGATATCCCCTTGTCTACTACTGAACCATTATCGGGTGTCGCTGTACTCCTATCGCTATGTGGGACGGTATTAAATCTATATGTCATATTCAATCTTTGTAAAGGCATTGAAGAATTGGCTCTTCAATCAGGAAAAATGGAGCTTGCAGACATGGCCAATACTAGATGGAGATACTATCTATGGTTTACGATCGCGTTTACCGTACTCTCATTGCTGGTTGTTGGTATCTCCCTATTTCTTTGGTTCTTGTTCATTCCAATAGTAATTTGCGGATTCATAGCCACGATTCTGATTCTCATATTGATTCGTCAAGCAGATCAAACGTTGCGTACATACGAAGCTTGAGAAGATTCTTATTTCCCTTCCGCGAGGAACTGATTAATTCTAGCGTGAATCGCATCGCGAACCGCACGAAAACTAGCCATAATCTCTTCCTCAGTCCCCGTGGCTTTGGCAGGATCATCGAATCCCCAATGCCACTTCACCACATGAGGATTAGAAATCACAGGGCAATGCTCGTCCGCATGTCCGCATAACGTAATGACATAATCAGCACGATTCAAGGTTTCAGGGTTAATGACGTCGGAGGTATGGCTTGTGATATCCACTCCGGCTTCCTGCATCACCCGAACTGCCCGAGGATTAAGCCCATGCGCTTCAAGTCCGGCACTCTTGACTTCGTATCGATCCCCGCCTAACGCTTTTAAAAATCCATCTGCTATTTGGCTTCTGCATGAATTTCCAGTGCAAAGAAAGTACACGAGCGGCTTGGTGTTTGCCATGTGGATCTACCCCTTTCATTTTATAAAATGATTTGGAAGTCTTCCCATATTCCCTAATCTGGTCAGGTGAGCAGAAGGGTCAAATACAGACCAATTAGCGTGATGAGCAGGGTAGGAATCGTCAGCAGAATCCCTGTTTTAAAATACTGCCCCCACGTAATCCTGACGTTCTTTCTGGACAAGACGTGCAGCCACAGAAGTGTCGCCAACGAGCCAATCGGCGTAATTTTGGGTCCCAGGTCGCTGCCAATGACGTTGGCGTAGACAAGCGCCTCCTTAACTGCTCCACCTGCATGCGTTCCTTGAATAGCCAATGCGTCAATCATCACGGTTGGCAAGTTGTTCATGATGGAGGATAGAATCGCCGCGATGAATCCCATTCCGATCGTAGCCGCCAATAATCCTTTATCCACAAACAATTGGATGGCTTGTCCCAGCATGTCGGTTAGCCCTACATTTCTTAACCCGTACACAACCACGTACATACCTATCGAAAAAACGACCACAGGCCAAGGCGCTTCCTTGACTAATTGAGCGGTTTGAATCACGTGGCTTCTTCTCGCCGCCAGAATAAATGCGATAGCCGCAACCCCAGCCAGTACCGATACGGGAATATGCGCCAAGCCACCCAAAAGGTAAGCGACTAAGAGTACTCCCAGAATGAGCCAGGAAAAGTGAAACAACTGCAAATCTTTAATAGCCTCCTTGGGCTGTTTGAGATGGCCGAGATCGTACTTCTTTGGAATATCCTTGCGGTAAAACCACAACAGGACGCCCAAGCTTGCGACCAATGAAAACAGGTTCGGCACTATCATTCGACCCGCATACTGTACGAACCCGATATGGAAAAAATCTGCCGAAACAATATTCACCAGGTTACTTACGATCAAGGGAAGGGATGTCGTGTCTGCGATGAAACCACTCGCCATAATAAACGGCAGCACCCTTCTCTCATCAAAGCGAAGCGCCCTAACCTGTGCGAGAACAATCGGCGTCAAAATGAGCGCAGCCCCATCATTAGCAAAAAAGGCGGAAACAACAGCCCCCAGTAAAATGACGTAGACAAACATGAGAAGACCATTGCCTTTTGCCAATCTCGCCATATGCAACGCGGACCACTCAAAAAATCCTACCTCATCCAGAATCAACGATATGAGAATAATGGCAACAAACGTCAACGTCGCATTCCATACAATCCCCGTTACGGTCACTACATCAGATAAGCTGACAACCCCGGCAAGCAAAGCGAGTAACGCCCCACCGGTAGCTGACCACCCAATGTTAAGACCCTTGGGCTGCCAAATCACAAACACAAGCGTAATCACAAAAATCAAACAAGCACTCCACAAGTGAAACATGATTTCTCTCCATCCTCATTGTCTCTTCATGACTCGGTACAGCAAACCAGCAGCCCTTTTTCCTCCAGTGCCTTGAATTCCTCCGTCACATCGGGTAAGTTGGCCAGTGCAAATCCAATTGCCTCCAACTGCTCGCGGTTCAATGAGTAAAAAACCCACTGCCCTTTGCGTTGTTCATTCACAAGCCCCTCCGCTTTCAGGCGGCTCATATGCCTAGAAATGGCTGGTTGGGAGATATTAAATATCGGTACCAGCTCACACACACAACAATCCCTTGCATTCAGTAACGCAATCATTTTTAATCGAGTCGGATCTCCCAGTGCTTTTAATGCATTGGCTAATTTTTTTAGCTCCATTAAGAATCACCTCTCACCACGCAATACTAATATAACAATATGGTTATTTCAATATTAATAATGTAAAAAGTAGATGTGGAAAGTGAATCTTCTTGAACATCAAGTAAGAACATGATAAAACATTAGAAAACTAGGTAATACCAAGGAGAGCAGTTGGTTCGGATGGAAGAAGAGAGGTGGAAAAAATGAAAATTGCGCTCTTTCAAATAGCTTATCCAATCGGGATGCACCCTAAAGATCTGGCAAAAGCCGTACATGAAGGGGAAGTCACGGGAGAAGTTCCCGATCAGAATCCGCAGTCAAAAGAAGCATGGGTCGACCTGTTGTCACTGCGCAACTATATCCAGTGGCAATATGAAAAAGCAAGGATTACCGAAATGAGTTATCTGAGGGCACTCCGTCATATTGATGCGGCAATTAATCTGAAGAAGAGGTAATGGATTCGAGAAGAGGTAACGATTTCGTTACCTCTTCTTCTCTTCTATCTTTTCTATTTTCCTTATAATTGCTTCATTATACGATAGGTCCCTTTGCCTACTTCATACCCCAGCTTGTTGTTCACTGCTTGCATAGAAAAATTCTCGGCTTCTGTTTCCGTGAGCATCCGAGTTGCACCTGATTCTTTTGCTGCCTCTATTGATCGTATTTTCAATGCCAAAGCAAGTCTCCTGCCCCGATAATCCTTCCTTACACCTGTGTAATTGGTATACAGTACGTCTGACGCATCCGTGGTAAACAAGGTGGTCACTCCAACGAATTGATCACCGTCGGCGGCAATGAAAGTAAGGTCGGGACGTGTCCGTTCAGACGGAAGTGCCTGTTTTCTCCATTCGTCAATATCAGGCAAGTCACCTACAAACCCCGGGTTATCCACGAGAGTATCCTTGTACAATTGATATAGTTTTCGTTCTGATTCTTCAGTAGGTTCGTCAGCCAAGGTAAGAAACTTGATTCCGCTCTCTTGCAATTGAATAACAATATGCTTCCATTTCGTTTGATCAAACCGAGTGACGTCCAGTGCTAAATCAACTACATGGGCGTCAAGTAAATATCCGCGGTTTTGAACAAAAGGAAGAGAAGCAGGAATCCAGTCTTTTAATTCTGACAAAAGAAGCGTCGAACCAACAGATTTGGCCCAATTTTCCAAATGTGCGAGGATTGTTTCACCAATTCCTTGATTGCGAAAATCAGGGTGAACACAGAATAGACTGCATACGCTTCCTGGTGAAGTCCAAGGAGTACGCCAGGCTTTCCCATATCCAATGATAGTCCCCTCCGCATTCTGTACGACCACCCTTTCTCGACCATAACCATTGAGTTGACCGGCCTCGTCCATATACAAGCTAGAATCGGTGGGTACAGGGAGATCCTGCTCTTGAAGTTGCTCTACTGAAACAGAATCAGGTTGGATCGAATTGAGGAGCATGGCTAGCTGGTTGTAATCTTCCGGCAAATGAATGTGTCGAAGTGTGAAAGACATGGTTTATTCTTTCTCCTTTACATAGGTTACATTTCATTTGAGAGCAAGGTCATAGTAGATTCTGTATTTATATCATAGTTGTCCTAACTGAGAAAAGACTTCGTCCCTCTATGCTCTGTTTAAGCTCGCGTGTAGCATTTTTTGTCCGCTCCGTTCTCTACGCTTGGTTTCGCTTAAAATGAGCGTCGAGCGGACGAAGTCTTTTCTTGAGCGGGCTTACGCGAATGGAAGGAATGATTAATCACTTTACTACTGTAAAACGATTAATCATTCCAATATTACCGAAAAAAGCTCACCGATTCGTTATCGGCGAGCTTTTCTTACAAGAACGCGTGAATCAAGAACAAAACAGCAAAGCCGAGTCCAAAACGCAAATGCCACTGTTTATCCAGTCGGCGGTATCTGAAAAGTCCCGAAATGGGAACTGGCAATAAAACCGCTAAGGCAAGCAGTCCGCTCACATTGGAGAAATTCAATTTAATCCCATATAAAAAAGCGCCAATTACATGAAGAACGATGAGTGCTATGGATAAGATCGCTACTGGAGTATGCCATTTCCGCGCGAGTTTCGCTAAAGGAATGATTAGCTTTTTTACGGCTGCCCATGGATCCAGCCATTTCTTTTGAAAAATAAACAGGAAGACATAATGAGCTAGCACAGCGAAGAGCGTAATACGAGCGAGCGAACCATAGTTTTTAAAGATTCCTTTAAATCCTCTGGTATGGAAACTGTCCGAGGGAAGCTGAGAATATTGCCAAATTCCCCATCCCACGATCACAATGGCGAGTGCCAGTGAGAGATACACCCATTTTCGTTCCAACTTGTTCGGTATCCATCGTTTTTCGGTCTTGGTAACGTTCATTTCTACCTACCTCTAGTCTTATTGATTGGTAAAATCACGGTAAATACGGTTCCTTTCTCTTTTGAACTTGTTACGCTGATCTGTCCCTTGTGCGTTTTGACAATTTGGTCGGCTATGGATAATCCGAGGCCTGTCCCTTCCACTTCCCGAGACCGTGATTTATCCGCCCGATAAAACCGTTCAAAGACATAAGGCAAATCTTCCTCGGGAATGCCGCAACCATGGTCACGCACCGTACAGATGAGTCGATGATTGCTCTCAGTCGTCACATGAACCTCTACTGTCCCGCCTGCCTCACTGTATTTTACCGCGTTATCAAGCAAAATATAGAGCAATTGACGGATGCTGTCGATGTCTCCATGGCAGTTAACAGGTTGTGTCACCTGTTCGTCTTGGTTGACAACAGACACACCTTTCAGAGAACCCGCAATTTGCATTCTCTCTGTCACTTCCCGCACGACACAACGAAAGTCAAAGCTGTCAAACATTCGATTCGAATCCTTCTCGAAGTCACTTCTGGATAAGGTAAGCAGATGTTCGATCAGGCGAATCATTCGGTGAATCTCGTCCACCATATTCTGCAGCACTGTTTGATGAAAAGGGGGCAAACTCTCTTTTTTCTCCTGCAAAATCTCGGTGGAAGAGAGGATCACACTTAATGGTGTCCGCAATTCATGAGAGGCATCCGTCGTAAATTCCTTCTGCCGTTTATAGGACAGGTTGATCGGCACCATGGCGCGCCCAGCAAACCAATACCCAACCAGTGATGTCAGAGCAAGCAAAATGACTCCTGCTATCGATAAGATCCATTTCATCTGATGCAATAGCTGCTCCATCCAGGTTACATCTTCCGCGAGATAAAACCTCGTGTCATCCCCCTTATTGGCCTGGGGTCGATAAACGGCGTATATTTTCGCTCCCGCGTCCAATGTCATTGGCAAATAATTGATCTGTCCTTCTTCGGGGGCGTCTTGCAGGATGCTGGTTTGAATCTGTTCCAAGAGACTGGAATCATTATGAGGATTGCCAGCAATTAATTGGTTCTGTTCCGTGACGATCATCGCAATTTGATTTTGTTGCAGATAATCAAAGTCTATTTTGTCCTGCTTATCGATCCCCGGAAGCTGCACATGCATCCTTATTCTTTTCTGGTATTCATCCCATTCATGGATTGTTTTCGCTGCAACATTATCTAATTGCGACTGTTCATTACGTGTAACGATGGTAGAAAGGGTAAAGTAGAACCCGAGAAAAATTGTCAACAAAATGAATGCCAACATACCACTGTACATGAGGGTTAATTTTTTTCTCGTTTTCTCAAACACGTTCATTCTCCTCTTGGTTTAAGAGACGATAGCCGATGCCCCTAACATTATGAATCAGTTTCTGTTGAAACCCATCGTCCACTTTTTTGCGCAGCAGCTTGATCGCCGCATCTACGGCATTGGGTGTAATACTTGCATCCAATCCCCAGACACTGTTTAAGATTTGCTCCCGAGTAAGTACTTTTTCGGCATGACGGAGAAAAAATTCCAACAACTGAAACTCCTTCTTGGTCAAGAGAAGTATTTCTCCATCCCGGCTTACCTCATGCGTATGAGGATTCAACGCAATTCCCGCGTACTCATATTTCGGTTCCTGAAACACTGTAATCGGACTACGGCGGGCTAGCGCATTAACTCTAGCGAATAATTCACCGAAGGCAAACGGTTTAATCAGATAATCATCCGCCCCGCTGTTCAGTCCGGTAATCCTGTCATCTACAGCATCCCGAGCCGTAAGCATCAAGATCGGCGTGTGGTCATTCTTCGCTCGGATCTCCTCACAGAGGGCGATTCCACTTTTTCTGGGCATCATCCAGTCGAGAATGTACAGATCGTATTTGGCTTGTCGCAAATAATCATCGACGAGTTCCGGATCCGTTACCCAGTCCACCGTATGCATTTCCTGACTTAGTTTATATTGAAGCAAAGGCCCAAGTTTAGGGTCATCCTCTACTAGCAGTATGTGCAAGGCTACGTTTCCCCCCAATAAACGCTCGAATGATAAAGAGAACCGTGACAATCATGGTAGTGGCCACGTACATGAGAAACACCCAGCCGTTTTTGGTATCCGTTCCGACACCGATTCCGTGAATAAGCGCCGCGATGAACGTTGGATAAGCGCTAATATGAATGAGACGCCATACTTTTTTATTCAACTTATTCCGCAGATCCGTTGTCAAAATGATCAGGACCATCCCGTAAGCGGCAATCGTTCCCAGACCAGTAAAGAGTGGTTTGTCCGCTGCGGAAAAAGGCACCAGAATCTGCGTCCATCCAAACGGCTCGTACGTATCAATCACCAGCAGCATGGCGTGAAACATTCCCAGAAACATTCCCGAAACAGTTGCTGCCGAATGTATTTTATACAAGTTGGCTTTCGCTTTGCCGGACCTTCCAGGCATACTATAACATATTCCCAGGCTCACACCCACAAAGAGCATCACATAGGCCGATATTCCCAAAACTCGAATCATCTCCCACGTGGGCAAGTGTAATATCAATTGAGTCAACATTCTTCAATCCTCTCCTTCATTCCTTGCTGGCTTGTGAACATTCTGAAGGGATTCGACCTCCCACCTGTTCTGCAAGCTGTGTTCGTCTCCTATAAAATGAACGTCACCCGTCTTGGTAACAATCAACGCCTCTAATCGAGGGACATGCTTTGTAAGTAAAGAGATGGCCTGCTCGACCCCTACTATGCAGGCGACCTTCGCCCAGATTTCGCATTGGGTCAGGCTCTCTCCAACGATGCTGCACTGCGCAACATCCGATGTACATGATTGCATGGTACGAGGATCTATGATGTGGTTTCCCTCACGGCCTTGCTCCCGCTTCCACGATCTCCCGATTACGTTGGAGGTAGCCACTGCTCCATTCTCCAGAGAAACCAGGGCGATCTCCTTCTCTTTATCCCAGGGATTTGCGATTCCAATATTCCACGGCTCATCGGCGCTACTGCCTCCCCATACCTGGATATCGCCTCCCGCATTCATTAGCCCTCGTTTTACACCCTGCTTTTTAACCAGTCTTTTAGACAGTCGCTCAGCCGACCAACCCTTCACAATTCCTCCCAGATCAATCCTTGTGCCTGCTTGCAATTGAACGGCTTTCATCCCGACATCGAGGAACATGGAGAAATCTCTTGGCTGCGGTGCGGGCGAGCTTGCCCTGCTCCCCTCTTTTACCTTTTCAAAAGAGCGGTCATACCCTGCGGCGACGAGCGCATCATAGACAAACGGTGTAAAAATCCCCTGTGTCTCACCCGAAAAGTTCTGGGCGAGTGACAGCACCTCTGCCATGTCATCCGAAATCAATACAAGCTTGCCACTATGTGAATTGAGAAGGCTAAGTTCACTATCTGGCTGAAATCGACTAAACCGGGACTCAGTGGAGCGAAACCATTTTTGAACCATGTTGTTTAGATGTGTGCTTTTCTCATCAGAAGTGCTTTCCAAAATCGTTTCAATCGTCGTATTCATTGCAAAGCTAGTATGATGATAGAGCTTTACTTGATGGTGCATGGTATCCTCTCCACTTTACTCCGCTGTTTTTATGAATGACTGCTTCTGGAGTGTGATTTTTTCCTAACCGGAGTCGTATCGATTTGACTTTGATCTGTATTATCAACAGTCGAATTATCGACGGTACTGCTCTCTGGAGGTGCGACAGTCGTATCCTCCGTTGGCGGTGCGGAAGGTATATCCGCTGGCGGTTTAGATGATGAAGTCTGATTGTGACTGACCACTGGTGCAGGTGCTGAATGGTTTACGACCTGCTGCTTGCTTGCAACTATGGTTGTTTGTGAATGCACCGTGGCTGGCTTCGAAACTGTTTGGTTGACTCGTTTCGTTGTGCTTTCTACTTTCTTTGATTGAACGGTTCCTTTTGATTGATGATTCTCACTATTCACGACTGTTGTGTTGTGCTGAGTTTTCGGAATAGAATCGGTTGCGGATGCGATAACCGTTTGTGGTTTGAAATTCTCCTCGTTCTTCTCGTTGTTTTGGTCCGCATGGTTTTCCTCTTGAGCGCTTGTACTTACCTCGTTGTCCATATCAGACGAATTGTTTGTGTCCTGAGCGGCTTGAACGGCTTTGATGAACTCTGGATCTGCTTTCGCTATATTGAACATGACGGCCATTGAGAAGATTACACCGCCACCAATTTTCCATTTCAACCACTTCGATTGTTTAGCCATGAAGGCACACCACCTCGTTCTCAAGTATGTAACCTATCCCCATCATAATGAAAATTTCTGAAAAAACGATGAAAATTCGGGGCTCCTTCTTTTGGAAAAATAAAAAGAGCCTTCACTTGGAAAGCTCTTCATTTGCTGCATTTATGAAGGAATATTCACGGCCGTTTGGATGTTTTGCAGATCGAGCCTTGTTTGCTCAAGCAGATTGTTGGGATGGTACAAGCCTCGATTGATCAGATAGTTCGTAATCCTCTCATGAGTATCGATAGCTTCCTCAAGATGTTTCACTAGGACGGCCTTGACTTCCGGTGTAGCACATTCTGTGACAGCCATGGCGTAGTTTCTTACTCCACTCTTGGCACTGATCAGGAAGTCCATCGCAATGACTTCATCGGTCAGCGTATCCATCCCCATCAGTTTCTCTAGGATTGGGATCATGTGCCTACCTCCTGTACAGTCGCATTAGACAACAATTCACCGAGTTCCTGTAGTTGCTGGGTAGACAGCAGAACATCTTGCTTCAAGATTTCGACTAGCTCCGGATCGGACACCAGCGCTTGCATTGTCTTGGATTTCGTCAGGGAAATCGTTTTGAAAGCGGCTATTTCATGAACCTCCAACATCTCATGTAAAGCGTAATTGGACGTCATCTCGTTGTTTCCTCCCATAACTCTGGCAGATTCAAGGCTTCAGAATGACTTTGATGCAATTTTCTGTCTTAGTGTCAAACACTTCATATCCGCGCTTGGCTTCACTTAGCGGAATGACATGTGTCACAATGTCTCCCGGATTCACCTTGCCCGTCGTAATCAATTCATACATGTAGGGCATATAGTGAATAACGGGGGCTTGTCCAGACCGAATATTGATGTTGCGCTGCATGATATCGCCTAGCGGGAAACCGTTGTAGCGTCCCCCATACACTCCCGTAATCTGGATAGTTCCTCCTTTACGGACAGCTTGTGTGGCAATGACGAGCGCGCTCATCGTCCCCCCCTGCAGTTTAAGTCCGCTTGCGAGGAATTCCAGGTCACTCATCTTGCCATCCATCCCGACGGCGTCAATGACGACATCAGCGCCGCCTTGTGTGATTTCCTTGAGATAGTTTCCGACGTTGCTCTCCTGCTCAAAATTAACTATTTCCACGTTGTTCGTCCGCTTCGCATGCTGCAGGCGGTATTCCACATAGTCGACAGCGATGACCCGCCTAGCGCCTTTCAGCCAGCAAAACTTCTGCGCCAAGAGCCCAATGGGGCCGCAGCCAAGCACAATTACCGTATCCCCTTCCTTCACTCCCGCGTTATCCACTGACCAGAAGGCGGTCGTCATCGCATCGGCGATCAATGCCAGGCTTTCATCAGGCTCCTCGCAGCTTTCGGGAACCTTAAAATGAGTGAAGTTGGCAAAAGGAACCCGTAAATATTCAGCCTGGCCCCCAGGGTACCCTCCAGTTGTTCCGGTATACCCGAAGTAGGCACCCATGTCCCCGTTGTCATTGGAATTGTCGCATTGGCTTTCCAGATGATTCTTGCAATAGAAGCACTCCCCGCAAGCGATGGTGAACGGAATAATGACGCGATCGCCCTTCTTGAGCTTCGTCACACCATGGCCTACCTCTTCCACGATCCCCATCGGCTCATGCCCGATGATGTAATTCTCCTGCAAGTTCGGAATCATTCCATGGACCAGGTGCAGGTCGGAACCGCAGATGGCCGTACTCGTTATTTTGACGATCATATCGTCAGGCTTCTCGATCTTGGGATCAGGTACGTCCTTGACGACAACGTTCTTGAGGCCTTGATAGGTGACAGCTTTCATCCTTGACTTCCTCCAATGTGCTCATCTGGCGTCCGATCAAACATCCCTTTACGCGAGGTATCCTCAGGGAACAAATTCATTTGCCCGATCATCAGCGTATTTTTGGCCGAGAGCTGATCCAGCTTGTATTGTTCATTCAGCTCGTAAGGATGAAACCATTTCTTGCGGAGCATCAGTTCTGTAGTCTCCTGATGCATCGCAATCCCTTGTCTAAGTTGATTTCGTAGAAATGCCCTCGCATCGGGCGAAGTCGTTTCCGTCAAAGCGATTGCTGTATTTCTGACTCCCTCTTTGGCGCGCATGAGGAAATCCATGGCAAAGGTCATGTCCGCTATTTCCGGCATGTTTAAAGCATTGATCGGGTCCAAATAATCTTGATTCATATCGTTTTCACCTTCAATTCAGGATGGGAGTAGGGCGGCTTTGCGGAACAGGCGCCTGAAATGGGCTTCTCGAGTAAATTTCTTGGAGCTGGGCAATAGCTTGGGTAGATTGGACGACATCTTTTTGCATTAACGCCTTCAATTCCTGATCAAAAACAAGGCCTTGCATGAGTTTAGACTTGGCTAAACAAAGTGTTTTAAAGTTTAGCGCTTCATGAAGCTCCAACGATTCATGCGGCGCCAATGGTTGTTTATTCACCAGAATTTCAACCTCCCCTATTTAATCAACAAGGATAGTTTTTCCTATTACTATTGGCTTATGCAAAATGTAGAAGAACCGGGGAACACTTCCTACTCAGAATCTTTTAGCGGCAAAAATCATTTGACTTAGAGCGCACTCTAATTAGTACACTTACTCTATGGATAAACACTATGGAATCAAAGAAATCGCAATCCTTAGCGGCATCAGCGAACATACCCTCCGCTACTATGAGAAAAATGGCTTGATTCATTCCATCTCCCGAGACACCAAAGGTCATCGCCTGTATTCGGAGCAAGATTTGGGCTGGATTCGTTTTTTGGTCAGGCTGCGAACAACGGGGATGTCGATCCGTCAAATGCAGGAGATTGCCGAGTTAAGAAGACAAGGACCCGCAACCTCCAAAGAGAGGAGAGTACTTCTGGAGGCGCATCAGCAGAAGGTTACGGAACATATTGAACAGCTTCAGGAACATATGGAAGCGCTCGTCACCAAAATAGCTGAGTACCGAGAATGGGAAAAAGAATTAGAAGAAAAGAATGGGAGGAAAAGTAATGAATCCAACAACTTTTGAACTAGGGAAGGATTTTTTGTACGAATATTATGAAGAAGGAATTCGCGGAGTATTAAATGGGTTAAGTGAAGTTGCTCCTCATGTTGGCCGGTATATTATCGAAGGTTTCGGACATGTATTCAGCAATCCTACCCTGAGCTATCAACAAAGAGAATTGATTACGCTATCCGTTTTGACATCATTGGGTGATTGTCCAAACCAATTAAATTGGCATATTCATTTCGGGTTAAAGGTAGGGCTTACCCCAGAAGAAATTATGGAGATTTTTACTCATTGCATTCCTTTTAGCGGGTTTCCTCGCTCATTAAATGCGGTTGGCGTAGCCAAACAGGTTTTTACAGACCTTCAGCTGCAAGTGAAGGTGGAGGATGAACTTCTTAACGTCAAAGGAAGACGGGAAAGAGGGCTAGCCAAACTGATCGAGATTGATGGCGAACACGGAACGGAAGTTATTCAGTCTCTAGCGAATATCTCCCCTGATCTTGGAAACCAGATTGTCGATTTTACATTTGGCGAAATTTATAGCCGTTCCGCTTTGGATTCGAAACAAAGGCAGCTGGTCACATTGGGCTCCTTAACGGCACAGGGAGGATGCGAGCCGCAATTGCAGGTGCATGTGAACGCCGCTATGCGAGTCGGTTTATCCAAAGAAGAAATCGTCGAGGCGCTTCTACACTGTTCACTTTATACCGGTTTTCCCAAAGTGTTGAATGCTATTCGTGTTGCTAGAGAGGTTTTATGAATAAAAAGCCGCCTTGTCAGTTGCGACAAAGCGGCTCTGCAAAAAAGGGCTATTGTTTGAAATAGCCCCTAAGATATCAACCCTTTAGGAGACAAAGAGATGATCCACACACTTATTAAACATTTTCTAGATTTATTAGGAACCGTGGCTTTGGTACATCTAGGTTCTTACTTTTATGATTGTCTGATTGATAGACCGTACAGGAAATTTTTCGATCTCAAGTTATTCATTATTTACTTCGTTATTATTGTTGTAATTGCCCTAATCGCTACGGTTCTTTAGGCAGCCTCACGGTAAACGTCGTACCTTCCCCGAGCTTGCTCTTCACATCGATGCTTCCGTTGGCGATTTCCACAATTTTCTTGACAATCGCAAGTCCAAGTCCAGTGCCAGAGGTATTTCGGTTGCGAGACTTATCTCCTTTATAGAACCGTTCAAAAATATGCGACAGCTCCTCTTCGGAAATCCCTGCTCCCGTATCCTTGACCATGACTGTAATATCATGATCATGGCATATCTCGATAAAAATCGTACCTCCGGGTTCGGTGAACTTGATGCTGTTCGTAATCAGGTTGATCCATACGAGATTAAGCAATTGCTGGTCTGCATTGATCGTTGTTTTGTGCAACGTAAGATCAATTTCCAAATCTTTCTCTTTCCATTGGTACTCCAGCATTAACAAGACCTGACGTAACTGTTCATCCAGTCGATAGGAAGACGGCTCATAAAGGCTTGTCTCTTTCTCCAATGAGGCAAGGGTCAGAAGTTGCTTGCTGAGAGACGATAGGCGCCGACTTTCTCTTTCAATAATGGCCAGATACTCCTCTTGCTGTTCCCTCGATAATTCACCTGTGCGAATGACTTGGGTAAAGCCTTGAATGGAGGAAAGTGGAGACTGAATTTCGTGTGAGACGTTGGACACGAATTCCTGCCTCATCTCCTCCAGCTGTTTGATAGATTGTGTCATCTTGGCAAAGTGGGTGGCCAGATTGCCGATCTCATCCTTGCGAGCAATGTCGAGTTCAATATCGTAGTTGCCTCCAGCTAATTGGTTCGTCGCATACGTCAGCTTTTTGATCGGCCTGACAAGATATCGGGTAAATACAAGGATTAAAAGTATACTGATCAAGACGGTTGCCACCAAGAGGACAATCATCAGGATATGAACCTCCCCAAACTGTCGTTCGATGTTGGGGCGCACAAACAAAGCATAGTGCTTTCCATTTGCGGTAAAGGGAAGGCCAACACTATTTTTCAGTGAATTCCAGAAGAACCCGGTGACAAACAAGCTGTGCTTCTCTTCAGTGATCCCCCGGTAGATTTCACCCGAAAGCACCTTTTTGACAATACTCGGGTCAATTTCTTGATCCCTGAACGGATCTCCAAACAAGGTAGCTTTGCCATCTTCGTCAACCAGATAGAGTTGAAAATTCAGGTTCGCGATATGCTGGAGATAATCGTGCAAGTTTAAAGAACCTTTTTGTTCATAAATGGTGATCATTTCCTCGGTGATCCCGCTAATCTTTTGTTCATTATAGGATTTCAGATTTTGCTGATAGTACCAGTTGGCCAGCAGGAAGCCCAGTATTGTGCTGCAGAAAACAATGGCGATAAGGGCGAGAACCAGCCGGACGTAAAGGGACTTCACGATTTACGCACCTCCAGTTTGTAGCCCAATCCGCGAATGGTGGTAATGACAAAATCGTCGGTTCGATCGGCAAACTTTTCGCGCAACCGCTTGATATGTACATCAATGGTTCTACTTTCCCCTTCGAAATCCTCACCCCAAACCAGCTCCAGCAATTGATCCCGTGTGAATATCCGATCAGGAAAGCTGGCCAACTGAGCGAGCAGTTCGAATTCTTTTAGCGGCAAATGGATGACTTCATCTCCAACCTTCACCACGTGGCTGATCCGGTCAATCACCGTTTGATTGAAGACAATCACATCCTTGCTGACCATTTTATAGCGGCGCAGCAACGCTTTGATCCGAAACAACAGTTCTCTTGGTTCAAACGGCTTGGTTAGGTAATCATCGGTACCAGCCAAGAACCCTTTCTCTTTATCCTTTACTTCTCCCTTCGCCGTAAGAAGGATGACGGGGATATCATAATTCTCTCGGATTTCTCGGCATAGCTCCCAACCGTTTTTCCCCGGCATCATCACATCGACTACCGCGAGATGAATCTGTTCACGGTCCAATATGTCGGATGCCATCGCTCCATCGGATGCAACCACTACCTGATACCCTTCTCTTTGCAGATAAAATTGTAATAATTCCCGAATAGACGGATCATCGTCCGCAATTAGAATCGATAACTTCATCATGATTCCCTCCAACTTCGTCGAACTCAAGCCCAAGATTTGAATGACGAATGACACCCCAAGAATAAATGTGCGCTCTGTGTACACCATGTTACTCGATTCACAAAACGCAAAGCAAGCAAACCACTTGCCTCATCCATTCGATCCAGCCAAAGTGGTTTGCCTTTTTCTTATTTTTTTACCACGGTTACCAGGTTGTTGTCCTGTAAATCTGTTTGCCCCGAGACTACGACCAAATCGCCAGGATGAAGTCCTTCTCCTATTAACACGGAGGATACGTTGCTATCTATGATTTTTACTTCCTGCTTGACCGCTCGCCCCTCTTTTACAAGGAAGACGAAGTTTTTTCCATCCAATTGCACAATGGCCTCTGTTGGCAAAATGAATCCCTTCTGCTCCTTCTGGCTGGCGATTGAAACCTCGGCTCTCATCCCGGGACGAATGGAAGCGGAATGATTATCCAAGCTGATTTCTACCGGATACAGCTTCGTTTGAGAAGAAGAAACTCCAATGAAGGATACCTGGCCCGTTGTTTCCAGCCCGATTGAGGGAATGGACACCTGATCTCGCTTCCCTTGCGTCAGGTTGGATAAAACATCTTCGGTCACCTGGATCGTAACAAGCAGGTGATCCAGGGAAACGATTTCGGCAACGGAGGCTTGTGGAGAGACAACGTTCCCGACCGATACGGGAAGGCTGTTAATCGTTCCGTCTACGGAGGCTCTAATTTTGGTATCATTCAGCGCTTTTTTCGCTTTCTCCAATGACACCTTCGCTTCTTCAACGCCGACGGAAGAGATGGCGATCCCCGCCTGATCCTTGGCGTCTGAGACGTTGGTGGTTCGGTAGTTATTTTGGGAGCGAATCCAATCAGCTTCCGCGGCATCCAGCTGAGAAGCAGGCAAGGCACCGGCTTCCACCAATTTTTTCACCCGCTCGTAGCTTTCTCTGGCGTTCTGCAACGATTGTTCTGCCAGCGCCGACGAGGAGTTGATACCCCCAGCGGTTTGTACGGTTTTTGCCTGCGTTAGTCGAGCATTCGCCTCCGCAAGCTTCGTCTGTGCTTCCCTCACATCCAACTGCTTCTGGGAACTGTCGATTTCTCCAATCACTTGGCCCTTTTTTACGGTGTCTCCCTTTTTCACGTATAGATTGGTGAGAACTCCCGTTGTTTGTGGAATCACGGTGCCTGAATCCTTGGCCGCAACGCTTCCACTTAACGTCTGTTTGTTGGAGAACATCTCTTCTTTCATCGATTGCACCGTAACGGACACAGGAGAAGGAACGACCTGTTCTTCACTTTGCCCCTTCTGCTGAGAACTGCAACCGCTAAGCGTGAGGCCTAACAATACGAAAATGCTCGCGCTCACACCGATTACCCATTTTGGTATCATCATGAATTTCCTCCTCACATGGCCTGGCTGGCATTACCGCTTTGTTCCTTGATTCGCTTGCGATTAACCAGACGGTACAGACTTTCATACCCCACAGGGATGACCACCAGCGTCATCAAAGTGGACGAGATCAGACCGCCTATGACGACTGTGGAGAGACCTTTTGACAGTAAACTGTCTTCTGAGAACCCGAGTGCAAGCGGGAGCAAGGCTGCGATGGTGGCAACCGCCGTCATCATGATCGGTCGCAGACGAGTCTTGCCAGCTTCCAGAAGAGCCTCTCGAACGTTCATACCTGCATTCATCCGTTGTTGGACTCGGTCGATCAGTACAATGGCGTTGGTCACCACAATACCGATCAGCATCAAAAAGCCGATCAACACGGTCATATCCAACACACCGCCAGATAGCCACAATCCCAGCAAGCCGCCAATAGAGGCGAGCGGCAAGGAAAGAAGTACAGCCAAAGGCGACGTAAAATTCCCGAAAGAAGCGACCATAACGAGCAAGATCAGCAGGACAGCCGCTCCCATTGCCGCAAACATCTCAATAAAGCCTTTTTGCATATCCTGTTGGACGCCCTCAGAGCTGATGGTCACTCCTTCAGGAAGCTTCAGCTGTTTCAATGCATCCGTTTGCTTTTGCGAGATGCCACCTTTATCCTCACCAAGGATATCAGCGGTAATCTGGATATACGGTTTTCCTTCTTTACGAAGCAGTGAGGTAGGTACCTCCTCTTTTCGCAGTGACACGATCTCTTTTAAAGGAACCTGTTGTCCCATCGGGGATGTCACCGACAGATCCGCAAGCTTCTCCATCGAAATGGCATCATCCGTACCGAATACGAGATCGTATTCTTCTCCGTTCAGCTCGACGCTCCTCAGGTTGCTCGTGCCAACAGCGACAGCCAGCTCCCTTGATACTTGATCAGGGGTGAGCCCCCACTGCATTGCGCGATCTCGATCAACATGGATGGAGAGTTGCCCTCGTCTGTCGGAGACATTGTCTTTTACGTTGGTCAATAATGGATTAGTTTTGATTTTGGCTTCGACCAGTGAAGCCGCTTCTTTCAACGTATCGAAATCAGCCCCGTACAATACGGCCTGGTACCCTCCTTGACCACCTGCGGATGGCTTGCTGAACGTGACTTGTGCATCTGCGGGAATCAGAGGTTCTACATTAGATCGAATCTGCTTCTGGACTTCGTCTTCGTCCACTCCTGATTTCAGCTTAATCGTCATATCCGCCAGATTGGTTTGCTTGGCTTCATCCTTTGGCGCACCCATTTTACTTTGGACATACAGCACTTCAGGTTGCTTCATGATGACATTCTCTATTTGTTGGACATGCTTGCTTGTCGTGTCCAAAGAGGTTCCGATCGGCATGTTCATTTTGATAAAGAGCAGATTGGAGTTGATATCCGGCAGAAATCCTAACGGCAATCTTGTCGCTAACCCGACGCTGGCACTCAGGATGATGACCGTAATCAGCGCCACTTTCCCTTTGTTTTCAAGCGCCCTGAGCAATATTTTGGGGTACAGCGAGGCAAGACGGCCTTCGGGAAGTTCTTTTTTTACCTTTTCCTTGCGCATGGTCACACTTGCGAGAAGAGGAACCAACGTGACCGCCACAATCAAGGAGGCCAGCAGTGACCAGGCTACAGCTACCGCAAAAGGCTTGAAGAAATCGCCCGTAATACCACTCACGAAAGCGATCGGCAAAAAGACAGCGACCGTAGCAAGCGTAGAAGAGGTGATAGCGCCCGCGACTTCGCCTACTGCTTGAATAATGGTTTGATTGTCCCGAATCCCGGTTTGATTTCGGCGGTAAATGTTTTCGATAACCACGATGCTATCGTCCACGACCCGTCCAATAGCGACCGTCATCCCGAACAGACTCATCAGATTAATGCTGATGTCATTCAATTTCAAGAACATGACGCTAACCAGAATACTAAGCGGAATCGAGACCAGCACGATGAGCGTCAATTTTAAATGGCGCAGGAACAAAAAGATCACCAGGATCGCCATAACGATCCCCATGGCTCCCTCTTTGGCCATCCCCCCAATCGATGATTTGACAAAATCGGATCGATCGGAAACGATTTCAAATTTCAGATCAGGATACTCTTTTTGATACTGCTCCATTTTTTGCTGGATTTGATCGCTGACATTGACGATATTTCCTTCAAATGTCTTGGAGATTTGGATAGCAACAGCAGGTTTTCCGTTCAAACGGCTGACCGACGTGTGGTCAAACTCCCATTGGACATCCGCCAAATCGCCCAATTGGACAAATCCTTGTTGAGCGCTTCCATTAGCGGGAAGGGGCAATCTCGTGTCTATAATGTCCTGAAGGTTGGTGTATTGATTGTCGATTCGCGTAATGTAGTCCATGCCGTCCACGGTAACACTTCCCACAGACGAAGAGAAATGCTGAGCTTCAATCGCCTTTTTCAGATCAGTAACGGACATTTTATAAAAACGCAGAGACTCCATTTTCGGTCTTATTCGGATCACTTTTTTCTCCGTACCGATTGCCTCAACCGATTCGACCCCATCAATACTCTGCAAATCCTCAATGAACTTGTCGTCTACCAAATGATTAAACGCTACGGTTGATCTTGACTGCCCTTCATTGCTAATCGATAAAAAATACATCGGCTCGCTGCCGACAATCCGCAGTTTCACTTTTGGGTGGCCAGCACCACTTGGCAGCTTGACACCGGATACCCGCTTATCCACCTCGTCCTTCACTTTGTCCATATCCGCATTCGCTTCAATGGAAACAGTCAACATCGAAAAGTTCTCCTGCGAACTGGACGTATAGGACTTGATGCCGCTGATTGAGTCCATTTCTTTTTCCAAAGGCTTCGTCACATCTTCGAGCACGTCTTTGGACGAAGCGTTGGGATATGTAGTAGAGATGGTGAGCATGCCCAATTTAGCCTGCGGTTCGCTCTCGATGTTGATGGTAAAAAACGAAAAAATACCACCCAACGCCACAAATAAAGAGATGATGATTACCGCTGCCGGATTTTTTATCGAAAGATTGGTTAGCCACTTCACCAGTCCGATGCCTCCTTTGTTACCAAATTCACCACAATATGGTCATAGCTATGTAAACCAATATAGAGGAGGAATATGAACAACGGATGAACAAAGGATGGCGAAGATGAGAAAAGACTTCGTCCCTATTCGCTCTGTTTAAGCTTGCTCTGATGCTGGAACTGTCCGCTCCGTTCACTGCGGAAGGGAGTCGACAAGAAAATCACTTCGCTTCTCAGTCTGATGTAAAGAATGCCGACTCTTTTCCTTCCTTCGCTCACTGCCCCTCTCATCGGGGGCCTGAAACGCCGCTGGGTTTCGCTTAAAATGAGTCTTCAGTGACGAAGTCTTTTCTTCGGTGAGCTTGCGCAAATGGAAGAAATGTTTAATTGCTTTAACTCTGTAAAAGCAATTAAACATTTCGATATTACAAAAAAAGGACAGTCAGGGAAAAACACCCTGACTGTCCTTTTTAATGACTCTACTTGTTGGTACTTATTTGATGACTGGATTAGTAGTTCTCGTCTCTAGCAAAAAGCGTTCCGTTTCGTCAAACAATTGATCTCGATGATTCTCGTACATTAACCAATGTGTAGCTTCCGAAACAACAACTTCTTTTTTCTCTTTGGTATTAGTCAGTTTGTTGATTAAGGTCGGATCAGCGAAGAAGTCTGAATCACCGCGAATCACCAAAACAGGGGCTGTAATCTTGGAGGCGTCAAAAATCGGTTTATTGCTCCAAATATTATATAAGTCTACCAATGGCCCCATTGGTCTTCGAATAGCATGATTAGGTGCAGTTTCACTTGCCGGGTCCGAGGCTAAAAATACCTTTTGCACTGCTTTCATGGCATCTTCAGAAACCAAGTCTCTGCCATTCAACATCATGTGCCAATGGTGCATGGCTGGTTCAAAAGGGATCGTCTGATACGCAGGCATCTTGGGATTCAGTTGACCAGGCTTATCAGGAGCTTCATATGTTTTGGCCATCTCGGGCAGAGAAAAACCATGCATGGCCCCGTAGAGAACAAGCTTTTGAATATTTTGGGAGTTTACGGAAGCATATTCTCCTGCCACGACAGCCCCCCATGACCAACCCACTATATTAATCTTGTCGACTCCACGTGTTTTCTTAATATATTCAACCGCTGCCTGCAAATCTTTGACTGCATCTGTTGCTCGAATAATTGGCGGATTCATTTGTGCGGGTTTGCTCATCGCCTCTGGACGTGTCGATTTTCCAAACCCTCGGAAATCAAGCGCCCAGGTATCATAGCCTTTTCCAGCTAATTTATCCATCCAAGAATAGCCTGGTACATCAAATGCTTCAGCAGAAGGAACACTATACGGCTCCAAGAATAGAACTATTTCCTTATTGGTGTAACTTTCTTTGGTTTGATTGTACTTGTGACGCAGATTCAGTTCAATTCCCTTATCAAGACTGGGAATCTTTAATTCTTCCAGTTTCAAATGAGCTTCTTCAGCATGTGATTGAACAATATTTTGACATGCCGCTTGAACTGTCTCATGCGTATCATGAGCCAAAACAGCCCCTCCCTGTAACAGAAAGCACAAGGTAAGTGGTAGGACCAGTATTTTTTTGGATGTGAGCAACATCTCATTCACTCCCTTTACTTAGTAATATCGCTCACAAACAGTATAAATTGGACCTTTCTGATATCCCTGACCCACACGGGCTATTTTGCGATTCACTATTGTGAACTTTCATAAATTTTTCACAGAATTACTGTTGTTTTACTCCGCTTTCGGCATTACATCTCACCCCACCTCCGGACTAGGTTTTGTGTTGTGTTGTTTCAAAAAGAAAAGCACCTTATTTAGGTGCAGTACGCCTTGCGATCCCGCGTTTGTTTCCCGGTCGTTTTCCATACTTCAGCTATAACTTAAACGCTGCTTCTCTTTTTACTTTATCACTACCACCTATTGAGTTTGTTTTGAAAAAAGTAAAACGCCGGTTTCTCGGCGTTGGTAATGACTACTATTTTATTTTTTGTGGTGCTTCTGATTACAAATTCTTATTTATAATACTTATTGTTTCAACAGGTGATTTGTTATCTTTAGAAGAAAGATTGACTGTTACATTTCCAGTCTCATACGTAAGACAATAGCTGTCATCAATGTCACTTACTCCTTCACTAACTGGTGAACCTAGTGCTTTCTTAATTTCTTCGAGATTAGTTTTATCTAAACTGGAAGCAGCGAGATCAATTGCATACACTCGATTTTTATCATCAAAGAATACAATGCCATTATTAAGCTTTTCCAATTTACTATACTTGCCACCCTCGTAATAATCTTCTTCTGTGACTGCTCCATATTTTTTTAGGACATCCTCTTTATTTGCCCCTATAGAAATATCAAACCCCTGGATTTCTCCGCTAGCTAATAGTGGTAAAAAGTTATGATCAAGTATAATTTTTGACTCTTTTATTTTTTCTTCTGGTTTATTTTGCTCTTTTTGAGTCGTATCTGATTTATTTTCTGTTTTTACTGACTCATTTCCAGTTGAAGAATTAGCAGTAATAACGTGTTGGGTGGGTTCGGTAGATGTTGTTGAAGAAGGAATGCACCCAGACATTACTAATACGGATAACACAGTTCCTGCAATTATTCTTTTCAAATAGTCCCTCTCCATTCTTGAAGAATCTTACCTCCTAAATTCCCCTAAAATGTGTAAATATCCTCTTTGTTGTGATTATTTTTGTATTAGGCATTTCATCACTACGCACAGCATCGGAGTCTTGGCAGTGACCTCTCATGTATTCTAGATCGGCTCCCCGTTTGGATAATGGCACACTCCCTCTCGTTCGTGTTCTGTCTGGTTGTGAAATAAAAAAGGCACCTAAAATTGGCGCCTTTTCGAACTATTTAAATTTCAAAATTGCATCAGCAAGAACCACTTCTATTGGTGACATTTCATCAACTTCATACTTAAATTGAATTTTTAGCACCCCTGTAACATCCAATTTAATTTTCTCTGGTAGTGAACCCTTCTTTAGCGTTCCTGACCATATTTCTTTATCATCTGCAGATATTGTAACTTTTGTATCTTGTGTATTATAACCATCTACCAACCCAAGAGTAAATTCTAAATCTTTGTAGTTACCATTTAATGCGTATGCAAACTCTGGTTTAGATGTGAAATTAAACATCATAGATATATTTTTCTTATATTCCACACCAGCAATTTTACGTGTTTCGTTGAATGCATAATATCCACTTGCGTAATACGGCTTTTCATCAGTTAAATTCTTTACCTTCAGATCATTTACGCCAAATTTTATTGACTTATTATTTGCATCGTATGTATATTGTTGTCCGATCAAAGAAGCAGCAAGTCCAGCTGGAACATACGGTATACCTTGATAAACTACACTAGCTGGTACTCTTGATATTCCACTTACATAGATGTTTTGTGCAGGTGTCTTATCAAGCCCATTTACGATAAATTTTAAAGGCAAGATTGAAGCGTTAATACTTGTTTGTGCAGCAAATACACCAACTGTTCCAAATACTATAGCACCAGCAATGAATCCGGCGAAAAATTTCTTCATAATTCTCTCTCTCCCATAACAACATTAATATCCATAAATTCTATAACATTCCTTTTAGTTTGAGTGTGAGAAAATTCACTCTTCTGGATCTGATTTTTTCCACCAGGGCTCATTGCCGCCCTCTTGCTACCGCAATTCACCGGATGTCGATTACTTTGGCAACCTGTTTATTCTTAAGCTATATCTCTTGTTTAATGAGCTTTTCGCCAGTCTCTGTATCCTAGCCTGTATTGAGTCCTGTTTGTTGTATCCCATTTCTTTCACTTCACTTTCGTAAATCTTTCTCCCTCCTTCCTTATCTAGTAGATAGGAAGGAAGTGGGTGAAACCATGAAAAAAATATTCAACGTATGGGAGCCAATTGCATTCGTCTTAAACACATTAACGGTTATCTTATTTTTGGTGCTGATCCGTTTTAATCTTGGTGGACTGTTATTATCAAAGGCCGCTGAACAAGTTGTGAAGTTCTTTTCACTGTTACATTTTTAGTGATTAGAGAACATTGCTGGTTGCAGAAAGGATAATTGCTCTAGAGCGCTCATCTTTCATTCCCCTTAGATTTGTTTAAATGGTATAATTTTCCTAACAAAAAATCTTAGGCTCCCGGATAGCTATTTTTTATTTTATTTATTTTTCAAGTACCCCCATTAACTCATTAGTTTAACTGAGATACCTTAATTTTTCTTACTTGAGAAACAACCATAATATTATCGTTATTATTAAAACCTCTACCAAACATTTATCCCAGCACTATATCGCAAAGGACGAAGCTGACACTTTTTTCATCTGAATTCGAGTAGTTATCAGTTAAATCTACGGTATAAAACTTGACAGTTTGCAGACAGAAATAACATTTCACTTTTCAATATGGTAAATTATTGAGCAAAAAAAAGCCGCCCTGTCAAATATGACAAAGCGACCATTCCTATTATCTTCTTTCATTTTCACTATTAAACTGTTCACTCCACTCCCGGCAGCTCAATCGTAAACGTAAAAGAACCGTTCTCATGTTCCAATTCCAGCCTTCCACCATGAAGCTTGACGATGTGGCTTGCGATTGACAATCCGAGTCCAGCCCCGGGCGGCATATCGTGGTCATGTCGTGATGGTTCCGCCTTGTAAAATCGTTCGAACAGCAGCTTTTCCTGCTCTGAAGTAATCGGTTTGCCTTGGTTCTCGACGGAAAGAACGGCATTATTGCCACATTCGGTAAGCCGAATCGTAATATCGCCAGGCTTTAAGGAGAATTTGAGCGCATTCATCAAGAGATTGTCGATGGCCCGCACGAATTTCTCGACATCGATGGGCGCGAACAAAGGCTTCTGATCCCCGATCTTGGTGACGGTAAGGGAATGCTCTTGGGCAATCGGCTCGAATTCGGTGACGATTTGCTCAAGCAACGCGTTGATATCGATTGTTTGCAATGATAAGTTCACATCGCCACTGGTCAGGCGAGTATAATCGAACAGGTCGTCGATCAGCTTTTTCAGCTGCTGTGTCTTGTTGAACGCATTGTGAATGTATCGTTTATGCTCTTCCAGATCGTGATAATCGTCGTTTTTGAGCAAATTCAAATAGCCGATAATACTGGTCAACGGGGTGCGCAAATCATGGGATACGTGCGTGATCAGCTCCATTTTGGACATTTCGAGCTGGCGTTCCTTCTTCATCATGTTTTGCAGCTGCTCGGCCATGTAATTGATATTGTGCGCCACCGCTCCGAGCTCGTCTTGATTGGACAGCGGCACCCGGTAATCGAGATCTCCCTTGGCGATAGTCATGAGGCCATTTGCCAGCGTTTGCATGTAGCGCACGATTCGCCTCGTTAGCATGAAAAATACTAACAGAAAGATGCCCATGAATAACAGGAAAGAAACGATAATTGTGGGAACCTGCCCTATCAAGTCGAAGATGCTGCTCCAGTTCATGATAGTTGAGACGATGAATGCTATTAGGAAGCTAAGGACAAACGAACCAAAAATCCGGATGCGGATGCTCTTCTTGCGATTGAGAAGAGTAAAGAGGCTTCTATTCAATTTTGTATCCCACTCCCCAAACGGTTTTGATATAATGCGGCTCCCGGGGATTGTCCTCGATCTTCTCACGGATATTCCGCACATGAACCATCACGGTATTGTCGGATAGAAATTTGTCCTCTTTCCAAACATTCCGGTAAATTTGCTCAACGTTGAACACATGTCCGCGTCGTCCTGCCAGCAGTTCCAGAATGGCGAATTCGATCGGGGTAAGCGACACTTCTTTGCCCGATACCGTTACCAGATGCCGATTTTTATCGATGGTTAAATCGTCGATCTCGATGATGCCGTCGACGGAGGATTTGCCTGTCTCGGAACCACCTGTGAACGACTGCCTGCGCAGCTGCGCCTTCACCCTCGCGACCAGCTCAAGCGGATTGAAGGGCTTTGCCACATAATCGTCCGCGCCTGTTGTGAGCCCCGTTATTTTGTCAATATCTTCGCCTTTTGCGGAAAGCATGATGATCGGAATTTTTGACAGGGCCCGTATTTGGAAGCATGCCTTGATTCCGTCTAGGTTCGGCATCATGATATCCAATATGATTAAATCGACCTTTTCCTTGCGCAGACAATTGAGCGCCTGGACACCGTCCTGTGCCTCGTGTACTCGGTAGCCTTCATTTTGCAAGTAAATTCGGATGATGTCGCGAATTTCTGGATCATCATCTGTTACTAGAATGCTGACAGTCAAGCCAGATCCCTCCTTGTTTTTTTAGGCTTATAGGCATAGCGAAAAATCGCCCATACCGAAACGAGCACAAACGACAGCCATAGGAAACGCATGCCATATTCATGGAAGAGCGTGCCGAGCCCAACCGCATAACTGCCTGCGAAACGACCGATCAGGAAGAACAGGAGCGTCCAAACGAATCCGGTAGAATACGAAAACAGGGCGTAGCGTCTGAACGTCATTCGGTGAGCACCGACCACGTATGGCATGACATGACGGACAACAGGAAAAAAATAACTGATGCTTAATGCAAAGCTACCATATTTTTGAACGAGTGTCTCAGCAAATTCCAAATACTTGTTCATGCCACGCTTGCGGCGGAATTTGTTCAGCACTGGCAATCCTGCGTATCGGCCGAGCACATAGCCCAGTGACAGCCCCGAAACGACACCGAGATACGTCAGGAGGAACGCGGGAACGGGATGCAGCAGAGCGTTCACCGTTACTGCACCGCCCGTCATGACGACGACTTCATCTGGAATTGGCATGCCGACAATGCCGAGCCATAAGGAAAGAAACAACGCCGCATAGCCGAACTGCTGGATGAGCGAGAGCAGTGATTCATAGCTCATGGAGGGAAGACCCCCTTTTCCGACAGACGTATACGAACGCAGGGGGAAAGTTGAGTGGAACAAAATGAACGCATTCGATCTCAAAATCTTGGCTGATCCGCTTTCGCATTTGCTGCGAATATTGGAAAGCGATAAACAGTCCACCCGGCTTTAGCGCAGCAGTGATCTCCCGCATAAGTTGCTCGCGCAGCTCCGAGGGAAAATTGAAAAACGGAAGACCGCTCAAAATGCAGTCAAGGCTATCGATATCCACTTCCTTCAAAGCTTCCTGGAGATTGCAAGCATCTTCCTGGCAGGAATAATTCGGGAACTCGTCTTTCAAGCGGCTTCGCAAATATGGGTCCTTCTCGAACAGCAACACCTTCGTTGGTCTTTGTAGTACCGTAGCTATATGCCTTGTGATCGCACCCGTACCGGCCCCTAACTCGGCAACGCTCGCAACCTGGCTCCCCTTAAGTGGCTCCAGCATTTTTCTCGCCAGAAATACGGAGCTCGGCGTTACACTGCCGATTTGTTTTGGCGAACGCATAAACTTGTATAGGAAATACAGCTTTTCGTGCATGGCTCTCATCCTGAAATCGCCTCACTTGTTCTTTTATCAGATGCTGTTATCGTATCGAAAACTTCTTCAGAACAAGTCGAGGGAAAGCTTAAGTTTTTCTTAAGATACAAAAAAGCCGCCCTGTCAGTACGACAAAGCGACTTTCCTTTTACCTACCCGCTGGTTGTTCCAATCCTGCTTTCAACTCAGCTGATTCTTTATATCTACTTTCATTCTCACTCGTACCGCCATGCTTCTCCTGAACAAACAGAGTAGCGATCGCCGCGATGACGCCGGCCATTCCGATGATCACAAAATTCAGTTGGAGGGAATAATTCAAGGCTAACAGGACTCCTACCAGAGTTGGCGCCACGATACCTCCGATTCGTCCAAATCCAAAAGCCGCACCTAGTCCTGTCGATCTCATTTGCATCGGGTAGAATTCGGATACATAGGCATTTGCTATATTTTGAGCGCCAACGGATGCCGCCCCAATAATGGCAATGAGTATATAAATAATCGCAATATTCGTTTTGTATCCGAGCAGGAACATCGCAATTCCACCCGCGGCATAAAGCGGAACCAATACCTTTTTAAAGCCCATTTTGTCCGTCAGCTTACCCAGTGTAATTGTCCCGATAATCGCTCCTAAATTTAAGGCAACCACGAACATCAAGCTGGAACCCAAATCATAACCGGCGTTGATCATTAATTTAGGAAGCCATGTGTTCATCGCATAAATCAAAACAAAAGCGCTGAAAAAGCAGATCCAAAACATCAAGGTGCTAACCGTTCGCTTATTTTCAAAAAGCTTCGCGACAGGTGAGCCAGCATCCTTCTCTTTAAGCTTTTCGAATTCGTCATTTTTTCCAGCCCTATAAGTAGGATTCGCCTTGCTCAGTACCGCTTGTAATTCTTCTCGTTTCATTTTTGCTAAAAGGATGCTAATCGATTCTGGAAGTGTTTTCGCTAGAATCGGGAGAAACACAAGCGGAATCGCCGCTATCCAAAATACAGGCTTCCACCCCACTGTTGGAAGGAGACTCTTGCTTACAAGCGCCGCTAGCACCGCTCCAATCGAATAACCGCAGAACACAAAGGAAACCAACGCGTTACGAATCATTCTGGGTGCATAATCCGCTGTCAAGGCGATTACATTCGGCATTACCCCGCCTAGTCCCAAGCCAGCGATGACGCGGAACACGGTGAAGAAGGTCGGATCATTCGCCAACCCGGCCAATGCCGTGAACAAGCTAAACACGAGCACGCAATACAAAATGACTTTTTTGCGTCCGATTTTATCTGCCGCCACGCCACATAGAATGGCGCCAATCGCTGTACCAATGGCGGTATAGCTTCCAATCGCTCCGGCTGTAATCGGTGTCAGAGACCATTCCTTCATCAGTAAAGGAACCGACGAGCCGTAGATAACCGAATCATATCCATCAAACACAATAATCAGGAAGCACCAGAAGATTAAGGCCTTGTGAAACCGATTAAGCTTTGAATCGTCAATCGTTTGACTCACATTGATAAATCCCATCGAATCACTTCCTTATGATGAAATTACGCTTTCAGCGGACAAAGCCTTCCTCACTTCCTCCGGGATCGGTACCGCCTTGGGCTTGCTCTGATGAAAGGATGTCCACGCCCTCACTTCATATCCACTCGCGAGAAGCGTTTCGCCTCTATAAAATTCATGATTTACCCTGAAGACCTTCTCTCTTAGCTCCTCCACTTTGGAGACAATCTGCAGGGAGTCCTCGAACAACGCAGGAGACTTAAAAACACAATGGGTTTCCAATAAAGGCAGCCCGATCTTCTGCTCGACAAAATATTTCGATAACGGAAACCCTAATTGGTAAAACAACTCACTCGTCGCTTGATCCATCCACTTATAAAAGTTTGGGTAGAAAACGATTCCTGCAGCGTCGGTATCTCCCCATTTCACCTTATATTCATAGATTGTTTGAACCATAAACTCTCACCACCCTATGGAACTAGCGGGACAAATTGATCGTGAATATCCTGATGTCCATTATTTTCAGAATAGGCCTCTTCTCTTTGCAGACCGAACTTCTCCATCACAGGCAAATCACTTACGGAGAACAGATAGACGTCTTCTGAAGTTGTATTCACATGCTCATGCCACGCCCAGTTGGGAACCACCAAAAAATCGCCCTGTTCCCACTCGAATTGAACTCCATTAATCACGGTATAACCGGATCCTTTGAACACATGGTAAATAGTAGAGTGTGTGTGCCGATGCGCCTTGGATTTAAACCCTGGCGGAAGCTTCTGCATCCAGGAAGCAACATTCGGATGGGCGGTGGCTCCATTGGAAGGATTGATATACTCCACTGCGAATCCGTCATAAGGATCCGGCTCGAATTCACTTAAGCTTCGTAACGCTTGCTCCGTCAAATTCCACTTATACGCTCCAAGAGCCGCTACTTTCGGTGTTCGATCCGAGATCGGTCTTACCATCCCCCCAGCATATCGTTTGGTGGAATAGTTGTCCGGCAAGGAAGGCGGCTCGATTTTTTCAGGGTAAGAATCAAAGAACGTGCCACCAATGCCATAGATTAACGGAATGTCCAAGCAATCCATCCAGATCATAGGCTTATCCCCCAGATGCGAATGTCCATGCCACATTCCTTGAGGAGTGGTCAGAAAATCGCCTTCCTCCATAAATAGACGCTCGCCTTGAACAATGGAGTAAGCCCCTTCCCCGGTGGTAATAAAGCGAAGAGCGCTTTGCGTATGCCGATGAGAAGGTGCTGTTTCTCCGGGAAGGATCAGTTGTACAGCCGCATACAGCGTTTGTGTGGTTGAAGCCCATCCCCACGGCTGGCGATTCACCAATCCGGGGTTTTGCAGATAAATGGCTCTTCTTTCCCCTCCTCGTTCTGGCGTAAAAATGTGGGTCGCTTCCATTAATTTGGCGTACAGCGTCTCCCATTTCCATAGGTACGGAACCGCTTGAGGCTGCGGTTGCTTATGCATCAGATCAGGGATGGCACTCCATAAAGGACCCAGATGGTATCGTTCAATCTCTTTTGTAAAATCCTGAACCATCGTACTCTGTAAAAAGTCCGATTTCTCCGCCATTTCCGCTCATCACCCTTCTTTTTCTTCATTGTTCAAAGCTGAAATCTGCGCAATCGTTCGTTTGATTTGTCCCAGATGCTTATCCAAGTGCTCGACTAACAAGTGATCCACAACAAATGACATCGGCTTAGTTCCGAAACGAGGATTGCGGCTAGGCGCTTCGATACTGAGATCACTCTCGGACAAGGAGCCTAGTACTTGATGTGCCTCCTGCTTGTTCCGACGAATTCCTTCCAGTACATCCTCAATCGATCTGTCATCGGCACTCGCCACTGCTGATAGCCTTCCTTCGTCCTGGAGTCCGCGTCCCCACTCTGTTCCTGGAGCCTGGATGACACCCTTCAGTTCGGCTAACCAATAGGGTACAGCCTCTTCCACATGGCACACGATTTCCATGACGGACCACGCTTCAGATGAGGGCTTTTGGCGAATCATCTCTTTCGACAAGGGCTCCACCGTCTTCAATATCTCATCCGTCAATAGGTTGAGTTCCTGGATACTTGCTTTGAGATTGCTCATTTTATACCCCCTGCTCCACTTTTTTCACCCGATTCTCCAATACGCCGATCCGCTCGATTTCAATTCGCACGACATCTCCATCCTTCAGAAACGCTTGAGGATCCCGCGCGACTCCGACCCCGCCTGGTGTGCCTGTCAAAATCACATCTCCTGGCTCCAGCGTCATTAAGCCTGAAAGAAACTCAACCAAATAAGGAACGGTGAAAACTAAATTGCGGGTGTTGGAGCGCTGACGTTCTTCTCCATTCACTGTCAAGAACAGTTCCAATCCGGAAGGGTCTCCTAATTCATCCGACGTCACAAGCCACGGTCCCATAGGAGCGCTTCCCTCCACCGTTTTGCCTTGCAGCCACTCGATGGTTCTTCTTTGAATGTCTCGGTACGTAACATCATTGACGATCGTATACCCCGCTACATAGGCGAGTGCCTGGTCTGCCGAAACGTTGCGCGCACGCTTACCCACGACAAACGCGAATTCTGCCTCGTAATCCAATTGCTCGGAGATTGGAAAGAAAGGAATATCGTCCTCTGGCCCCACAATCGTATTGGCAAACTTGGCAAAGACGACAGGGTAAGGCGGAATCTCTCTTCCCATTTCCATGATGTGTTCGCGATAGTTATGACCCACACAAATCATTTTTCCTGGCTGCAACACCGGAGCTTCCATCCGTACATCAGCAGCCGAATGAACCACTTTGTATTTCAACGCCCCCGAATGACTCCGAACAAATTCGACCGCCTCCTTGGCTAAGGCCAAACTGACCTCTCCACCTTGCAAAAACCCAACCATATCCGGCGGAATATACGCGTCAGCAATCTGTTTGGCGCGAATGACTCCCTGAGCCTCCAGCAAAGACTGGTACGCGTAGTTTAAATCAATGACTTGACCGTCGAGATGACAACCGATTCGTATGAAGCCGTCCGCTTGAAAAGACACTAATTTCATATCCGAACTCTCCTTCTAACCGTTTATCCAATAAATTATTCTATCTATTCAGAAAATTATTAAGAGACTTATCTTAACTCCCGTGCCAGTTTATCCATGAGCTCATCTTTTAGCTTTACTTTTTGAATCTTTCCGCTGGCTGTTACAGGGAATCCCTCGACGAATTCGATTCGGTTGGGAATCTTGTAATCCGCTAAAAGCGATTTCATGTAGGCTTCGATTGCCTCTGCGGTCGCTTCACATCCCGGCTTTAACCGAATCGCGGCACAGATGATTTCTCCCATAACCGAATCCGGTAAACCCACGACTGCGGCTTCCATAATCTTCGGATGCTGGTAAAGAATTTCTTCAATTTCTTTGGGATAAATGTTATAGCCCCCGCGGATAATCAAATCCTTCTTGCGCCCTACGATCCGAACATAGCCGTTCTCATCCATCGTTCCCAAATCGCCGGTATAGTACCATCTGTCAGCGTCGAGCGCCTGCGAGGTTTGTTCCGGCGCTTCAAAATATCCTCTCATGACCCCTAAGCTTCGGCAGGCAATTTCCCCTACCTCGCCTATACCTACAGGCTCTCTAAGATCATTCACAATTTTAATTTCCGCTCCAGGGACCGCTTTTCCCACAGTCTCCAAAACATTAATTTCTTCGTCATTCAATAAAGTACACGTTAGGGCGGCGGAGGTTTCGGTCGCTCCATAAGACACGCAGATGTTAATCCCCATTCGTTCTCTAAGCTCTTTTACGGTTTCAGCTGGACAAGGTGCCGCTGCGATAATCCCGGTCCTTAATGAGGATAAATCATACGTTGCAAAATGTGGATGATTCAACTCGAGAATAAACATGGTCGGAACGGCGTGATGAACCGTGATCTTCTCCTGCTCGATTAAATCCAGCGCCTGTTGAGCCCTGTATCTCTCTTGTAAAACCAACTTCCCTTGACAGATCATCGCTGTCATTAAGCAGGAAACGAGTCCAAACACGTGAAACAGCGGCACAACAACCAAGAACACATCATCCGCGCTGCACTCCAGATTTTCCGCTGTCCGCTTTCCGGTATAGAGGAGATTTTGATGGGTGAGCATCGCCCCCTTGGGAAATCCGGTTGTTCCAGAGGTATACAGAATCGAGAACACATCTTCAGCAGGATCGATCTCCACAACAGGAGGAGTTTGCCCATGGCCCTGAAGACGAAGACTTTGATAGTTCTCCAAATTCTCCTTGTCAAATCTAACGGACACCACTTGATCCACCAGAGGATCAATCAGATCAATCCCGATATTCTCGTCAAACTCAATCCCGACAAACACAATTTTGGCTCCAGAGTTTTGAACGATGTACGCCACCTCGTGAGCGCGATACCTTGTATTAAATGGAACCACGATGGCCCCCACTCTTGCTGCGGCAAAATAGATAGTGACGGTCTCGTGCCAATTAGGTAAACAAACCCCAATACGGTCTCCTTTACGAACTCCCCTCTGTACCAACGCACAGGCAAGCGCCTCCGCTTCTGCTTGCAGCTCTCGGTAGGTCAGTCTTCTTTTCAAGTCATAGATAGCTTCCTTATCTGGCCTCTGTTGCGCTGCGCGCTCAAGTAAAGCTGATATCGTCAAGTTCAAGTCATCCATGCCACTTTTCATCTCCCTGCTTGACCTCTCTTTTGTCTACAGCCTTTCCCAGATTGCCGCAATCCCTTGCCCTCCTCCGATGCAGACAGAGGATGCCCCGTATTTTTTACCTCTCCGTCCCAATTCATAAATCAGAGATAACGTAATTCTTGTTCCCGATGCCGCCAGAGGATGACCTAAAGCCACAGCTCCACCATTCACATTGCCGATTTCCGGATCAAAGCCTAATTCCTTCTGGCAGGCCAGATATTGGGCGGAAAAGGCTTCATTGATTTCAATCAGATCCAAATCTTCCATTCTGAGATCAGCTTTTTGCAAGGCTTCCCGGATCGCTGGCACCGGACCGATCCCCATGTATTTCGGCTCCACTCCGACCACGCTCCAAGAGACTAGACGGGCGATGGGCTTTAGTCCTTTTTGGGCCGCGTAATCGCCTGAGGTTACAATCACGGCAGCGGCTCCGTCCACCATTCCACTGGCATTCCCCGGAGTGACGACTCCATTTTCGATAAAACGTGCCTTCAGCTTGCTCAACTTCTCCATGCTGGTGTTTCGCGGGTGTTCATCCTGATCGACGCTTATGCTTCCTTTTTTGCCCTCGACGGTGACCGGAACGATCTCTTCTTTCAAGTAGCCCTTTTCCATTGCGGATAAGGCCCGCTGATGGCTGAGTAAAGCATGCTGATCGATTTCTTCACGGGAAAGCTCATACTTCCTGGCCAAATTCTCGGCGGTGATCGCCATGGTACAATCCCCGTAGGTATCATAAAGTCCGTCCCACAACCAATCTTCTACAACAGGTGAGCCTAACGGAGTTCCCCATCTCATTCCACGGATGACATGCGGGACCTGACTCATGTTTTCGGCTCCCCCTGCCAAGACGACGTTAGCGTCTCCTGTACGGATGAATCTGCCCGCTGTGAGGATGGATTCCAGGCCGCTACCGCACAAGCGATTGATCGTCAAAGCCGGAACCTGGATGGGAAGCTGTGCTTTCAAACCGACATGGCGAGCGAGGTAGTGAGCGTCTCGGCTAGATTGCTGAACGTTCCCGAACACCACATGATCCACTTCATTCGGATCGACCTTCGCTTTTCGAAGCGCTTCTTTAGCCGCTATCGCCCCCAAATCCGCAGCGTTTATTTCTTTAAACACTCCACAAACCTCAGTAAACGGTGTCCGCGCGCCTTCGACTAAAACAATCTCGTTACTCATCCGCACTCACTTCCCCACAAAATTCGGTTTTCTTTTTTCCGCGAAAGCCGCCATTCCTTCTTTGCGATCCTCACTGGCGAATGCAACACCAAAGCAAGCGCTTTCAAGTTCAAGGGCCGTGTTCAAATCCGAATCCGCTCCGCCATTCACGCTCATTTTAAGCATCTTCATCGCGACGGAAGGTTTATCCGCCAATTTTTGCGCCCATTCCAAAGCGCAACCCATTAGCTCCGCAGCTGGTACGACCTTATTGACCAAGCCATACTCATAGGCTTTTGTTGCGGGAATAATCTCTCCGAAAAACATCAGTTCTTTCGCCCGCGCTTGCCCAATCAATCGCTGTAAGCGCTGTGTTCCGCCTCCGCCTGGGATAATTCCGAGATTGATTTCCGGCAAACCAAATTTGGCATGTTCCGCGCAGAGCCGTAAATCGCAAGCCAAAGCCAATTCGCTTCCGCCGCCTAAAGCCAATCCGTTGATAGCGGCGATCACGGGTTTGGATAAGCGCTCGATTCGACCTGTCGCTTTACGAGAATCCTCTCCCATTCTGGCGACTTCCACCGGGTCCAACTTCATCATTTCGGTGATGTCCGCTCCCGCTCCAAACGCCTTTTCACCTTTTCCGGTAATAATAACCGCTTGAATTTGATCGTCTTCATCGATTCGATCCAAGAGCTCGTATAATTCGCGGTACAACTGTCGATTGAACGGATTAAATGGCGGCCGATTCAACGTAATGGTTGCCACTCTGTTTTCCGCGAAAAATTCCAACGTTTCCAATTGCATGTTCATCCACTCCCGTTTTTTTGTTTTTATGAATGATAATCGTACCAGCCAGCGCCTGTTTTCTTCCCGAGACGCCCAGCTCTGATCAAACGTCTCAAGCTTAATGGAGCCGCAAAACGGTCATCCTTGAATTCTTCATAAAAGTAATCCATGACATGAAGGCCAATATCGACGCCCGCAAAATCCTGCAAAGTGAACGGTCCCATCGGATAATTCAAGCCAAGCGTGACGGCTTTATCCACGTCCTCAGGAGAAGCCACGCCTTCCTCCACCAATCGAATCGCTTCAATAAAATGAGGGATCATCACGCGATTGACAATGAATCCTGGGGAGTCCTTCTTCACCTCAATGGGTTCTTTTCCGAGATCCTTCGCGATATTCATGAGAGTAGCCACAGTGTCGTCACTTGTTTTGAATCCTCTCACCACTTCAACAAGTCTCATAATTTGAGCCGGGTTAAAAAAGTGCATTCCGGCCACTCGATCTGGTCGTTTGGTCGCCTCCGCAATCGTTGTGATGGACATCGATGAGGTGTTGGTCGCAAGGATCGCGTCCTCTTTCAGGATTTCATCCAATCGACCGAAGATATCTTTTTTCGCTTCAAGATCTTCAATGATCGCTTCGATGACGAGATCGGCTTGTTCCATCTGATTCAGATCGGTTGTCGTCTTGATTCTTTGCAACGTCTCTGTTTTTTCCTCTTCCGTCAGCTTGCCTTTTTCTATGCTTTTGTTCATCATGGCACTCATTCGACCGATGGCCTTTTCCAGAAGCGTTTCATTTAAATCCCACAGGATAACCTCAAAACCTTTTAATGCGGCAAGATGCGCGATCCCGCCGCCCATCGTTCCAGCTCCCGTAACACCAATGAATTGTATGCTCATAACTTTCATCCTTTCAAGAAGATTCTATAAACATCATTTTAATATTCTTTATATTCTAAATTATAAGTGTACTTTTGATAGGAGAATACGTTTACCAAGATGGAAAAAGATCAGGTCTTTCATACACCGTGCACTAATCCTGTAAAACGAACAGATCATACAGCTTATAGGCCAGCATCAGATTGAACCGTTCCTCAGCGTCTTCAATATTGACACTCAACAAACTGCTGATTTTCTCCAGTCGGTACTTCAAAGAGCTGCGGTGAATATACAGATGTTCTGCCGTGTCTTTGAGATTCCCATTCATCATCAAGTACACCCTCAAAGTGTCAAACAATTCTTTTCCCTTGCCGTTCCCATAGTTTAAGAGAGGCTCCAGGTGATTTTTGAAAAACATTTTGGCCGTAAACGTCTCTTGGAGCTCGGATAAAACAGAGTAAGATCCAAGGTTCTCAAAGCTTAAGAATTTTTTGTTGGAGAAACGGCCACTCACTATTTTCAGCGCCTGCAAAGCTTGACGGTAACAGATGTAATAGTCCTCGACGCTTTGGGTAGCTGCGCTGATCCCTAAGAAAATATCAATCCCCTGCATATCCGTAGAAAGAATTCTCTTCATTCGGTTATAGATGATTCCCCAGTAGTTGGGGGCTTCCTGTTCTTTTTTCTCAGAAACAATCAGAACATAAAGGCCCTCTTTTTTGGTCACGATGATTCCCTGATCGAATTGCAGGAGATCCTCTCGAATTTTCTCCCACAGCCATGTCTTTTTGGCTTCAAGCGTCAACAAGTCTTCTTCTACCGAAATCTTCTCACTGCTTACAATGGAAAAAACACCGATCTTGTTGGGTTGAAAAATATTCAGGTTAAACAGGTTGGCATATTCGATTAATTTTTCCTTGTCCTCGATCTTCTCAACAAACAGTTGATGAATAAATCCATCCTTCACCTGTTCTCTCATATCCAAAATGAGCTTCTGCTTGATAAATTGAATGGCATACACATTCAGCGCATGGTTCAACGTCATCCGCACGACCATGTCGATTTCTTTTCGATTGATTCTTAGTCCCAGATATCCCAGCAGATCGCCGCCGCCAACCACCTGCCAAATGCCAAATTCATTCTTTTGCTCATCTTTTATCCACTGTTCCTGACTATTGGGGTTGGCGATCTTCCATTTCTCGCGGTCCAATTGCTCGAACATGGGGGCCAGCAATTCCATACTCCCCAAAGAACACGAAATAGGGCGCAAAAAACGGTCAAACAGGACAACCGCACGACCAAGCATGTGCGAAAGTGACTTGGTGATTTCCAGGAAGCCTTCCCCCACTAACGTCTGCTTCACCAATTCCTGATGATGAACCATTAGCTTTTCCAGGCGAACCTTATCCTCCATTTCCGCTTTATACAGCCTTGCATTCTCGATCAGGACAGAAACGTGGGAAGATAGAAACTGCAAAAGATCCACATCTTCTTTGGTAAATGTCCGCTCGTT
Organism: Brevibacillus ginsengisoli; assembly: GCF_050113715.1. Lineage (NCBI taxonomy): Bacteria > Bacillati > Bacillota > Bacilli > Caryophanales > Paenibacillaceae > Brevibacillus > Brevibacillus ginsengisoli. The sequence goes on from NZ_JBNJQR010000007.1 coordinate 236,108, forward strand.
GCCCTTTTTCACATGAAGCACGCCAATGGTTTTGAGATTAACGATCAGGGGAATCGTGATTTCTGACCCGCCCTCTCTCTCCAGATGGGGGAAATAGTGGCATAAGTGATCATTTTCTCCGATGTTGATTCTTGCAACCGACAGCCTATCGCCAAACGAAGGCGCCTGATAGATGAAGCAGTTTTGGACTTCGTCGTACAAATAAATAGAAGCGGACCCAGCATGAGTGCCTTTGCCGGCTCTTTCAGTTATATTGCCAATCAATTGTTCAATCGAGGAACCCAGAAACACGTTCTCTTTAAGCCATTCCATTCCATTAATTTTCTTTTTCTCATTTTCTTTGCTCAATGCCATCCCAATCGCAACGGCAATGTCCTTGCCAAATTCCTCGAATAGTTTATCCGCGTTCCGGATTAAAGGAACCTCATGGCGAAAACCGATCGCACATATCCCAAGGCTATTGGAAGCGCTTTCTTTTATTGGGACGGTGAACCAGGTGGCAAACCCTTCGCTCTGCAGATCATTGAGGAAATCGCATGTATCTTCTTCTGCAAATTCGTCTTTACAACAATTGGACAGTTTAAAAAACCGATCCGAGCAAGCGGTTTGGTCCATGGGGAATTTCTCCTCGAAGCTCTGACCAAATCCTTTGCTGACTTTCAAATCTAGAACATCTTTGGTTTTTAAAATGATCGAAACATAGTCACATTCAAACCGATCCCAAAAAGACTCGATAAGACAATGAAGCGTCTCATCTAACGTGTCGAATTTAACTAATTGTCTCGAAATCGTACGCAGGTGCAGATCCGTCTTATCAATCCACTGGTTTCGTTCAATGTAGTTCATGTAGCCCCCACCTTAACCATCATCTAAATACGGGAAAAGAGTTGATGAAATCATATCATCAACTCTTTTGTTTAATTACAGGACGTAAAATGTTTCATTCGCCATTCCTAAAGGCCAATGTCCGCTTTCAAAAACTTCAACGAGTGGCATAAACGGGTTGCTTTCAAATCCTTCAAGATCAGCGAGCGTTTCCCAAGCGCACGCCAATCCGAAAAGATACAAGACAAAACCGACAGCCGTCTTCACCATCGAGGCTCCGAACTCTTCAAACTCACGGAATATTCCTTGAAATGAGCTGTGAAAGAGAAGCTCGGGCACATGGTCAATCGTATAGGACAAGACGTCAAGTCTTCCCGTCTCTTCCGCTTTCTCTCTTATTTTTCGAGGAATGTTTGAGATATGTGACCAGATCGGACTTTGCTCCAATCTCATCCCTTCGATAAATGCAGGGAGTTCTTTTTTCGTCATCCATAACACTTGATACCCATCAATGCCTAACAGGTCGGTACATTCTCGAATCGCTTGCTCCGCTTCGCTTTGACCACTTTGCTTTCCTACAGCCTGGAACCACTCCATTTGAGTCAGACGAGTGATCAGGCTGACTACTTTTTCACCATTGGGACCATAGACTTGTGCGTCTGAACTATGTGTAGCCGTTACCATTTCATCAACTCCTCATGACTAATATTTCGTGGATAGCTGCGGCGGTCCGGATTTGGGTCCATACGGTCCTTCGTCGAGCCACCTTCCCAAGCGCGGCATGATTGGCGCTAATGAAGCGGCAACTTCTCGTTTCATATTGATCATCGGAGAACTTCCCTGAATGTGTTCAAGTGCGATACCTGCGCAATCCCGGTTATATTGTGCCGCAATTTTGCGTTCCTCGGCCGCGTCCAGTATCGCTTGCTTGGCGGTATTGCGATCAGATGAGTGGATTGCCGCATGAATGCCTTTCGCCGCTATCAGTGCATCAGGCACACCCGAGTTCATCCCGCGAGCACCAAATGGCGCGAAAAGATGTGCGGCTTCTCCGGCGAGCAGCACTCGACCATGGGCGTCCGTAAAGCTTTGTGCAACGACCTGATAAAATTGGTACGTAGACACCCAGGTAATGCGATCAGCATATTTGGGATCCATTACTTTTGGCAGCCATTTGCGAACTCCCTCAACGCCACCGAACTCTTGTGGATCGTCTCCTTCAAGCAGCTGCAAATCTACCCTCCAACCGCCTGCAAATGGCACGTATAGTACATTCCTGCCACCAATCGCGGGATGTTGATAGTGAAAAACACGTTCAAGCGGTAACGGATTGTCCGCATCTTCTTTGACATCCACGACAAGGAAGAAGTCGTTGGTGCGTGGACCTTCCATCTCGATTCCAAGCGACTTTCGGACAGTTGAACGAGCTCCATCCGCGGCGATCAAATACTCCGCTGTCCATACTGAGCCCGATTCTGTTCTTACAGTCACTCCCTGGTCATCTGTTGTGACATCCTGGACAGGAGTGCTCCACACAAATTCCACTCCCGCATCAAGGCAAGCCTCATATAAAAAGCGTTCAGCTTCAACCTGCGGGAGACTAGAAAATGGCGGGAGTTCATTCGCACTTGGAGTCGGGTACTTTTTTACATAGACTTCGTTATCCCGATACAACGTGCGTTTGACTGGCCAGACAACTCCATTTTCCGCAAAAGTAAACCCGAGTCCAGGATAGATGTCTTCAAGATGCTTTAAGGTTGCTTTATGCAAATAGATCGCTCTGCTACCCGGCCGAGTACGCCCCTCAGCCTCTGCCTCCAATATGGTTGCTTGTATTCCAAGTTTTCGAAGTGCCAGGGCTGCCGTCAAACCGATCGGTCCAGCGCCAATAACCAAAGCTTGACGGTGAAACTGATTGCTATCGTGAGTACTCATTTCAATTCCTCCTGCTACTTTCCAAGATTCATTCATTGAAAATATTATTAACTAAATAATAGCAATCTTTCGAAAATTACAGTACCGTCATCGGTAACGAATTAGTCCTGATTCTTCCTACACCATGCAGGAAAAATCAACGAACCTCCTCCACCAGCACTTCGACTTGTTACGATTTCGTAGCTTCATCGTACCTTATATGGCTGCGGTTACTTTCAATCGGCTCAATACCTCCTGAGCCGCACGTTCCCCGGTCTCGACTCCACCATTCATAAACTGTTGATACTTCAGCGATGTATGCTCTCCGGCAAAGAAACAATTCCCCTCTGGTTCTCCCATGATTCCTCTGAACTTCGTGTACTGACCCACCGTGTAGCAAGAGTACGAACCTTTAGCCCACGGATACCCCGGCCAATAATCGAGTACCGCTTTGCCGTTCCATTTACTCGATAAGCCCGGCAACTCTGGCTCTATAAGCTTTAAGAAGTCCTTAGCGTATGACGTCGCTGATCCACTTCCGAAACTATCCCCAATCTTTCCACCAGTGAAGTCCACAAGAATCCCTGATTGCCCCGATTGGCCTCTGGTCGCATCCCATGTATCCTGATATCCTTCGTCAGAAACAAACGCTCCGCTACTGCCCAGTGATTCCCAATGGCGATCTGTAAATTGCAGCGCAAGCTTGGAGCAAGTCGCTACTCCCATCTCGGCGATCGCCGTATTCTTCAAGTCTCTGAATCCCGCTCTACTGATATCGACATTCCGAAGAGTAGCGACTGGGAGGGCAAGAATGACATAATCCGCTTTCGTATTTTTGCCATTTGAGAAGCCAAGCGTATAGGAGCCGTCACTATTTTGTTTAATAGCTTCTAACGGGTAGGACGTTTGGATTTGGTTTTTCAAAACTTTTGCCAAACCTTGTGGGACAAGATCGTTTCCGCCATGTACATGATATCGCTCATCAGAAGGACCGAATGGTTCGAATTCATCCTTGCTCGACTGACTCATTCCGTATACCAGCGTCAAGGCGCTAATTTCACTACTCTCCATCCCGACACTGGCAGTATAGGCGAGATCCACCATTTTTCCGAATTTTGATTTCATTCCGGAGGGGACGGTTGCATTTATCCAATCGACTACAGACATGTGATCCAATTGCTGGCCACGCTTCGTATATTGGTTATAGAACGTATCCGGGCCCGCGTCTCTGGCATCAGCCTGAAGCTTCTTCCAAATCTGCGAGAATGTTTTGGCAGTTTCTTCGAAGGAATACAGCGACCCATCGATAATGACTCGGAAATCTCCCTTCTCATAAGCCCATAAGTCATCCACTTGCAAATTCAACTCGTTAATGATTTGCAGAAGAGCTGTATGATCTGAATTGATCAGCTCTCCTCCGCGTTCAATCATTTGTCCGTCGGCAAAGCCATCCCGTTTAGTCCAGCAACGACCGCCAACACGAGTTGAAGCCTCATAGACCTGCGCAATGATTCCAGCTTGTTTGAGACGATAGGCGGCTGTCAGTCCAGCAAGTCCAGCACCAACTACCGCAACCCTAGGAGACGCTTCCGCATGAACGATACGAGTTCCCAGGTTCCAGATTGTCGGCGGGACCGCCAAAACAGAAGCGGTCAGCATCGCTTTTTGCAAAAAATCTCTTCGTGAAATACTATTTTGAAGGCGTTCTTCCATTACTTGTTCAACAGGGACATTTCGTGTTGCCGCTTCCCTTGCAACCGAAGCAGCCGATTTCAATTGGCGAATGAACGGGGAATTTGACATATGATCCTACCTCCATGCCTTTTTTATTTTATTAATCGTTGTTGTAGTAACCTAACGGAGCAACTTCGAGATTCATATTGATCTGTTTCACTTCTGTAAAGGCATCTAATCCAAACGTTCCTAGTTCACGCCCAACTCCGCTCTGTTTATATCCGCCCCAAGGAGCTTCAATATAGGTTGGATGATAGGTGTTGATCCAGGTGATTCCCGCGCGCAGTTTTTTGACCACACGCATTCCCTTGGCCCCATCTTGCGTAAATACGCCGCCCGCCAAGCCGTAGATGGTATCATTCGCGAGACGGATTGCCTCCGCTTCATCCCTGAACCGTTGAATGACCAATACGGGACCAAAAATCTCTTCCTTAACAATTCGCATGTCAGAAGTCACATTGGTAAAAATCGTGGGTGCGACATAGTTTCCCTTTTCGTATTCTCCATCTGTCAGGCGATGGCCGCCTAAAACGAGGGTCGCGCCTTCAGCCTTGCCGATCTCGATGTACTCCAGGACTTTCTGCATATGACCTTGTGAAATTAACGGTCCCATCTCATTACGTTCATCCAATCCACTGCCAATCCGGATCTTCTTGCTGCGCCGCACAAGCTCTTCGACAAAACGATCATGGATAGAATCTTCGACAAGCAACCGCGATCCGGCAGAACATACTTGTCCTTGGTTCACAAAGATCGCAAACATCGCATATTCAATCGCCGTATCAAAATCAGCATCGGCAAAAACAATATTCGGTGATTTGCCGCCGAGCTCCAACGAAATTTTCTTGATGTTGCCAGAAGCGGCCTGCATGATGCTTCTGCCTGTCGCAGTGCCTCCGGTAAAGGCTACTTTATCGACTAGAGGACTAGCCGCCAATTCATGACCGACTACCGCACCAGTACCTGGCACCAGGTTGACGACACCGGGCGGAAACCCTACTTCCTCCATTAATCGAAACAGTGTAAGCGCTGTCAAAGGAGTGATCTCTGAAGGCTTTAATACAACCGTATTGCCCGCTGCGAGACATGGTGCAAGCTTCCATGCCGCCATTACCAACGGATAATTCCACGGTACGATCAAACCGCAGACCCCAATCGGTTCGCGAACCACCATGGACATCATCGGATCGGCAACCTGATAGGTCTGCCCTAAAGGCTTGGTAATCAAACCGGCGTAGTAACGAAAGCACTCATACGCCTCCTGCACATCGTGGCGGCTTTCTCGAAGCGCTTTCCCTGTATTCTGGGATTCCAGTATCGCAAGTTCTTCCGCTCGTTGCTCGATTCTGTCAGCTAACGCATGAAGCAGCCGAGCGCGTTCCACAGGTGGAATGTCTGGCCAATCCGTCTCATCAAATGCCCTTCTCGCTTCCTTGATCGCTTTGCGCACATCACCTAATCCACCTTCCGGAACAACAGCGATCACTTCTCCGGTAGCAGGATTAACAATCTCTCTTACAGCCCCATCCTCGGCATCTGCCCATTGTCCTGCGATATACAACTTCCACGATTCCTTTGTTTGAGATGTCACTATTTTTCTCGCTCCTGTCCTTTTAATTTTCGTAATTATCTGTAAAAGCAAAGAGTGTGCCAACCATTCCACTTGGAAAACAGTGAACTTGAAGCCTGATGCTTAAATTGCGAAGCGTTAATCCTGATGACATCACGCATCACTTATTGATGCCAAATTGCATGGAATTCCCCATGTGATATTTTTGAATCTTTCTCACGATCGTTGATTGATTTACCCTCAAACAGTTGGCCATCTCTCTCGTCGTTTTGCATCTTGCCATCGCTTTTTGAAGGATCTGTTTTTCAACTTCCTCCAGGTAAGGCAATAAGGGAGGCAGTTCTTTTTCCATGTCTCCAATCTCTTGTTCGATAGGACTGAAAGGAACGGTCTGCTCCGAAGTCCCAAACAAATCAAGCTTTCCTGTTACAACAAACCTCTCAATTGCGTTTTCCAGCTCCCTGACATTCCCCGTCCACGAGTACTTCAGCAATTGCTCCAGTTGATGTTCCTGAATTTCCGCGCGCTTTACATACCTATTATTGAAAAGGGAAAGAAAATGGAAGGCCAAGACATGGATGTCTTCTCTTCGCTCTCTGAGTGGCGGGATGTGAATAGGAATGATGTTGATCCGATAGTAAAGATCTTCTCGGAACGATCCGGCGGATACCATTTTCTCCAGATTCCGATTCGTCGCGGTAATAATCCTGACGTCGACTTTTTTGGGCTTGCCTCCGCCGACTCTCATAATCACCTTTTCTTGCAATACATGAAGCAGTTTCACCTGAAGCTGAAGCGGAAGCTCGCCGATTTCATCCAAGAATACCGTCCCTTTATCCGCCAGCTCGAATATCCCAAGCTTTCCACCTTTTCTGGCTCCCGAGAATGCGCCCTCCTCATAACCAAACAACTCGGACTCCAGCAAATTATCAGGAATGGCCCCGCAGTTCACCGTGATAAAGGGTTTATCATGACGATTGCTCAACAGGTGAATTTCCTTGGCGATCATCTGCTTGCCCACACCGGTCTCTCCCAGGATGAGCACAGAGGTGTCTACGGAAGCAACCGATTTGATCTGTTCATAGATGTCCTGCATCTTTTTACTCTTGAAAATCAGCGGTTTTTCTTCAAATTGTTTCCGTTGTGTTCGGCTGACTTCCTTCTGATAGTTGTCCAACAGGTTTTTCAACTCTTCAAACTGTGAAGCAAGCTTACTAACTTCTGAAGTATCTTTGGTAATGGAGACCACCCGCACAATCTCGCCATCCTCATTTTGAATCGGAATGGATTCAATCATAAAAACTTCTCCAGTTGGCGTATACTGCAGGCTTTTTTCCCTTTTTCCCGATTTCAGCACTTTTACGGTGACAGAAGGATAAAACGCTCTTTCTCTCTCAAGATCATATACATTCCTTCCTACAAATTCCTGATCATCTTTTCCTGAAACCTTGAGTACGTTGCCGTTGCCGTCGGTTACAAAAATACTGTGGTAAAAGTTATGGAATACCGCTTGCAATTCTTGCAGCAACCATTTGTCTTTCGAAACGAACTCTTTGATTTTGGTGTCAAAATTCCAATCGATAACTCCCTTAATCTTTCCGTCTTCCATTTGGTAAACAGCGACCTTGTTCATCATTTCGGAGAGATCTATTTCATCATTGCCGCTTACCAGAATCGTCTTGACGATCATATCTTCATACTGCATGGAGGGAGAATAGCCCTCGTTCTTGATCTTTTCAAATATAGATTGGCGTCGAATGCATCCCTTAATCTTGTCTTCTACTTGCAAGACAAACCAATTGGAATTGGATTGGATGGCTGCTAGTAAAATATCGTCAAAAGGAGCAGGATACGGGATACATTCAACATCGACCAGAAAATAATCTTCTACTCTCAAAAAGCTCACTTCCCCCTCAACTCCTCGCTTAATCACTTTTTGTTGCCTGAAATTACCTTTTTCTCATTATTCAAAACATTTCCTCTATAGTCAATCGCTCATTCGTTTCAAGTATGCTTTGAACGTAAGGCGGATTATTCTATGAAGGGAACGCTGTAATAATGATGCAAGGTTCTTCCAGCAAAAAAAGTAGAGCGAGGATCCTTGTCTCGTCCTGAAAGTTTTCACTACCATTGACTTCGAGACACTGCAAAGAGCATGCCAATTTCAAATCAAATCAGCATACATTTTTCAATCGCTTCTTCGCTCTTTATGACATAACGCATCGGGTCCTGATGCAACCTTCCATCAGAAACAATTTCTCCTGCGATCTGATTTGAGTGTATCTGTAAGCCCGAGAATAGAATTACTTGGCATATTTTTTGCAATTTTCAATAAATTATGCCATCAAATGAAGGGAGGACATGTTTTATCCACATTGGGGATTTTTTGCAATAAACATTAAGGGGGGCGGGTCATGAATCAACCAACATCTCTCAAGCGGTCACTTACTCTTTTCCATGTTGTTGTCTTTGGACTTTCCTACATGGTTCCTTTTACGGTGTTCACTACTTACGGAGTGGCTACCGATTTGTCTCAGGGGATGTTGCCGGCAGCGTATGTCTTTGCCCTTTTGGCGATGATGTTTACCGCTTATAGCTACGGCAGAATGTCTCAAGCGTTTCCGATCGCTGGTTCCGCCTACACCTATACCCAGAAAGCGATAAATCCTTATCTTGGATTTCTAGTCGGCTGGGCAATCTTAATGGACTATTTATTTATGCCGATGCTCAATTATCTGATCGGTGGACTCTATCTTTCTTCTTACTTTCCGTCCATTCCCACTCCTGTTTTGATCATTCTTCTAATTCTCATTACAACCGTGATCAGCATTTTCGGAGTCAAAGTAGGGACCAGTATCAACGCGTTATTTATTGTCTTCCAATATCTGTTCCTCATCGTTTTTGTCTTTTTGTCGGTGAAGGGCATTCTGAACGGAATGGGAACCGGAACGCTTGCCTCCATCAAGCCGTTTTACAATCCTGATGTGCCTTTATCCTCCATCGTTTCAGCGGCCTCGATTCTATGTCTATCCTTCTTGGGATTTGATGCGGTCACGACGATTTCCGAAGAAACCATTCAGCCTAGAAAGACCATTCCCAAAGCGATTTTGATTGTCACGCTGCTGGGAGGTGCCCAGTTTATCTTCATTGCCTATATCGGACATATGATTTTTCCTAACTATCATCTATTTCAACAATTGGATTCCGCCTCTCTTGAACTCTTGGAATTTGTCGGCGGAAATGTGATGGCCTCCATATTTGTCGCGGCAACGGTCCCGATCGTTGTGGCTGTCAATATCTTGGCCAAGGCAAGTGTGACGCGGATCTTGTATGCGATGGGACGAGATTCTGTTCTTCCCAAAAAAGCTTTCGCCTACATTCACCCGAAATTCAAAACTCCTGTCTTCAATATCATTTTGGTGGGGATTCTTTCCCTCTCTGCCCTATTCGTTGACCTTGTGACGGCAACCTCGTTTATCAATTTTGGAGCGCTTGTCGCTTTTACTTGTGTCAATCTCTCCGTCATCGCCTGGTATTTTGTCCGTAATAAACGTCGCTCACCAAAGGACACCTTTTTCTATCTCATTCTCCCCTTGATTGGCGCGGGATTTACCAGTTGGCTATGGACCACTTTGGAGAGAAATTCCTTAATACTTGGAAGCATCTGGGTATCCTGTGGATTTATCTATCTCTTGTATATCACCAAGATGTTTACCAAACGTCCTCCTGAGCTGGATTTTAGTGAGATTGAACAGGAAAATGAAATTAGCATAGGAGGTTAAAAGTCTATGAGTGCTCAACCAAAAGCAACCATTATCCTCTCAAGCAACACCGTCTTCACCAGCTTGAAAGATCAGCCTGAACCCGCATCCATCGCCATCGTAGACAACAAAATCGCGGCGATTGGCAATGAGTCCGAGATGGAGCCTTTTATTGGTGAAGACACGAAAATCTATCACTTCCAGGATCAATTGATCATGCCTGGCTTTCACGATTTCCATCTACATATCATGACTGGAAGTTTGCTGAAAGACAGCGTGTATCTCTTCGATTTGCACTCCGAAGAGGAAGCGGCAGAGTTGGTGCGCGAACACGCTGAGTCACGTCCGGAAGATGAATGGATCATCGGCTACGCTTGGGACGCGGGACACTGGGACAACAAGCCGCTCCCTCACCGCTCTTCCCTGGATCGCGTCGTGCCCGATCGGCCTGTCATGCTTTTACATTACGAAGGCCACTTCTGCTGGGTAAACAGCAAAGCGCTCGAGATCATGTGCATTGATCGTTATACCGAAAATCCCCCTTTTGGCGAAATCGCAAAAGACGAGGACGGGGAGCCAACCGGAATTCTCTATGAACAAGCCGCCAATGCTGTAACCAATATTGCCTTTCAAGTGTCACGAGAAAAGAGTAAACGATTGTTCCAAGGCTTTCTTTCCTATGCCGCCTCGCTTGGAGTTACTTCCGTGAATGATTTATACGCGTCCGACACCGACAAGCTTTACAAGGACTATCCAATCTATAAGGAATGCGACGAACAAGGCGAATTAACGGTTCGCGTCCATGTATACCCAGCTTTGGACGGTGAATTGGGACGCATCAAACAATTACGAGCTGAATATCAATCAAGTAAACTGCAGGTGGCTGGCCTAAAGCAGTTTGTGGATGGGGTGGTAACCGGTCATACTGCGTACATGTTGGAGCCTTATTCAAACAAACCGGAAACGCGAGGAGACACGACTTTCTCGGAGGAAACATTCAAAAAATGGATCACTGAAGCCGATCGGGAAGGCTTCCGCATACGTCTGCACGCTATCGGAGACGGAGCGATTCGCTTAGGTCTGGACGCATTCGAAGAAGCTCGGCAAGCAAACGGAAAAAGAGATTCCCGTCACGCCATTGAGCATATCGAAGTGATCCATCCTAACGACATCCATCGTTTTCATGAGCTTGACGTGATTGCTTCCATGCAACCGGAACATTTGGCTGCAGCGGATCGAAGCCTGTACGTTGCCATCATCGGGACAGAACGTGAAAAGCATACGTTCCCGCTTCAATCATTGATCAGTACGGGTGCAACTTTAGCGCTAGGAAGCGACTTCCCTGTCGTTCCATTGGAGCCTATGCTGGAGGTTTTCCGAGCAGTGACAAGAATCGATAACAGCGGACATTCAGATGCCGTCTGGAATCCAAGCGAACGCATTTCTCTTGCGGAAACTTTGAAAGCGTATACACTTAATTCCGCCTACGGAAATTTCCGAGAGCATGAATTAGGTTCGCTTGAAGTTGGCAAGCTGGCCGACCTGATTGTATTAGACCGCAATCTGTTTGCTATTCCGGCTGAAGAAATTAAAGAGGCAAAAGTACAATTAACCATCATGGATGGAAATGTGGTTTTCGAGGATGAATTGATCAAGTAAGCCTGGACCAAAAATGATCCCTCCCGTGCAGAACAGTCAGAGCTTACTCCAAATCTGTTACACACGAGAGGGATCTTCATGTCCCTACATAATTTTACTCTCTCTTTGGTCCAATACACGTTTCGATTTCATTTCAAAACGTGGCAGCACTCCACTTGCCACCTGTTCAACCTCGATACGCAGGCCGATTCTTTCTCGCAAACATACTTTCAATTCATCCAAGATATCTTCTGTCGCCTCTATTTGTACCTTGACTTGGTTCATTTCTTCCAGGGTGTAGTAAACGATCCGAAACTCGTTGATCTGCGGGAACTCACGGACGATCGATTCGATGGATTGAGGGAAGATATTCACTCCTCTTACAATGACCATCTGATCGACTCGCCCTTTGACACCTCCCGCGAAGAACCGATAGGGGTTGCCGCAAGCGCAGGACTTGCTGTTATTCTCGACCAGATCGCCCGTCCGATAACGAATCAGCGGAAAACCGTAACGTCCCAGATTCGTGAGAACCAATTCACCCTCTTCCCCATCTTTGACAGGTTCCAAGGTGTCTGGGTTAACTACTTCTGCTAGAAAATGAGATTCGTTCACATGGATTCCGTTTTGCTCTGAACAGGAATACCCGTAGGCTCCCATTTCCGTCATTCCCGCGTGATCAAACAGCTTGGCGTTCCACAAAGTTTCGATCTGGTTGCGAACGGATGGAATCGATCCACCCGGTTCCCCCGCGGTAATGATGGTATGAACATGGGAGTTCTTCAAATCGAAGCCATGCTGCCGGGCTGTCTCCACCAGATGAAGCGCATAGCTCGGCGTGCACAGCAGTACATTCGCTTTATTTTCGATGATGCTGTAAAGCCTTTCCGCAGATGATTGGCCGCCACCCGGGATCACCAAAGTCCCCAATTTTTTCGCAGCCTCATACGCTGACCAGAAGCCGATGAACGGCCCAAATGAAAAAGCGAGGAACAGTCTGTCATCTCTTGTTACTCCAGCGGATTTCAATACGTCCACCCAGCAATCCCGCCAACATTCCCAACTATCTTTGGTATCCAGCACTTTGAGTGGTCTGCCTGATGTGCCTGATGTTTGATGATACCGAATATAGTTGGCTTCCGGATAAGAGTGATTGCGTCCAAAAGGGGCATGTGCAATTTGATCGTCCGCCAGCTCTTTTTTGAGAGTGAACGGAATTTTCCTCAGATCTTCCAACGATCGAATCGGCAGGGAAGCATTCTTTAGTTTTTCCTTGTAGAATTCATTGCACTGGGTTACAAAAACAAGCAACTGATTTAATTTCTGCAATTGGTAATCTTGCAGGTCGACTTCATTTTCATAGATTCTATAAACGGTTTTCTTGGTCATGCCATCTCTCCCCCTAACTTCCTATCATGTATGTTGGTAGGAGTACCAAAAGCAAGGACTGTGCCAAATATCACACGATGAATACAGGTAGCATGAAAGTAGATTTCCATAAATATCATGTTATTACTGATGACATCACGCATCATGTTTGATGCAATATCGCATTACAAAAAAGGATGTTTGGTGGTAATAGACAGTGTTTGTACGCATCGCTAGAATGGCATCTTTTTTGCATAGTATATTTTCGAAAAATTCAAACGAAAAGGGTGTATAGCATGGAACGCAAATCGAGAGAAGAATCGATCAGTTTGGCGAAAGAAATTCTGAACTATATCGAAAGTGATACGCTGACGGTCGATCAAAAGAAGCAAATCGTTTCGGATTCCGTTGAAAACTTCACCAACTACGTGACGAAAGCCATTCTCTCGCATCGCAAATCTGTTTCTACCGATTTTTCTGTAGTGGAATGGGAGGATGAAGGAGCGATTTTCCGTGATACGATGGGCGACGAGTATGTCGATTGCCTGGGCGGTTACGGTGTCTATCTGTTGGGTCATCGCCATCCCAAAGTCGTGAAAGCGGTGGAATCACAGCTGAAACGTTACGCATTGCACAGCCAGGAGATGGTTGATCCGTTGCGCGGCTATCTCTCCAAGCTGGTTGCCTATATTACTCCGGGTGATTTACAGCATTCTTATTTGGTGAATTGCGGTACAGAAGCAAATGAAATGGCCCTCAAGCTGGCGCGTCTCTCCACCGGCAAGAAGTACTTTATTTCTACGGAAAATGGATTCCACGGCAAAACGTTGGGCTCTCTCTCCGCATCAGGTAAAGCCAAGTTCCGTGAGCCGTATAATCCTCTGGTTCCAGGATTCCAACATGTGCCGTACGGTGATGCCGATGCGGTGGAACAAGCCATTCGCATGCTGATTGCTACTGGTGAAACCGTTGCCGGGGTCATCGTCGAACCGATTCAAGGAGAAGGCGGCGTCAACATACCGCCGGATGATTATCTCCCGCGCCTTCGTCAAATCTGCGACAAATACGAATGTCTCCTGATTGTTGACGAAGTGCAGACAGGCATGGGTCGTACAGGAACAATGTTTGGCGTCGATCATTGGAACGTCGTGCCTGACATCATGACACTTGGCAAGGCGTTCGGCGGCGGGGTCATGCCGATTGCGGCTATGGTAGCCAAGAAAAAATGGTGGGCCAAGATGGAAGAAAACCCATTCCTGCTCGGTTCCTCCACGTTCGGCGGAAATCCGCTCTGCTGCGCCGGAGCAATCGCTGGCATCCGTACGATTCTCGAAGACAATATTCCTGAAATGGCCAAAGCCAAAGGAGATTACATCTTAAATAACCTGCGAGAGATCCAGTCTCGCTATCCTGATATCCTTGTCGACGTGAGAGGAATGGGTCTGTTGATCGGAATGGAATTTGCGGACAACAACCTGGGATATACGCTCGCCAAGCAGTTATTCGGCAAGAAAATACTTGTTGGCGGAACCATTAACAACGCGACGGTTATCCGCATCGAACCGCCTGCCGTCATCTCTTATGAACAGATTGATTATGTGCTCGCCTGCATCGAAGAGGGAATCGCTCAGCTTGCCAAGGACCTCAAAGTAACGAACTAGGAGGAACCAAAATGACCGACCAAGTGAAAAAAATGTACATTAACGGTGAATGGGTGGAGTCATCTTCGGGCGAATCCTTCCCTGTGATCAATCCGGCTAACCAGGAGATTTTAGCCCGTGTCACCAAGGGAACCAAGGAAGATACCAAGCGAGCCATTGAGGCCGCAAGACGAGCTTTTGACGAATCAGGCTGGGCCGAAACGCACGCGCGTGAACGAGCAAATCTGCTCAATCGCGTCGCTGATTTGATTGAACAACGCGCAAACGAATTCGCCGAGACCGACACTCGCAATAACGGCAAACCGTTGCGTGAATCCACCTATGACGTGTCTGATGCGGTCAACCAATTCCGCTACTATGCGGGCTTGTGCACGAAACCCCAAGGACAGACATATGACGTGCCGGACGATATTCAAGCGATGGTGGTTCGTGAACCGATTGGCGTTGTCGGTGCGATTACCTGCTGGAACTATCCTTTGGTGATGAACGCGCAAAAACTGGCACCCGCTCTGGCGGCAGGCAATACAGTCGTGCTGAAACCCGCTGACTTGACTCCGCTTTCTACCATCCTATTGTTTGAATGTTTGGAGGAAGCGGGCATCCCAGCAGGAGTTGCCAATCTGGTGACCGGACCAGGAAGTGTTGTCGGGGAAGAGATTTCCCGCAACGAGCTGGTGGATAAGGTAGCTTTTACAGGTGGAACAGAAACAGGCATCACGATTATGAAAAACGCCGCTGACACTGTGAAAAAGCTGTCCCTCGAGCTTGGCGGCAAATCGCCAAACATTGTCTTTGCCGATTCTGATTTTGAGACGGCTGTGGACTATGCGATGTATGCCATCTTCGCCAATCAGGGTGAAGTTTGCTCGGCGGGCTCACGTTTGATCCTCGAAGAAAGCATCTACGATCAGTTCATGGAACGATTAATCGATCGGGCGCAAAAAATCGTGGTAGGTGACGGACTCGACCCGTCTACAGAGATGGGGCCGCTCATTTCCGAATCGCATATGAACCGGGTCCTTTCCTACATTCAGCTTGGCGTGGATGAAGGGGCCAAATTACTCTGCGGAGGCAAAAGAATGACGGCAAACGGTCTGGACAAAGGCTTTTACGTGGAGCCGACGATTTTTGAAGCCCAGAGTCCCGACATGCGAATCGTTCAAGAGGAGATTTTTGGTCCAGTTCTTGTCGTGCAGAAGTTCCAGTCGGAAGCAGAAGCGATCAAACTGGCCAATGGCACTAAATACGGTTTAGCCGGCGCAGTCTTCACCAACGACGGAGCCAAAGCGCAGCGGGTGATCCGCAAGCTTCGCGCGGGAATCACCTGGATCAACACCTACCATCCGACCTTTAACGAAGCGCCTTGGGGCGGCTACAAGCAAAGCGGCATTGGCCGCGAGCTGGGCACCTACGGCTATGAGGCCTATACGGAGGTAAAGCAAATCAACATCAATTTACAGGTTAAGCCAAGCGGCTGGTTCCGGAATTAATCTCAGAAGAAAATCCCTGACATGCTAATTTTGTCAGGGATTTTATAATATCGGAAAGTTTAATTGCTTTACAGAGGTAAAGTAATTAAACTTTCCTTCCTTTCGCGTAAGCCCACTGAGAAAAGATTTCGTCCACTTGCCCCCTCTCATCGGGGGGTCGAAACACAGCCTCCTTGGGAGCGAAGCTTAGGGAACCCGTAGGGGCGCGAAGCGTTTGGCGACTCCCTTTCGGATTGAGAGAGCGGACTTTCCCGCTTCATTGCGAGCTTCCACAGAGCGAAGAGGGACGAAGTCTTTTCTCAACTGGAGAACACACTCTTCACCATCTCAATAAACTTCCAGTGAGCCTTCGACAACCATTTATTTTTGTGATACGAGAGTTGCCCATAGAATTTTAGATTTTCGCTGGAAGACTCGATGACCTTCATTTTATGGTCTTTTAGCAAATTTTCCACGCTTGTGTATGGCATCAAGCTGATCCCCAACCCGCTTACCACGCACTGCTTCATCGCTTCCATGCTGGTGAACTCCAAATGATTGCCAGTATCGATTCCTTTTTCAATCAAATATGCTTCAAAAAACCGCCGTAACGAACAATTCTTCTCGCTAAAGATGATGCACGCCCCATTCGCTCCCTCAATGGACGGAAGAGAATGATGACTCTCCCCAACGAAAACGATCGGTTCTTCTGTTAATATTTCGCTGACGAGCTGCGGGTCACTTACCTTAGGTTCCAAGGTAATAGCAATGTCTAGCTCTCCCGAATGGAGTCTTTCACGCAGCGGGATACAGTTATCATTGATCAGCGAAAAGGAAACCTCGGGATACTCTTTTCTATACTTGGATAGCACGGGGCCAAGCCTGTATACGGTCATGGTTTCGGATGCTCCAATGCGGATTTCGCCTTTAATCACTTGATCATCGGACGAGACATGCTTGATTTTGGAATACGCTGTCAGCAACTCTACTACATAACCGTAGAGCTCCTTTCCAACAGCCGTTAGTTGAATATGCTTCCCCAGTCGATCAAACAACGGAACCCCGATCTCGTCTTCCAGCTGCTGAATATGTGACGTGATGGATGCCTGTGAGTATTGGAGTGTTTGTGCCGCCTTGGTAAAGCTATTCAACTCGACAACGGCCTTAAACGATTGAAATTGACGGATGTCGATAGGTTCTCCCCTCCAGGAATCGATTTTTGTTATCAGAATTTCTAAATATACAGATCAGTACTTTCAATTTTACTAATAACTCATTGTAACATATGATCCATGTAAGGAGATGATTGACATGAAAAAAGTTTGTTTGCTTTTACCGAATGGCTTTGAAGCTGTAGAGGCCAGCGTTTTTACAGATGTAATCGGCTGGAACAAATTTGAGGGAGACGGCTCAACTGAACTCGTTACAGTGGGAACTCGAGACGAACTTAAGTGCACCTGGAACTTTACGGTGAAGCCCGAACGACTCATTTCCGAAGTAACGGTTGATGAGTTTGACGCTTTGGCAATGCCGGGCGGATTTGAAACAGCCGGCTTTTACGAGGATGCTTTTCGCGAAGACGTGCTTGAATTTATCCGCGAATTCGATCGACAAGGGAAGTTCATTGCATCCGTCTGTGTCGGAGCGTTGATGATTGGAAAAAGCGGCGTCCTTCGGGGAAGAAATGCAACGACCTATAATCTGAACCCCAAGCGCCAACAACAGCTAAAAGAGATGGGAGCCAATGTGATTGCGGATCAGCCGATCGTCATCGACAAGAACATCATTACTTCCTACAACCCTGCCACCGCATTCGATGTAGCCTTTACGCTGCTTGAATCTCTCACTTCCACTGAAAATACCAACAACGTGAAAAGACTAATGGGCTTCCTTGCCTAATCACATTCCATTTCCATCAGGAGGAGTATCGGATGCGGATGCGACCGCGACTTTTGAGAGAAATAGTTTTGATGGAAAGCTCCACTCAGCGGAAGAAATTCATCACCAGGCATTAGTCAGCTTGCACGATGAATTCGCCACTGTGATTGATACCAAGGGAATTCTCGACTCGCTTGAATGTTAAGAAAATAGGATACACGAAGGCCTCCTAATCCGCGAGAGAAGGAGGCCTTGTTTTTTAAATTCTGTCATCCTCCCACAACTTTGCGTACTCCTCGTCCTTTTCGATTTCGTTGCCCTTCCAGAAAAGCTCTTTGCCGGAATACGTCTTCGCTTTCACAGTTTCTCCTGTTGCGGGAATATGCACTGTCTGAACTTCCTGTTTTACTTTGTTCATCTTTTCATCCCTTTTCACTTCAGGTTGGAATCGCTCATTATTCTTCGTCAAAAGTGGGCTTTATATAATCCTCAAACCATCCTAGTTCCGAGTTTTTTTCTGCAATAACTCCTGCATTTTATCAGCCAGTAACGGCCTCGTCTCGTAGTAGCCATAGCTATTGCGATCTCCTGTCTCATAAAGCCTGAGCATCTTCGCCGCATTCAAAAAAAGCAGATGGTGATGAATCGTTCCTTTAGTCGTTCCCAACATAGCAGCGATATCCCCAAAAGACTTTTTCCCGTTTGATAAAAATTGCAAAATGCTGATTCGCCGTTCATCAGCTAACGCTTTTCCCATATTGACGAGCAAGTCCGTCTCTTGCTCCTCCGGTGATTTCCATACATTGATTGGATAGCAGGCGATAGCGAGGCTGCCATAAACTTGACTGGTAAAAAACGGACTTAAATGGATCGTGGGGAACAGCTTGATCTCCTTAATTCCAAGAGCTGAGTCCATAACCAAGCCGCCAGTGATTGCTTCCAAGAAGCTCTCGCTGTCTTTGGCCTGCTCATACTCCTCGATCCGCTTCTGAACATCCTCGTAAATGGCAGATTCGTAATATCCCAACAAGCTATGAAAATACTCTTTGTACCACTCTGACAAATAACGAGCGGCTCTCTCATGCAGTTTGGACAAATCCTTCGGAAGAGAGAATCTGTCGCTCATATAAGGCTCTGTTAATAAATAAATATCTCCAGCCGTCAACGAAGCAAACCACCGGAGAAACCCTTCAATCCCCTGATCGTCTGAATACAGCCATGCGAGTATTGTCGCGTATTCATACTGGACAGAGCCATAGCCTTCATCCTCGACAATATGAGGAAATTGCTTCTCTCTATCTGCATACCAATTTGAACCGATTGACAGTTCTTTCTTCATCTTTTCCGAAATCGGCTTCATAAAAAAGCAAAAACTAAAGACAAATTCATGTACAGGCGAAGCGCTGATCTGGATCGTATAGGTCACGACTTTTCCTCCTAAGGCTTACTTCTGTTCATCTCCGTCATAGACTCCTTCTGTTAGTATAGATAGTTTAAAAGTAGTTGACAATCAATCGCATTTCATGATTATAATCTGATTGTATCGTTTGATGATTATTAAACAAATTTAACGAGTGAATTTTATAAAACACTTTTGCATTCACAACAGTTGCCTGAATCGACAGGATGACAGAAGAAAAGGAGAGCTACCCGCATGCGTGACGTTTTACGAACATTTGTACATTTTCATTCAACCATCAAGCTGTTGTTACTAGGAAATATTCTTTTATTTATCGGTATCTCCATGAGTTCCCCTTTCCTTGCGATCTACCTCGCACAACATCTGGGCCTCCCGTCTGCTGTAATCGGGGTCATTATCGGCTCGGGAGCGGTTGCTGGGATCATCGGTGGGTTTATCGGAGGAGTAATGTCAGATCGCTTCGGGCACAAACCTTTATTGGTACTCTCTCTGCTCTTTTCGGGAGTGATATTTTGCGGATATACCCTAGTAAATCAAGCCGCATTCTTTGCAATTCTCGTGTTTTCTGCGGGCTTTAGCAACTCCGTCTTCCAAACGGTTTCACGGACGGTTATTGCGGAACTTACCCAAAAACAGGAGCGAAACACTGCTTTCTCGTTCTCCAACTTCACCCTGAATGTAGGGTGGGCTTTAGGTCCACTCATTGCTAGTGTCCTGGACTTAGCCGCCACAACCATGCCTTTTCTCATCGCTGGGGTCATTTTTTGCTTCTACGGATTCTTGTTATTGGCTGCGCTGCGCCCAACTCAACCTGTAGATAAACAGAAATCGAATGATGAGATGAGCTTCAGGCAAGTGTTGAGCATGATTATTGGAGACTCGGCCCTTCGGAAGTATCTAATGGGAGGGATTCTTCTTATGACGGGATGGGGGCAATTTACAATCCTTTTGTCCCAATATGTAGCGAAGGAGTTTGCGAACGGAACATCCGTGTTTAGTATCATGCTCGCTATCAATGCGTTATTCATCGTCATATTCCAGCTCCCGTTGTCTTCCTATACCGCTTCGAAAAAATCAAGCTTTCTCATTAAACGAGGGATTGTTCTGGTAGCCTTGGGATTAGTCGGATTCGGCATCTCCTCTACTTCTTTGATGCTGTATGCGGCTATGGTAATCTTTAGCTTGGCTGAGGCGATTGTCACACCCTTGCAAAGCACGATTCTCGATGAAATTGCGTCTCCCGAACATAAAGGCGCTTATTTTGGGGCGCAAAACCTCACCTTTTTGGGCCTCTTCCTGAGCCCGATCATTGGAGGCTACCTGCTCGATCATTACGGAGGATTCGTCATGTACCTGAGTTTGGCGTCCATTGCTGTTGTCAGTATGTTTTTCTTTTTGATGTGTTTAAAACAAAGCAAGTCCTACGTAAAAACCACACTCTCCGCGTAGAAAGTGTGGTTTCATTTTGATTACTTGACTGTAATGACTTCCGTTCCGTTTACCTGCTTCATAGCCGTATGCGATAAGGTGGCTTCCTCGATTTCAGCAAACGCCCAATGGCTCACGGGTACATCCGTCCAACTCGCTGTCGTTATACCTGTCAGCGGCCCTCTTGCTGTCAATCGGTTGAACAGGGTTACGGCTTCGGCTCGCGTAAGGCCCTGGTTCGGTCGGAATGAACCATCCTCATATCCTTTCATGTATCCCTGTTCCGCCACAGCTGCAATACTCGCTTCCGCCCAGTGACCCTTCGTATCGGCAAAGGCAGATTGCTTGCCTGTTGTAGAAAGCTGCTTCCACTTGGCGATAATCGTCGTCATCTCGGCGCGAGTCATTCTAGTGTCCGGATGGAACAATCCGTTTGCGTCTCCTGTCATCAGACCTGCTCCGCTCACTTTTTGGATCGCGTTCATCGCCCAATGCGTCGATCCCACATCGGCAAAATTCATTGCCGTTGCTGATTGCTTTCCTTCCGCTTGTAGGAAGTGAGCGAGCACGGCGGCCATTTCCGCTCTCGTTAACAGTCGGTTGGGTTGGAACGTGTTGTTTGGATAACCTGTCATGTACGGTGCGTGCTGAACTTGTTCCCGCTTGCTTTCCAACGAAAGATTTGAATACAAATCGCTCTTGCTAATACTATCCTTACTATTGAGATCCCGATGATTTCCGCCGCCTCCATGATCATTTGAAGATGCCGCATCTGCCGTGACCTTGATACTGGTCGTTAGGTTCCGACTGTTTGTAACTCCTTTAGGCAGTTGTACCAGTCTTCCAGTGACGGTAAAGGTTTGCTTTTGGGGATTGGTCGGATTATAGTCCGCTCCTGCCACATCCCAGTTGACTGCCACAAGAATCGTACTGTTATCATCTAATGTGACGTTCACTTCTTCTGGAAGACCCAGCTCGGCTGCTGTTTTCTTTGTCCCGTTCACCACATCCTTGATGGCTGAAGGATGTTTGACCTCAGTGATGTCTCTGGTTACCTCTTTTGTGTCGGATGCTTTCACAGTGACGCGGATACTGGCGGTAAGATTCTGACTATTACTGATATCGCTTGGCATATTGACCAGCATTCCTTTTACCGTAAACGTCTGTTCTTCCTTGGTGTCGGGGTCATAGCTGGTATTCGCAACATCCCAGCTAATCTCTGCCTGGAAGGTGCTGCCGCTACTCAGTATGACTCCCACATGGGTTGGTAGACCCAGCGCAGTCGCTGTTTTTGCCGTACCATTTGGAATCTCGGTAACAGGGATCGGATTTTGGACCGATGTTACAACGATGATCTGTGGCGGTTGCGGTGGTAACGGCGGTTGCGGTGGTAACGGCGGTTGTGGTGGCAACGGCGGTTGCGGCGGTTTGGTATCCGCGCGAGTGACGGTGATGATATACGATCCCTGCGTTGTACCATCCTGTGCAGTCACTAACACTTCGATCTTGTTAGGTCCAACCTGTAAGGAAATTGGGTCCGAACCACTGCCGGAAGCCACACTTGATCCGTTAACTTTGACAGTTGCGTTCGAATCGGCCACAGTTGGGGAGACGTTCACACTGGTGACGGAATTTTCCACGCTCGCCGTGTAGTTGGTTCTATCATTTTTGAAAGTTGGCGACAGCGTACCTTGACTGATCGTTAGATTGCTCAAGTCCACATTGGTAGACAATGAGGCTGCTTCCCGGGTGACCGTCACGGTGTACATCTGGGTCATACCGGCCTGTGTTGTCACGATCACAGTGATCGTATTTTCTCCCACGTTCAGACTAATCTGATTGCTTGCTTGACCACTATCGGTCGCAGTGCCATTCACAGTCACCGTCTCGCTGCTGTTCTCAAGCGTCGGTGTCACCGTCAGGCCGCTCACTTCATTGCCGACACTTAATGTGTAACTCGTTGTCTCAGGAGCAAATGCGGGATTCAATGTACCCTGACTCATCGTTAGATCTCCAAGAAACGGACAATAAGACAAAACCAATGTTGTTTCCTTCTGAATGTTGTAGTCCGACAAGGTCCTTCCGTCCTCCAGATTTCTCCCCGCTAAGCTTAGTCTCTGCCGATTGGTCGGAATACCTTCCTTATCCAAGATTTGTTGCTTTACATTCTCGATGCTATCGCTGGCCTCGACGTCAAGCGTAATCGTCTTCCCCGTCAACGTTTTCACGAAAATCTGCATGGCCCATGCCTTGGTGGGGATGGCCTGCATCAGAAATAGCGTCAGTAAAAGAATGCTACCGTATTTCATTAATCGTTTTGAATCTCTTAGCTGCTCCAACGTATTTTCCCCTTTAACCTTCGAATTTTGCCATGATATGGTTGCTTTTGAATTCTACCAAACGATTCTCACAGGATTCTCACAAAAGCAGCCCTTCCTGTTGCACAGGCAAATACATCGTTACTTTGGTTCCTTGTCCCATCTCGGAGGTGATTTGTAAGGTAGCCCCTGGGATTGAATCAAGGCGTTTGCGAATGTTGGTAATGCCGATACTCCCAGTTTTCTGCTCTCCTTTGGACAATTGATACAAAAGATCATCCGGAATGCCGACACCATCGTCTTCAACAATCACTTTTATGTAATGATCTCCTTCGTAAATCTTTAGCGATACCATGCCGTATTCTTCTTTCTCGAACAGTCCGTGTCGGATCGCATTCTCCACAAACGGCTGGATGCATAACGAAGGAATAACTTTATGCTGAGCACTTTCATCCACGTGACATACAAAGTCAAATCGCTCTCCAAAGCGAGCCTTTTCGATCTCGACATATGCCTGAATCAGCTCAAGCTCCCTGTGCATGGGAACGAACAGCGTGGTACGATCCATATCCAAAATAAAACGTAAATAATGGCTGAGCATGGATAACAAATAGGCCGCTTTGGGTCCATCCGTATAACAGAAGGAAATCACACTGCTCAACGCGTTATATAGGAAATGAGGCTTGATCTGAGCTTGATGGAACGCATGTTCATTGCGAATCGCTTCCTGAATCGAGGTTTTCATGGCGATCAACGTCTGGATTCTGGCGATCAATGTCTCCGCATCAAACGGCTTGGTCACATAATCGTTTGCCCCGGCTCTGAATCCCAGTGCAATGTCATGCGGTGTATCTTTAACCGTCGCGAACAAAATGGGCAGATCGAGAATGGAATGATGGTTTCGTAGAATTTGGCATAATTCAATGCCCGAGATTTCTGGCATCATGACGTCCAGAATGATCAGATCTATATTCGGGTGCTCCTTCAGCTTGGCCATCGCTTCTTTTGCTGAGAACGCGGTGATCACATTATACCGATGTCGCTTGAGAATGTTCAGCAGGATATGAATATTAGAAGCCTCATCATCAACAATCATGATCGTATTACCGGTTTGATTGATGATGTCCAGTGGTTCGTTGTCGCTTCCAACCCTTTGGTGCTCTACTGTTGTAATCGCGGTTTCTCGATGGGCCAAAATCCGATGCGTGCTTGGCAAAGTAAACGTCATTCGCGTCCCCATCCCGAGCTGTGACCAATTCACGCCGATTTTTCCTTCCATCTGTTCGACCAGCTTTCGACTAATGTACAATCCGACGCCCATTCCTGTGTACCCGTCCTTCGGCAGCGGTTGATCGAGCTGTTCAAAATACTCGAATATCGCCTCAAACTTATCCTCAGAAATTCCCGTTCCTGTATCTTCTACGGAAATGAATACGGTCTTACCCATCACGCTCGCCATTACCTTGACCGAGCCTTCGTCAGTATGCTTGATGGCATTGTGTATAAGATTGTACATGATCTGGCGTACTCGATTCTCGTCCGCTAGCACATAGACATCGGGACCGACCTGATTATCCAGCTTCACATCTTTACCCAATAGCTCGAATTGCAGCACGTCGAATACAATTTGAGTCACCATCCTTACATCCACAACAGTCGGGTGCAGTCGCAGTTCTCCATGCTTTAAGCGAGTCACATCGATCAAATCATTAATCAGCATCGAAAGTTTGACGGAAGTATCCTTAACCAGCCAAAGATTTTGTTTGTGTTTGGCTGACAGCGTATTTTCCTCGTCCTCCAACAAATAGGAGGTGATATTCATAATCCCGTGCAACGGCGTCTTGAGCTCATGGGATGTATTCGTCAAAAATTCATCCTTGAGCTGATTCGAGAGCATCAATTGATGCGAGAGAATCTTCGTCTTCTCGTACGCATTCGAGAATCGCAATGCCAGTAGGATGTTCATAAAGACGATGAAACAGACTACTCCAAATTTGCCCAGCATATCCGTTGGGACTACATTCTCTGTATACAAAACCCAGTCCACGAGAAAGATCAGCAACGAAAAGCATCCGCTAATGAACAGCATCAATTCCTTTCGATCCGACGAACCTCGCTCGCTTTTCCTGTACAAATAGATCATTCTTCCAACGATGTAGAAAACTACAATGATTAAATAAAGAAAGAACAAATATTTCACTTCGTTGTACACACGGTATGGAAGCGCAACAATCGCTACTATGTAAAGAATAATCGGAGCTAGCGATAGAATCATCTTCCAATAATTCATCAGACGGGAATCGATCGAGCAGAAGAACATTACACCTAATACTCCACAGAGAAACTCACAGATGTCCAACAGCTTGTAGGCGAAGTTAAAAGGGAGACTAGGCACCATCACCTGAAAAATCTTCTCTCCGAAAAGCATTTGGACAAACATTAACGTTAACAAGAACAATCCACTCAATAAATAGGTTTTCTCTCTTCTTCCCAAGAAGTAGAAGCTGAGATGAAAGGAACCGATAATTCCTAATAGCAAAATAATCCCAATATCAGCACCGATCTGTATACCGTTCAACTTTGACATATCGCTTTGTAATCCGAACGGGAGCGAGTTGACGATGCCTCCTGTAACAAACACATAGTTAGACACCTGCATCACAATTTCGATTTCGCGTGCATTCGAGTGAAAAAATACAGTGTAAGGCGTATTGCCTGGACTATGCTCTTCAATGGTTGCTGCCGGACGCCCGCTGTTGCCCTCTAGCTTTCCATTGATGAACAACTGATGGGACATGCGGACACTCCTTATTTTTAATCCAAAAACTTCGTCCTTATCATCAACAATCACTTTCAACCGATAAGTTCCGAAGCCTTTTCTGTTCATGCCACCATTCGTCGTTTTCCCTTTCCATGTGCCTGGGACTGATAAATAGGAAACCTCTTCACGGGTTCCTTGACGAAAATCAGCAGGTTTAAGTAATTCTCCTTCATAAAACTCCCATTCCCCATCCAGATTGACCACTCCCCGATTGTGAAAATCCCAATCAGACAAATCCATTACCCCTCGTTTCGCAATTGGTGTGTCCCGATTCGGAATTGTTTGCTCGTAAATCCCGATGAAAATTGCGATGGATAATGAAAAAATCAAGCCAATCCCGATGAAATTGAGGTAATTTACTTTTTTCAACACTTGATCCCCTTCAGTCAATAGTTCAAATTTTAGATGTCTATGCTATCATTTCATTCTCACAAAAAACTCAACAGTCTCTCACTATGCGTTACATCATGTGAGAATTTTGTAAGAAAGTCAGGTCCTTATATGGAAGCAGTTCCTCATGTAAAAACCACACTCTCCATTTAGAAAGTGTGGTTTCATTTTTCATTATTCGCATGTCGGGGAAGCTGCCAATGTACCAGTAGATGCTGACTCCTTAACCAACATGGTATAACAAGAATTCTCTGTTTATTCTGTTATACTAGTTTTACGATTCAAACAAATTGTCCAACAAAAAGGAGGTTTGTTCATGTCCCAAAAAATAACCGCTAAAAAAATCAATGCAAAAATGATCGCAGCACTATTCATTGCTCTCTTGATCCTTGCGATTATCATCTGTTTTTATATCGGCAAAGCAATCCTTGGGTCTGCCTTAGGCTTTGTATTAATGGCGGTTTTCTCCATTCTTTACAGAGTGTACGGCTATGATAATTCCATTTATGTTGACCGACACGGGTATAGCACAGACTATGATCACTCTAAATTGCCAAAGGATTTCTAAACCACCATCACTTACAGTTCAAGCGTAATCAATTCTTTTGGGAAAGTGGTCAGCACTTCAACACCTTCTTGGGTTACGAGGACATCATCTTCAATCCGTACCCCGCCGATCTGGGTATTATAGATTCCGGGCTCAATTGTAAAAACCATCCCTTCCACAAGCTCGCCTGGCGCTCGACCATGTACAGATGGATACTCATGGATTTCTAGCCCGATCCCGTGGC
This sequence comes from Brevibacillus ginsengisoli, assembly GCF_050113715.1. Lineage (NCBI taxonomy): Bacteria > Bacillati > Bacillota > Bacilli > Caryophanales > Paenibacillaceae > Brevibacillus > Brevibacillus ginsengisoli. Next base: position 263,094 of record NZ_JBNJQR010000007.1, read on the forward strand.
CTACCCTGTTAATGAAGTAATCGCCATATCCTTTCATCTCAATAACGCTTCTTGCTGCTCGATCTACTTGGGAGATCAAAGCATGAGGGCGTACCGCTTCAATGCCGCGTAGATTCGCTTCCAGCACCGTGTTATACATATCGGTGAGCACATCGTTCAGTTGACCGACGGCGAAGGTTCTGGTTAAGTCGGACGCATAGCCATTTACAAAAACTCCTGCGTCAATCAAAAGAACTTCACCATTTTGGATAACATGATCTCCTGATTGCCCGTGTGGCATTCCCGCTTTTTTACCAGACAGTACGATGGTAGAGAACGAAGGGCCATCTGCTCCGAGCTTTTTCGTTTGGTACTCCAACTCTGCCACGATGTCTCTTTCCGTAATTCCTTTTTTTACCTTGGGCAAAGTAAGCCTCAACGCTTCCTCCATCACCCAAATTGCGCGTCGAATCGAGGTCAACTCGTCCTCATTTTTCACTTGTCGCATGTGGCGAATTGGTTCTTCCACGTCCACAACGCTCTTGGCATCCAATGCAGCCACAATGGCTCTATAACTTCTGGCTGTGACATGCCCCAGCTCGAGACCTATTTGCTGGATAGTGGTTGGCATAAGACCTTTCAATACCTCATAGCTATCCTCTTCGTCCCCATATGTATGAATCTGGGTCACTTGCGAGGACTCAACCGCTTTATCTCTGTCCAGTTGCGGTATAAATAAGAAAGGTTCCTCGCCTTTTACCAACACAAGCGCCATAAAACGTTCGTGCGGGTCTGTATAAAAACCAGTCAGATAATAGACATTCTTGGGATGAGTGATCAGGACGGCATCCAGCCCTTTTGACTCCATGTAGGTATTCAAGCGTTTTCGTCTATCTAGCATCTCTTTCCCTCTCTTATTGCCTTCAATTTTTTAGAATCGAACGTGTTGTCCTGCTCCTTGCTGCACGGCCTTGTCGTAAAGGAGTTTGGCAACGACTACATCCATCGTGGCGAGGCCCACGGACTTGAACAAGGTAATCTCCCCCATCCGTTCACGCCCCGGACTCCTACCCGCAACGATCTCACCTAGCTCAGCCTGTATCCGATCTTGGGTAAAAATCCCTTGCTCGATCGGTATCACAAAATCACCGGTCTCTTCCAGCGCGCCTTCCCTGGACTCCACAATGACTTTATCTGCCAGAGTGATTGCCTCCGTAGGCAACTCCCGCATGTGAGGACGATAAGCGCCGATTGAATTGATATGCATCCCGCGAGAAATGTTCTCCCCGGAAAAGACAGGATTCGTAGCACTCGTCGCAGTCACCAGAATATCTGCTCCCGATACCGCTTCGTCGGGGTCAGTCAACACGTGAATACGCAAGCCAGATGCGGCTCCTTGGGCGATCTCTTCCGCGAAAGCCTCCGCTTTTGCCTGACTTCTATTATAGAGACGAATCTCCCGAATGGGTCTGACCGCCAGGATCGCATCCACAAGTCCGCTCGCCTGCGCACCTGTCCCGATAATCGTCAATCTGCTGGCGTCTGCTCTCGCCAGATGGCGTGTGGCAAGGCCCGAAGCCGCTCCTGTTCGCACGACGGTGAGATAGGACGCGTCCATCAATGCCAACGGTTCACCTGTCTCTGTATCGACAAGTATCATGACGCCATAGATTGTTTTTTTGCCCAATTCGCTGTTCCTTGGAAAGACGGAGACCAGTTTCATCCCTAAGCTTTCTTTTCCTGCCACGTACGCAGGCATAAATAGCGAAAGACCATCCGCCTCATCCACCGGGATATGGGTTCTCAGCGGTGTGACCGTGCGTTGTAGAGAATATTCCCGCAACGCTGCGGCAACCGCATCAATCGCTTCATCCATGTTCATCAGATGACGTTGATCCTCTGCTGTCAATAGCAGCATGTTCATTCCCCCTACCTTGTCTCGTTAACTGAGCAGGAAGCCACTTGCCAACGGGTCTGTCGGATCAACGACAAAATGATGCATTCCGGTTATATATGCCGTGCCTTCGATCAGGGGAATAACCGCATCATACGGACCTGCTTGAGTTGTTCCGATTACTTTGGCAACAAATTGACTCCCTACAATCCCTTCATGAACGAATTGGGCACCTTCTTCCAGCAAACCGTGGTGATGCAAGGCGGCAATGCGGGCAGCCGTGCCTGTTCCGCATGGAGATCGATCGATCTGTTGGTCGGCAAAAATCGTCACATTCCGCAGATCCGACCCCGCTTCTCTCGGTTTATCGGAGAAAATGACCCCGTAGATTCCCTTCAACTTCGGCTCCAATGGATGATGAACATCCATCTGCTCCTCGATCCGTTCTTTAATCGCTCGCCCCCACTCCTGCAAGGCAGGCAGCTGCGAAATCTCTACTTGAAGACCCAGATCCTCGGCTTGAACGATCGCATAGAAAGCACCGCCAAACGCAATATCAACGACTACCTCTCGTCCGTTAACCTCAAGAGAAAGATTGCTGTGCATGACAAACGAAGGAACATTTTCAAAAGCGACGGATGCGACTTCATCTCCATCCATCTGGGCATACGCGATGATTTTTCCAGCCGGGCTGTCGATGACAATTCGCGGCCTTTCCCCTTTTACCTGCAAATATCCCGTTTCGATGGCCACCTTGACGATCGCGATAATCCCGTGACCACACATGGTGCTGAAGCCTTCGTTATGCATAAACAACACACCGAAATCGGCGTCGGGACTAACCGGAGGGGTCATCACACAGCCATACATGCCGTGATGCCCGCGAGGCTCAAACATCAACACTTGTCGGATATGATCCAATTCTTTGCGAAAGTATTCCCGCCGATCCAATATGGTTTCCCCTTGGAGCGGAGGGAGACCGCCAGTAATGATCCGCAGCGGCTCCCCACCTGTATGGGCATCGATCGTGGTAATCAATTTGTTAACCTTCATGCGATATATCCCTCCAATATGTCCTTTTTACAGGGTGTATTTGATTGCGCAGGTTTTGATCTCGCTATAAAAATCAAGAGCGGTTTGCCCCTGTTCACGTGTATGAGAGCTGGAGAATTTCATGCCGCCAAAAGGAGCCTGGTACTCGACCCCTGCTGTTTCCTGATTAACCCGAACCATCCCCGCCTCTGCTTCCTCCAAGAAACGATGGGCTTTTGACAGGTCACGAGTAAACATCGAGGCACTCAATCCGAAAACAGTCTGATTGCACAGGTCGATCGAATGTTCAAAATCATCCGCCTCCAGAATAGCGGCCACCGGGCCAAAAATCTCTTCTTGAACCAGCGCGTGATCTGCCGCCAACCCTTTTACAACCAGCGGACGGATATAGTACCCCTCTTGCTCTGGGCATCCTGGTGTCTCGGCAACAACAATTCCCTGTTCTCTTGCCAAATTCTCATATCCATTCACCGCACGGAATTGATCCGCTGAGGCTACTGGACCGAGATAGGCGGCTGGATCGAGGGCTGGAGCCAAGATAATGGACTTCATCGCCAACTGCAATTTCTCCTCAAAAGCTGGAAGGATTCCGCGTTCGACAATGATCCGACTGGTCGCTGTGCATTTTTGACCAGCGGAACGAAAGGCGCCGCTGATCACCATTGGGATAATTTTATCCAGATCAGCGTCGTTCAGAACGATTGCGGCGTTCTTGCCTCCCATCTCTGTCTGGTACTTGATATTTTGTTTGGCGCATAACGAAGCGATATTGGTACCAGTCGCTGTTGAGCCTGTAAAACTAATCGCATTGACGCCTGTTTGTTCCAACAATGCGTTACCAATGGTTCTTCCCTTGCCGATTACCAGGTTGATCACGCCAGCCGGCAGTCCCGCTTCAGCGAAGATTTCGGCCATACGAGTTGCGGTCAATGACGCATATTCGGCTGGTTTCCAAATGACTGTATTGCCGCAGATCAAGGCAGGAGCTATTTTCCAGATTGGGATGGCCACCGGAAAGTTCCACGGCGTGATGATTCCCACTACACCCAAGGGAACCCGCTTGGTATATTGCAGAACGTCTGTATCATTGGACGGAATGACACTCCCGTTCGCCCGAACCCCTTCAGCCGCATAGTAGCGAAGGAGATTGACTCCCCTCATCACTTCACCGCGCATTTCGGTGATCGGTTTGCCCATTTCTGTACTGGCTAAGACGGCCAAATCGTTTAGATGAGTCTCCAAAGCCGCGGCCATTCGAAACAAATATTCTCCACGCGCCGCACCTGTGAGTTTTTTCCAAGATTGCAATGCAATTCGAGCTGCTTGGCCTGCCTGCAAGACATGGCTGGTGTCTGAACAATGCAGCACCCCTACCTCTTCTCGAATAGCCGATGGATTCTTGACGACAACCTGTTCATTTTGCGGAGTGATCCATTCTCCGCCAATCCAGTTTTTGCTCTCCATGTTCTTGCCTCCCTGATTCGTGTTATTCTTTTCCGACAGCGAACTCATAAGCCTCGCGAATCTTCGCGTAATCGGCTTCAGCAAGTGGGAGTCTTGGCGGACGAGTTGGACCTACAGGGAAACCGGCCAGCTCCATCATGTATTTGATCGCTTGAACGAGTTGAGGGCTGGCGTCGAAGCGATAGAGCGGAAGCATGCGACGATAGATGGCGAGCGCTTCTTCCAGCTTACCTTCACGAGCAAGGCGGAAAATTTCTACCCCTTCCTTAGGCAAGGCGTTTGGTACACCGGAAATCCAGCCTGTCGCTCCGACCATCGGACCTTCCATCGCCAGGTTGTCTACGCCCACCATGACTTCGAGATTGGTTTTTGCAAGAATTTCGTGCATACGGCGAACATCACCCGAGAACTCCTTGACCGCTACGATATTCTCGATCTTGGACAGCTTCACCAACAGATCGGGCGTCAGGTCTGTTTTGTAATCATGCGGGTTATTGTAGGCGATAATCGGGAGCCCTACAGAGGCAAGCGCTTCATAATGAGCGATGATCTCGTTTTCCCGCGGATTATAGTTGATCGGCGGCAAAGCCATGATCCCTTGAGCACCAGCCTCCTTGGCATGGCGTACCCAGCCTACTGCCTGCTGCGTGCTAGGCGCACCGGAACCGACGACGACAGGAACTCGTCCTGCTGTGGCCTCGACTACCGTCTCTACCACTTTGGCCCTTTCTTCCGCTGTCAGGGAGGCATATTCTCCAAGTGATCCGCATGGAATCAATCCCTGTGCTCCTTGATCAATCAACCAGTCGCAAAGCTCATGAAGACGCTTGTAATCTACCTCGAATTCGTTGGTAAACGGTGTAACCAATGCGATATAAACTCCTTCAAAACGTGCCATAGTTGTATTCTCCTCTCAAATGGTTTGATTTTTTACTCGTGGTCTTCAGCGGGAGGAATAAGCAAAAACCCTTCCGCCAATTCATCTTCCGGATTGTAGAAAAAGCTGTGCATGCCCATTAGCCAAGCGGAGCCGCTGATCTGCGTCACGACGGCTGGCAAGTCGCCTACCATTGTCTGCTCGAGCACCTGTCCATGAAACAAAGACCCGACAATGCTCTCGTGAATGAACTCCTCGCCCAAGTCTATTTCTCCTTTGGCCATCAGGACGGCCAGCTTGGCGGAGGTTCCTGTACCGCATGGAGAGCGGTCAATTCCTCCCGGAGGCACGACTACCGTATTTTTCACGTGAGCCTTCGGATGAGTCGGATCCGTATAGAACTCCACATGGGTCACACCTTGAATGAACGGGTATTCGGGATGGACCACCTTGATGTGGTGATTGATGGCCTGACGGATACGTACTGCTGTTTCCACTACCTTGGAGGCATTTTGCGGGATCAGTTCCAATCCGAGCTTCCGCGCATCGGTAATCGCATAGAAGTTTCCGCCATAGGCTATATCACAGGTAACCGTTCCTAGCGCTTCAACCTCAACGGAAACCTCTTGTTCGTATACGAATGCCGGAATATTGCGGAAACTGACCTGCTTGGCCTTGCCGTTCTCCACGTCGATCCGCGCCTCAACCAGTCCGGCTGGCGTATCCAGCTTCAACGTGGTTACGGGTTCCACGACTGGAATCATCTCCGTCTCCACCAATGCGGTACAGAACCCGATCGTGTCATGACCGCACATCGGCAGATAGCCACCTGTCTCTATGTAGATCACACCGACATCAGCCCCGGGATGACACGGCTCCAGCAGTAGGGCTCCAGACATCACTTCATGTCCTCGTGGCTCGAACATCAGCAACCGCCTTATCCAGTCATGCTCCTGTTTCATCTGAAGCATGTTTTCCGCCATGGTCTTTCCGGTTAGCTTAGGCAATCCAGAAATGACCGTTCGGGTGGGGTTTCCTCCCGTATGCGTATCGATGGTTTGAAAAATCTTGCGCGTTCTCATCCTTTTACCCCCTCTAACTGAAAGCGCTCATAACGAAGCGGCTCTGTCGGGATGATCGTCTCGCTTTGACCACTCAACATTTCGGACATCAGCTTCCCGGTGACAGCCGCCAAACTGATTCCATCTCCTTCGTGGCCGGCCGCAATGAAGAATCCCGGGACTTCCTTAACAGCTGACACGATTGGCAAATGATCCTGCGTCCACGGCCGCAATCCAGCATACGTACGAATCAGATTGAAGTCGGCCAGTTTGGGATAAAAGCGGAGCATTCTGCGAGCCATACAGCGTATAACCTCCATGTCCACTCGGGTGTCGAATCCGACGAATTGCCTTGAGCTGCCAATCAAAAAGTTCTGACTCTCCGTTGGTTCAAACACGAGAGCGACTCCATACTTCTCGGTCTCTTCATCCACTTTTCGCGTGCCGCCGAATTTGGAGAGCAAGTAACCAAACTCCATGACCTTGCGCAATCCAACCGGAACCTGTCGGGAAGCAACGATTAAGTGCCCTTTCCGCGGAGCAATTGGAATATCGAGACCCAGCATCTGCCCAATGTGCGGCGCCCAAACGCCCGCAGCATTCACCACTTGTTTCGCGGTCCAGTCTCCATTGGTCGTATCCAGTCGAAAATTGCCATCTGCGGGATTTTTGCTTACAGCCTTCACCTCTGTCCGCTGAACAATCCTTGCTCCGTGCTTCTTGGCCCCATCAAACAAGGCGTAAGTAAGCAAGTACGGATTGACGGTTGAGTCGGTTGCGCATTCTAACCCGCCAAGCAGGTCGTCTGCGAAAAAGGGCGACTCCTGCCGAATGTCGGAACGATCCAACATGCGAAAGGCAAGCCCCGCTCTTTTCTGTTTTTGCACCCACTCCTCGGCAGCGGACATTTCCTCCTCTGTTTCGCATACAAGAATGCTGCCCGGTGCTCGGTATTCGAACGAATGATCAAGCTCCCGGCTTAGCTGGTCAACCAGTTCCTGGCTTTTTAGCGACATCTGACTGTCAAATCCGGGGTCTTTATCGATTGCGAGAATGTTGCCGTCACAGCGAGAGGACGTGCCACCGGCCAGTTCTCCCCGCTCCAATACGGTTACCTGCATCCCCGCTTTTGCCGTGTAGTAGGCAATAGCTCCCCCGATAATTCCGCCACCAATGACGATCACTTCAGCATGCGATTGACTACTCATGGTTGACTCTCCCTTAAATGCGTTTTTTCCATGCTCCACCTTCCTACATTGCAAGCTATGTGCCAATCCTTAAAACAGGGCTTTCCCCTTCATTCTGTCTAAAAAAATTGACACTACTAGCAGGAAGTGTATAATACTTAGGAAATGTATAAATATTTGGACATTATTATCACGTGGAGGGATTCGCTTGAAGCATAAGCTGCCGACGCTCCAAGAAGTAATGCAGCGAGATGTGGAGAAACTGGATACAACGGAGATCTACCCGACCGTTTCACTTGCTAGTTCACTCGCTCAGGCGATTCCGCTGCTCTGGCAAAGCCGCTTAGTCCTCGTGACGAACGAGCACGGGGAAACAGTGGGTTATGTAAGCCAACACGAAGCGCTTCCGGCCGTTTTTCGCGCCTATGAATATCTTGAAGCGTACTTTGAGACGATGATCAAAACCATGGATGCCTCCATTTCGGTTATTGACGAGAGTGGTAACGTCGTAGTCTGGACGGAAGGAGCGGAGCAGATTTTTTCCATTAAGGCGAACGAGATCATCGGCAAGCCAATCACCGATTTTTTCCCGATGGATATGCTGCAAACCATCAAGACGCTGAAGACAGGGGAGTCCGTCTATCGCCGACAGCACCAGCCGCGTGAAGATATTTTCGTATTGATCAACACCAATCCAATCCAATTGCATGACCAAATCATTGGAGCCGTTGCCGCTGAAACAGATATCACCAGCCAGGTTCGTTTGAATCAGGAACTCTTGAACGCCACCAAAAAAGTTCACCATCTGCAACAGGAAATGGCGAAGCTAAGCCCATCCACCGATCCGTTTCAGTCGATCAAAGGAACCAGTCATGCGATTAAAAGGATCAAGGGTCTCATCCAAAAGCTGAAAGGCACAGAGGTAACCGTCCTGATTCTTGGCGAAAGCGGGGTAGGCAAGGAACTGTTTGCCAAAGCGGTTCATGACGTCAGAGAAGAGCCGGGAACACCGTTTGTCGCCATCAACTGCGGAGCCATTGCTCCCTCCTTGTTCGAAAGCGAACTGTTTGGTTATGAAAAAGGAGCTTTTTCAGGAGCTGATCAAAAAGGGAAAAAGGGTATGATCGAGCTGGCTCGTGGAGGCACGTTGTTCCTCGATGAGGTAGGTGAAATGCCGCTCGATATGCAAGTGAAGCTATTGCGGGTTTTGCAAGAGAAGAAGTACTATCCGGTCGGCGGCACAAGACAGATTGATGCCGATTTTCGCGTTGTAGCAGCGACAAACAAGAACCTGGAAGACTTGATTAAAGAAGGAAAATTTCGCGAGGATCTGTACTACCGTCTCAATGTAGTGACGCTTCACATACCACCTTTGCGGGAGCGCATTGAGGACGCGATTGAACTGGCCCATTACTTCTTATATGAGTTCTCCTTGCGTTACAACCGACCGATTCAAGCGCTCTCGCCCAATCTGATGCAAAGCCTGTTGGAACACGACTGGCCGGGGAACATTCGCGAGCTGCGCAACACGATTGAACGAGTTGTCGTGTTTTCCACAGATGGAGTCATCAAGGAAGAGGATCTGCCCAGCTCGTTTCAGAACAATCCGAAGCATCCGCCATTACCCACAAGTGAAGAACTGCTCTCCTTGCAGGAGGAGCTTGAGGAACACGAGCGGCGAGTCATCATCCGAGCGATTGAGCTGGAGAAAGGCAACAAGCTGGCTGCCGCCAAACGTCTCGGGATCTCTCGGGCGACGTTGTATAATAAGATTAAGAAATAGCGGGGGGAGAAAAGACTTCGTCCCTCTAAGCTCTGTTTAAGCTCGCGTGTAGCAACAACTGTCCGCTTCGTTCACTTCGGAAGGGAGTCGACAAGAAAATCACTTCGCTTCTCACTGACGTAAAGAATGCCGACTCTTTTTCCTTCCTACGTTCTCTACGCTGGGTTTCGCTTAAAATGAGACACGAGCGGCCGAAGTCTTTTCTCTAGTTGGATTGCGCGCATGGAAAAAGTTTAATTGCTTTACCACGTAAAGCAATTAAACTTTTTTAATAAACTTAAAAAACAACTTCCCCATCCAGACCGCCGATAGCGCCGTTCACGCTTCGGCGGCATTACCTCTGACAAAATGCGGATCACTTCCATAACCATCCCCTCCATTTTTGGACGATAAGGCAATGTAAGACGTGATCGTATTCATTCTGCTTTCAACTTCCCAGGTACGCTTTTACGATCGAGTCATCTTTTCGCAGCACTTCCGCTGTATTTTGTACCGTGATCCTGCCGATCTCCATCACATAACCGCGGTGAGCCAGACCCAAAGCCGCCTTGGTGTTTTGCTCAATCAATAGAATTGTCGTCCCTTGTCGGTTGATCTCTCTGATGATGGCCATAATCTCCTGAACGATAATCGGCGCCAAACCCATTGAAGGTTCATCCAGCATGAGTAATTTGGGCCGCGCCATCAATCCGCGGCAAATGGCTAGCATCTGCTGTTCCCCACCGCTCAAGGTTCCAGCCAACTGTTTGCTTCTCTCTTTTAATCGAGGAAAAAACTCAAAAGAACGTTCAATTCCCTCTTTTACCAAGCCTTTGTTCCCTCGTACCGTAAAGGCGCCCAGTTCCAGATTTTCCACTACCGTCAGCCCGGTGAATATGCGCCTCCCTTCCGGCACATGAATCATACCCGCTTCAACGATTTTATGTGGTTGCATTTGGACGATGTTTCGCCCTTGAAAGAGGATTTCTCCGTTTTTCGGCTTCACCAGACCGGAGATCGTCTTCAGCGTCGTGCTTTTTCCGGCTCCATTGCTTCCCAGAAGGGCAACGATCTCACCCTCGTGTACTTCCAGACTGATTCCTTTCAATGCCTGATTCTTACCATAGAAGGCTTGAACGTCCATCAAGCTCAACAGCGCACTCACACGGCCTCCTCCTTCCCCAGATAAGCCTCCACAACCCGTGGATCGTTCAACACTTGATCTGGTGCTCCTTCCGCGATCTTTTCTCCGTAATCAAGCACAATCAGGTTTTCGGCCACTTTTTTAATCAGCGCCATATCGTGTTCAATAATCAACACTGTCACTCGGTACGTTGCTTGAATTCGGCGGATCAGCTGGATCAGATTCTCCTTCTCTTCGTAATTCAGCCCAGCCGCCGGTTCATCCAAGAGAAGCACTTGGGGCTTGGTCGCCAACGCTCTGGCAATTTCGAGATAACGCTGCGTTCCATATGGCAAATGCTTAGCGATGCGATGCGCGTACTGCTCGATTCCCACGAAGGAGAGGCAATCCATTGCGGTTGCTTCGATCAGGTGCTCTTCTTCCCGCTGCGCTCGGGTATGCAGCAAAGCCCCCAGAACCTTTTGTTTCGTTCGACAATGCATCCCGGCCTTCACGTTATCCAGCACGGTCAGGTTAGGAAACAAACGCAGATTCTGAAACGTTCGGGCAAGTCCCAGTCGGGTGATTTCACTCGGTTTTTTGTTGTTCAGGCAGACCCCGTTTAATTCAATCTTTCCTTTGTTCGGCTGATAAAAGCCCGTCAGCAAGTTAAAAACGGATGTCTTTCCCGCCCCGTTTGGCCCGATGATGCTCGTTATGGAGCCCGCCTCCACGTCAAAGGACAGATTGTTGATCGCAACCAAACCGCCAAACCTAAGCGTTACATTTTTCATTGTCAAACTGTGCATCGGTGCTTTCCCTCCCCTCCATCTCGGCCTCTTTCTGTGCTTCCTTGCCGGATTGGGCCGGCCACAAGCCTTGAGGGCGATACACCATCATCACAATCAGCGCAACTCCGAACAGCACAAAGCGCCAATCCTCTACGGAGCGGAGCAATTCCGGAAGAGCGATGACCAACACGGCCCCCAGCACAACACCAGAAACGCTCCCCAAACCTCCCAACACGACCGCAAGCAAAATCATGATGGACTGCATGAAACTGAAGCTTAACGGAGCGATGGCGCTCATTTTGACAGCGAAGATGGAACCGGCGAGACAACCGATCACAGCACCGATAGAGTACGCCAAAAGTTTCATGTGGATTCGATTAATCCCCATCGCTTCCGCCGCATCCTCGTCTTCCCGAATGTACGTCCAGGCGCGGCCAATCCGAGAACGGCGCAACCGAGAAACACAGATGACAGATAATATCGCTACGACAAGGAACATGTAGTAAAAGTCCTGCTGTCCAGACAACATATAACCGCCTATCGAAGGACGAGGAATTCCATAGATGCCAGACGCTGACCCTGTGATCGTCAGATTGATCGCTAAAATTCGAATGATTTCACCAAAACCAAGTGTAACGATTGCCAAATAGTCACTGCGCAGCCGCAACGTCGGAGCGCCAATGATGACCCCGATGATGGCGCTAATCACGATCCCGACCGGAAGCGTAAGCCAAAAAGACCAATGGTACACCGTCATCAAGATTCCCGTGGTGTAGGCACCAACCGCGAAAAAAGCGGCGTAACCAAGATCGAGCAGTCCCGCAAAACCGACGACAATATTTAACCCCTGGGCCAGTACGACATAAAGCAGGGCCATCGTCGCTACGTCCAGCCAGTAATTGTTGATGCCAAAGGGAAGCAGGCAGGCCGCAAGCGCAAACAGGATGAGCACCCATACGTTTACAGATCGTTTCATCTTTCACCTACATCCTCTCTGTCACTTTTGTGCCCATGATGCCTGTCGGTTTCAACACGAGAATCAGGATTAACAAAGAAAACACGACGACATCCTTCCACGAACCGCCAAAAAAGTACGTCCCCGTCGTCTCAATCAGCCCAAGCACAAGGCCCCCAAGCATAGCGCCCGGGATACTCCCGATTCCGCCCAAAACAGCGGCGGTAAACGCCTTTAACCCAATGATGAAACCCATCATGAAGTTGACCGTCCCGTAATAGGCTCCCGCCATCATCCCTGCTCCGGCTGCGAGAGATGCTCCGATAAAAAACGTAAGCGCAATCACCCGATTCACATTGACACCCATCAGGCTGCATGCCGTCTGATCCAGCGCAATCGCTCGCATTGCCTTGCCGTAAAAGGTGCGTCCAATAAACAGGTGCAAGGTTAGCATCAACAGGGCAGATACGAGCACCAATGTCCCTTGTACATAGGTGATATGTGCCCCGAATACATCCCATCCCTGGTTAGACAGTTGTATCGGATATACCCGATACTGTGCTCCCCATCCAATCATTGACCCATTCTCAAGCAACAGTGACACCCCAATGGCCGTAATCAAAATCGACAGACGGGGAGCAAGAAGAAGCGGGCGATACGCCACCCGCTCAATCCCCATTGCCACTACCCCGACAATCGCCATCGTCGCGAGAAAGACAAAGGCAATTCCCATCAAGCCCGCACCGGATGTCCCATTGTCGGTCAACCAGCTTAAGAGACTATATCCAACAAACGCTCCGAGCATGTACAGATCTCCGTGAGCAAAGTTAAGCAGCTTGATGATCCCGAACACCATGGTGTAACCCAGCGCGATCAAACTGTAAAAAGCTCCGATCACCAACCCGTCTGATAGTGTTTGCACAAGCATTTCCATGGCCGCATTCTCCTTCCCGCCTACTTGGCCAGCGTGAACTTACCACCTGCCACCTGTATAACGGCAAAGTTGGAGGTGTCCAACGTATTTTGGTTGTTAAAGGAGATCGTTTGCCCCAACGCCTGAAATTCCTTGGTTTCCTTGATTGCTTTTTTCAGCGCTTCCTTATCTGTTGAATTGGCGCGCTTGAGCGAATCAGCTAATAGATTAATCCCGTTGTACGTGAGAGCCGAAAAAGGTCCCGGAGCAAGGTTATACGCTTGCTTGTACTCGCTGACGAACGCTTGCGCCCCATCGATTAACTCTGCCGTAGGAGTGGCTGTGATCAAAAGACCCTCCGCATTGTCAGCTCCTGCTATCTTGATCACATCCTCACTGAAGGAACCGTCACCCACCATGAAAAGCCCAGGAACACTCTTTTGCTTAAATTGCTTCAGCATGAGACCTCCCGCAGCATAGTAACCGGTAAAATAGGTGGCGTCCGGCTGCAGCCCCTTTAGTTTGGTAGCTAGTGCGCTAAAATCCTTTTCTTCCGGATTGATTGCCTCAAAGGCGATGACGGTGCCACCCGCCTTCTCAATCGCTGCCTTGGCCGAGTCGGCAAGATCCTTGGCGTACGCGGAGTTGTCATGAACCAGCGCTATTTTTTTTGCATTTTTATTTCCCATGTAATCGGCTGCTTTTTGCGCCTGATCAGGAACCAGCCCATTGATCAAAAATAGCGTATCGTACCCTTGCGCCGGCAATTTGGCGGAATTCGCTGCCGTGACGATCATCGGTATTCCAGCGTTTTTAAATACGCCGGATGCTGGCAGAGTCGCTCCGGAACAGTATCCCCCAACAACCGCCGTGACGTTTTGGGAAACCAGTTTGTTGGCTGCCGCCGTCGACATCTGCGGATCACAACCATCGTCCGCAATTTCTATCTTCAGTTTTTTCCCGAGAACGCCGCCAGCCGCATTGATCTTTTTCACCGCCATGTCCACCGCATTGGACATATCCTTGCCGTCCGTCGCGTTGTTGCCCGTCATCGGGAGAATTACCCCTACTACTATTTCGTTATCCCCTGCCCCTGACGAGCTTGATGAGCCAGAAGTCTGCTGATTAGAACAGCCAGCGAGAGCTAACGCAACAATCATGATCATCGATACAACCGCACTTCTCCACTTTTTCATATGCGACTCCTCCTTCTACTGGTCTACTCGATTGAAGCCCACTTCCAGTCAATTCCACCAAGAGCATCTGTCACCACGTTATGAACCTTGTCGTTCTTCACCCATGTGTGCGTGTAATAATAGATCGGCATAATCGGCATTTCGTCCATCAGAATCTGTTCGGCCTGCTTCAAGATTTCTTTTCGTTTTTGTGGATCGGATTCGAGCGCCGATTGATTCAGCAATTCCTTGTATTTCGGATTCTCCCAGCGGGTATCGTTGTTTCCACCCATCTTTTCTTTGAAAATTTCCAGGAAGTTGATCGGATCGTTAAAGTCTGCCGACCAGCCCGAACGCCCTACCTGGTAGTTGCCCTGATGCAACGTCTCCAGATACACTTTCCACTCCTGATTCTCTAACTTCACATCAGCCCCAAGGTTTTTACGCCACTGATCTTGAATCGCTTCGGCAAGTTTCTTGTGTCCCTCTGACGTGTTGTAGGAAAGTGTAATCGGCGGCAGCTTGGTGATACCCAGTTCCTTCATTCCTTCCGCCAACAGTTTTTTACTGGTCTCTTGATCGTTGTCCTTGAACCATCCATTTGGATTCAGCGACATCGATGGAGGAACTATCGCCATAGCCGGTTGCTGGTTAGCCTGCAATACGTTGTCAATTAACGATTGTCGATTGATCGCATAGGCAAATGCTTTGCGGATTTTAACGTTGTTGAACGGAGGTTTTTCTGTGTTAAATTTGTACCAGTAGGTTGCGGCTACGGGGTGAACGACCATTTTCCCCGAGTTTTTCATGGCAGGCATTGAATCTGTCGGCAGTGAACTGAGCGGATGACCTGCCCAATCGATTTCTCCATTTTCAAACATGGAAAGCTCCGTATTTTCATCCTCTACCATAGAAAATTCAATTTTGTCGAGCTTCACCGCATCTTTATCCCAGTAGTTGTCGTTTTTCACCATTACTAGTTTGCTCTTGTGTTCCCAGCTTTCCATTTTGAAAGGTCCGTTGCCCAGGTGAGTCTTGGCATCCGTCGCCCAATTGGGATTCGCCTTGACCAGCTTCTCGTTGACTGGAAAGTAGGTATCAAATGCAGTCAGCTCCAGAAAGAAAGGGGTTGGATTTTCCAACGTAACTTGCAGTGTCTTGTCATCCAGTGCCTTGACACCTACGTCATCCAGTTTGGCTTTGCCCTTGTTAGCCGCTTCGCCATTCTTGATATAATAGAGTTGATAGGCGTAATTGGAAGCTGTCTTCGGATCCAGCGCCCGCTTCCATGCAAACTCAAAATCTTTCGCCGTAAGGGGTTCGCCGTTGCTCCATTTGGAATCCCGCAGCTTGAATGTATACGTTTTCATATCAGGAGAAACTTCGATCTTCTCGGCGATCGCCTCATGTGGTTTACCGTCTTCCTGAATGCGTGTCAATCCGTCAAATGTAGCTTTGTTGATGGCCAATGAAGTCGTGTCTTCGGCAATCGTCGGATCGGCAGTTGGTGGTTCTGAATGCAGATTCCAGCGCAGTACCTTGGCCTCACCCGGTGATTTTGCCGCGGTGGTTGTCGATTGCGTTGACTGTCCAGCTGATGATTGGCCGGAAGCCCCTCCTGTTTGACCACCACCAGAACAGCCGGACAAAACAGCCCCCAACATAACCAGTGAACTCGTCAAAATAAACAAACTTTTTCTCAACAACGATTCCCCCTTTATTTAATTTTGAATATTTCGAATTAATTGAAACTGCAAAACCTATGCCAATCCCTGTACTCACGAAACACGTAACAAGTGTAAAGGCTTCTGTACAGTGTCTGGGGGAAGCTGTATAAAAATCTGGACAGAGGGAGAAAAGACTTCGTCCCTCTGTGCTCTGTTTAAGCTCGCGTGTAGTATTTGCTGTCCGCTCCGTTCACTGCGGAAGGGAGTCGACAAGAAAATCACTTCGTTTCTCAGTCTGATGTAAAGAATGCCGACTCTTTTCCTTCCTTCGTTCTCTACGCTTGGTATCCCTTAAAATGAGCGTCGAGCGGACGAAGTCTTTTCTTTAGCGGGCTTACGCGAAAAGAAGGAAAGTTTAATCACTTTACCGTTGTAAAGAAATTAAACATTCCAATAAGATAGAAAAATCCCAGCACCAATTAGGCACTGGGATTTCACGTTCCTTATAAAACAATCAATTCACGTGGGGAATGAGTCAAGAGTTCATTGCCGTTGGCTGTAACCAGGATGTCATCCTCGATGCGGACTCCTCCCAAGCCGGGCACGTAGATTCCGGGCTCTACGGTGATCACCATTCCCTGTTCAATCACTTTGACACAGCTTTTGGACAAAAATGGCTCTTCGTGTATGTCGAGACCCACACCGTGGCCCAGCCCTGTACCGAAGTTTTCGCCGTATCCATGCGCGTCAATGTAGTCCCGAGACAGCGCATCCGCTTCCCGTCCGGTGATTCCCGGTTTGATTCCGTCAATCCCCTTTTTCAAGGCCTCCAATACAATTCCGTAGATCTCTCTTAGTTTTGGGTGAGGATCTCCAAGTGCCACTGTTCGTGTGATATCGGAGCGATAACCTTGATAAACAGCACCGAAATCAAGCGTGATCATATCCCCTTGTTCTAATTGCTTCTCACTCGCCACTCCGTGCGGTAGGGCAGATCGAACGCCTGAGGCCACGATCGTGTCAAAAGCGGAGGAACTTGCCCCTTGGTTGCGCATGAATGCCTCCAGTTCGTTCGACACTTCCCACTCTTTCACACCCGGTCTCATCCATCCGATGATATGCGTGAAAGCAGCGTCAGCGATCTGCGCAGCCGTGCGTAGCTTATCCAGCTCGTCCGGGGTTTTGATCATCCGAAGTTTTTCCACTAGCCCCGAAACAGGTATCATTTCTCGCTTCCACTCGGATTCAACCTTCCGAAACAGGCCGCAGGTCAAGTGATCTTCTTCAAAGCCAAGCCTCTTTATACCTATTTGCTCGGCCAGGCTAGCCACCTGCGTAAATAGCGCATCCTTCGTAGGCAGTTTGACTACCTCGTAGTGTGGCGCCTGCTTAAGCGCTTGCTCCGAATAACGAAAATCAGTCAATAGCATGGCTTTGTCCGCGGAAATTAAAACATAACCGTATGTACCCGTAAAATTAGTCAAATAACGTCGATTTTGCCCATACGATACGAGAAGGCCATCAATTCCTTCCCTCTTCATCTGCTCTCTCAACTTTTGAAGTTTCTCCATTTTTCTTCTCCTCTCAGAACTTGGTTGTGCGTTAAAAACTTAAGCAACTCCCATGCCATCCAGTAAACCTGTTCATCCGAATGCATAAGGGCTATGATTTGTCGAAGGGCTGGCATGGATCATGCAGGAATTGACCAAAAGCAAACGAGAGGAGGCGCTTCTAGCATGAAACCGAACAACATGGTGATATGCCGATGCGAAGAAGTAACATTGGGTGAGATAGTCGAAACCCTTGAAACCTATCCATGCACCGCACGAGAGTTGAAGCTGCGTACACGTGCCGGAATGGGGTATTGCGGTGGTCGCACCTGCCGCAGCCTATTGAACAACATTATAGAGGGTACAACCGGAATTCAACCTGACAACACAGCTCCGTTGAAGTACCAGCCACCAGTGCGCCCTGTAACCTTTCAACTTATCGGGGGGCGGGAGTAAATGAATCACAGAATTCTGAACCACCCCATACTCGGTTCAAGAGAGGCGGCAGATTCACTCTCTTTTCGGTTCAATGGAATCAATTATACTGCTTTGGAAGGGGAAACTATTGCCGCATCCTTACTGGCAAATGGGATTCGGACATTGCGCGTTCACGAAGAAAAAGGGACTCCCCGGGGGATTTATTGTAATATCGGCCATTGTCTCGAATGCCGAGTCAGCGTGAACGGTGTCCCTGGGATTCGCTCCTGTCTCACGCTTGTGGAAGAAGGTATGGAGGTCCAGGGGAACAGTATCCTGCCAACGCCGCTCAAGTCAGGAGGCAAAATAAAATGATGGATGTGCTTATTGTCGGTGCGGGACCGGCCGGACTTTCGGCAGCGGTTGCATGTGCAGAAAAAGGCTTGTCTGTGCGAGTGATAGATGAATTTTATCGACCGGGTGGCAGATTGTTGGGACAGCTGCATCAAGAGCCAAGCGGTGAGTGGTGGAATGGTTGGGAAGAAGCCGCCAAATTGTGTGACAAGGCCAAAAGCTCAGGTGTGGATATCCGTTGTGGAGTAAGCGTCTTCTCCGTGCAGCAAGGAGACCGAGGATGGATCGTGTCCACCAGCGAAGGAGATATGGAAACAACCACGTTGTTGTTGGCGACTGGCGCATCCGAAACCTCCGTTCCTATCCCTGGCTGGACACTCCCTGGCGTCATGTCCATTGGAGCAGCTCAGGTGATGACCAATGTGCAGCGCGTACGTGTCGGTGAACGCGGTGTGATTGTTGGCATCAACATTTTGTCCATGGCGATCTCCCGTGAATTGATGCTCGCGGGCGTCAAAATCGACCGCATGGTGCTTCCCTCCATGTCCATCGTCACCGAGGAGGCTGCAAAACCGAAAGCTGTCATGCAGTCCATGCTTCGCTTTGCTCATCTTGCCCCTTCACCCTTTCTTCGAATCGGCAGCAAGTTCGTCGTCAATGAGTGGCTGCAAGGTTTAGGTATCAGGTTCTATCCCAAAAATGGGGTGAAGACGTGGGACATCCCAATACAGCTGCGCAAGGCGGCAGTAGAAATTATCGGGACAACCTGTGTGGAAGGCGTTCGGATCGCTGACGTCACTCCTTCCGGGGAAATCATTGCCGGAACCGAACAAGTCATACCCGCCGACTTCGTCTGTATCTCCGGAGGGCTTAGTCCACTCGCGGAGCTAGCAGCGGTAGCAGGCTGTCCCTTCGCTTACATCCCTTCACTCGGTGGACATGTTCCCCTTCACAATGAGCGGATGCAGACTCCGTTGAAAGGACTTTACGTGGCAGGCAACATCACCGGAATCGAAAGCGCCAAGGTAGCGTCTGCCCAGGGAACCGTTGCTGGCTTAGCTATCGCTGCGGATGCTGGCAAGCTGGCAAGCGAGGAGGCCTTGCTTCAGGCGATTAACGGAGTGAGCTTGGTACGTCAAAAAGCAACCATCCAATTCCACCCGAACATCGTGGAAGGAAGAAATACCTTAAAGAATACTGCCCTCATTTCTCATAAAATCGGATAACTTGTCGTAGTAGGAATAGGACGTGTACTGAGACGCCTGATCGCTGTGAACGGTCAGGCCAGTCACGTCGTTTCAAATAGTCTCACGAAAGAATAAATTAGGATAATCCAATACAATGCCGTTTGAGTCCACCGTAATGTTCTCCTGAAAATTTCCGCTCTGATATTGATAGACAGATGAATTCTCCCCACTATCAAGTAAGGTATACTTCTGCTTAACTTGTTTATAAACCAAATCACGAGCTGAAATGTAAACGACTTTGATCTCTCGCTGTTGTGATAGATCAAACGATAATCGTCTAATAGGAAGTGTATTCGTAAAAGGGGTGCATGATAGATCAATATCAACGCAGCCTGAGAGTTCTGAAACGACTTCTCCCTTTTCATCTCTCCAAATCCCATTGCCGTCAGATGTCAGCCTCAAAAATCGATCTTCTCCCAACATACACATGGTTACTTCTCGAGTGACCCAATTTTGGTCGAGAACGAGATCATATTTTAATCGAAAGAGTTGATCCTCATCTAATCTTCCAATGACAATACTATCTACGAGAATTTGATTATTTTTTTCTCTTATTTTGAGATGTTCATAACCGGTCCCGGTGCTTGGTCTCCATACAATCTCCATAGGTAACATCTAAAATCCTCCTATCATTTGTCCACGAAAGATAGTTTACCATGTTTTGTGTGTAGACCATATCCTTATGGAAATCATTGCGAGGCAAAAAGAAACGGGGATATTTATATCCTTCACTGATTCCTTGTGGACAATTGACGTAGACACACAAGAGGTTTACGATCGATTACTTGAATCATACTTTTAAGATAATGAACATGGTTTTTGACTAAAGAAAAGGGACCGATTTTTCGGTCCTTTTGTATGTTCCAGTATTCGTTTCCGTTTATCTTAAGTTTTCAACTACATCGACTTATTTTCCGATGTCATCACTTTGCGAGGGTTACGTGACCATATCACGACTGGAATCAGCAAAAGCGAGAGAATCCCCCCGCCGAGAGAGAGCATTCCGTAGCTAGAATTGGCCACCACCACACCAGACAGCGCCCCCCCTGATGCCCCAGCTAAAGCGATCAATACATCAATGGTTCCTTGAGTTTTTGCCCGAGACGCTGGATCAGTCGAATCAATAAGAATCGCTGTGCCACTAATTAACCCAAAGTTCCAACCAAGTCCCAGCAAGGCGAGCGCAATGATGAGTACTCCCGTGGAATCAGCGGGGGCAATCGCTGCGACAATGCATGCAGCAAGTAGAATCCCTCCCGAAGCAACCGACATTGGCATACGCCCGACCTTATCAACAAGAATACCCGTCACGAGAGACGGTAGGAACATCGCCCCAATATGAATACCGATAACCAATCCTACCTCGCTCAAACTATGTCCGTGATGCCTCATATGAACGGGCGTCATGGTCATGATGGCAACCATTACGATTTGCGTTAAGACCATGACGGCAGCCCCGACAATGATTCCCCGATTATTCATTGTCGGGGTACTCCTAGGCATGTCAGAATGGGTGCCCTGATCGACCTCTGCTTCGGCGATCGCTTTGGCGATGACATATGGATCGGGGCGGAGGAAAATCCAAAATACCAATCCGGCAAGGATGAAAGCAGCAGCAGCTAGTATGAATGGCCCCGCCAAGGCAGGGACACCGATTGACGTAGCGAATTGCCCCATTACAGATACCAAGTTTGGACCGGCAACAGCACCGAATGTAGTTGAAACCATGGCAATACTCACCGCTGTTGCCCGCTGAGTCGGCTTCGCTAAATCCGTTCCCGCATAACGCGCTTGCAGGTTGGTAGACGTGCCTGCCCCATAGATAAGGAGTGAAGCGAACAAAAGGGTGATACTATGACTAACTGCCGCAAAAACTACCCCGATTGCCCCAATGCCTCCTGTCAAGAACCCGATCGCAAGCCCCGAACGTCGGCCATATCGTTGCGAAATACGACCAACAATTAGTGCGGCCACAGCTGAGCCAAGGGTGAGCAGCGCTGCGGGAACACCTGCCAAACTATCCGTTCCCAGCATATCCTTGGCAAGGAGCGCTCCGACAGTGACTCCCGCGGCAAGTCCCGCACCCCCAAACATTTGCGATAGGATGACAATAAGCAACGTTCGTTTATATACCTTGCTTTGCAAATCTGGGGAATCAACGTAATCCCGTAATTGTTTTACACCTCGGGGTTCATGCGACATTGCTTTGAACCACCTTTCTGTTTATTTGTAAATTGTGGAGGTCCAAAGTCGTCATTTTATCAGACTTTTCCACGAAACCATTTAATACTTTTATTAAATAGTTGATATTCTAAATTTTCCGCATGGGAATGTCAACCAATTTATGGAGTTTCAGTTGGGGTACCATTCTTAAAAACTTTCCTATTAATTTACTGGATTAAAATAAATTTCTTTAATGCAATATAACCTGACATCAATTACCTTTGTGTAAACTCCCTGGGAGTACAATTTATTAGGAATATTATCTTTAAATAAGAAATTCGAACACAATACTTTCTAAATACGGTATAACGAAAACCGTTTCCAAGCACAAAAAATCAATTCATAAGATCTATCAAGCCACTATCAGTTGGATCATTTGATGTTTGATAAGCAATTCGGTCACCTTTATCATTAAAACCCTCAATTTCAATAGAAAAGGAATCCGCTGAAGGTAGAAATACGAACCAGATTGTATGCCCAGTTCCTTCCCGGTTAGTTTAGCTTTATATTTATCACCCTTAAAGTTGACGGTAACACTTTTAATCGATGGATCTAAAACCTCCCCAAACACCATTGGGAAAGGGGTTGAGATATGCTCTACTTGAGGGAAATTCATATAAGTTAATGCGGACTTCGCTTGAAGAGGAGATTTGTTTAGCCCCATTCCGTATCCTCCACCCCATCCCCATTTCCAACCGAGCCATGTTTTCCGCGCGTACTCAACCTGAAGATTGGTACTCTCTTGTTGATAATCTCGCTTAATAAACAAAAGGATCCCTTCTTTTACAGGTTCTCGGTGAATGACATCGATGGATGGAAAATGTCGAAACTGTTGAATTGCATCCTCTGGAGTTTTACCAAGAGGGATGCGAATCGTTTCGTTAAGTCCCATAGCATGAGACATTCTCCAATCCGATAATCCCCCCGCGGTATCGTTAATTAGAACAAGTCCGTATAAAAGAATGGCGGTAACAACAATCACTCCGGTAGTGATCCATATGAGTCGTTTTTGCTTTGTTGGTACTGGCAATTTTACCACCTCAAATAAAATTTGCTCTTTTGAGTGGTTAGACGCGATAATCACACAAAAGTTACTAAGTGGAAACAATGGAAAATAATACAGTAAGCAAAACCTTGTTAATGTTCCGCAATAAGAAAAAAGGATCGGCTTGAGCGCAGCCCTTTGTCAAATCCAGTTTTCAGGGTGTTTTCTCACTTGTTTCCTTGTTATTTTTTTAATCTACAAGAACTGAATAGCGAAGCAACAAATTATGGTAAAATTCAGCAAGTATATGGGGAAGCACGATATATTGATAAAGAGCAGCAAGCGAAGAGCCAAACCACCATATTCCAATCCATCCACACATTCGCTATAATGTTCCTGTATTCGCAATATTTATCTCATCTTAAATATTTCTAAGGAGGAACAGGATATGGGAAACAGCAATGGGTTGTCCATCAAGACAATCGTGGCAATCGGCGTCGGTTCTGCATTATTCGTAATTCTCGGACGCTTTGGGTCAATTCCAACCGGCATTCCGAACACCAACATTGAGACAGCATACGCTTTGCTTGCACTTATGGCGATTATTTTTGGACCTGTCGCAGGTCTCTTGATCGGCCTAATCGGGCACACGCTGAAGGACGCCATCTTTTACGGTTCACCGTGGTTTAGCTGGGTGATTGCCTCGGCAGTCGTCGGTTTGATCATCGGCTTCGCGGCCAAAAACATCCGCATTCGGGAAGGAGAGTTTGGGAAGAGTGAAATCATTCGCTTCAACCTCTTTCAGATAATCGCAAATGCCGCAGCATGGTTTGTGGTTGCACCAATGCTCGACATCGTCATCTATGCAGAGCCAACGGATAAAGTATTCGTCCAAGGAATTGTAGCAGGGATTTCCAATATGGTGACCGTAGGTATTTTGGGCACCTTGCTCGGAATCGGTTACGCCAAAACGAGAACCAAAACGGGAACCTTGAGCAAAGAAGGTTAAGATGAAAAGCCGGTGAGGTTTCACCGGTTTTTCCGTTCGTCGAGAGGATTTTATTCAATCGCCGACACTATCACACCCTACGCGTCGCAACTAGGCAGTCGCCTACGCCGAAGGCTTGGCGCCAGCCTAGTTTTTTATGATTACGAGAAGGTAAGAGGACGATCAACATGAAGAAACCGATTATCGAATTTAAAGATTATAGCTTTCAATATCGTGCGCAAGCGGAGCCGACGCTACATGGTATTAATCTAACCATTTACGAAGGAGAGAAGGTTCTCATCGTAGGCCCGTCCGGTTCAGGAAAGAGCACGCTGGCCCACTGCATCAACGGTTTAGTTCCCTTTTTTTATCCGGGAGAGAGCAAAGGGTCTTTGAAAATCATGGACCAGGAACAGAAGAACCTGAGCATCTTTCAACTGTCGGAGATGGTAGGTACGGTACTGCAGGATCCAGATGGGCAATTTGTCGGACTCACCGTCGCGGAGGATATCGCGTTCAAGCTGGAAAATAAAGGTGTTCCACAGTCTGATATGTTCGCTAAGGTGGCGGCTGCGGCTCAAGATGCCGGCATACACAGCCATCTGACAGCCTCTCCGCATGCGCTCTCCGGGGGGCAGAAGCAAAGAACAACCCTGGGAGGCGTCATGGTGGACGATGTGGACATCCTGCTGTTTGACGAACCCCTTGCTAACCTGGATCCTCGTACCGGAAAAGAGACGATTGAGCTGATTCACCGCATCAAGGAAGAAACAGGAAAAACGGTGATCATCGTAGAGCATCGCCTGGAGGACGTACTGCATCGTGAGGTAGACCGGATCATTGTTATGACAGAAGGGCGTGTGGCGGCTGATTTGACACCCAACCAGCTGCTGTGCTCCACGCTCTTGCAGGAGACCGGCATCCGTGAACCTCTGTACATAACCGCATTAAAATATGCAGGATGCGAGATTACAGAAGAAATGAATCCCCAGCATATCGACACCATCCGGCTCGAGCCATGTAGGGATAAATTGATTAATTGGGTGCATGGTTTGAAACAACCTGAGAGTGCGGCCCAAACGAACGCCCTCCTGGAACTAGAACAGGTTACTTTCGGCTATGACAGCGGCAGGACGATCCTCCAAGATATCTCCTTTCGCATTCATCAAGGAGAAATGGTAAGCATCGTCGGGAAAAACGGAGCCGGAAAATCCACGCTGTCCAAGCTAATTTGCGGCTTTCATCAACCGACTTCCGGACGGATTTTCTATAACGGAAGGGATATGATCGACGACACGATTAAAGAACGGGCGGATTCTATCGGTTTTGTTATGCAAAATCCCAATCAGATGATCTCGAAAACCATGATAGTCGATGAGGTGGCTTTGGGACTGCGAGTGCGCGGGGTGCCGGAAGAGGAATGCATGGCGCGCGTCTATGACGTTTTGCGAGTGTGTGGACTTTATGAGATGCGCAACTGGCCCATATCGGCGCTGAGCTTTGGTCAGAAGAAGCGGGTCACCATCGCCTCTATCCTGGTGCTGGGTCCAGAAGTCATCATTCTGGATGAACCAACTGCAGGGCAAGACTTCAAGCATTACAATGAAATTATGGAGTTTTTGCTCGACTTGAACCGCAGCGGCAAGACGATCATCATGATTACACACGACATGCACCTCATGCTCGAGTATGCACAGCGTACCATCGTGCTTGCGGACGGCAATAAGATTGCTGATGACACACCGGCAACCGTCTTAACGAACCCGGGCGTACTTGAATCGGCCAATCTGAAGATGACGTCTGTCAATGAATTGGCGCTCCGTGCAGGATACGATCGCCCACGGGAATTTGTGCAAAGATTCATTGATTATGACAGGGGGATTCGGGTTCGATGAGAACAGCAATGTTGACTTATACTAAAATGGACTCGCCTATCCATCGTCTAACAGGTGTAACCAAGTTGATCTTTTTCGTGGTATGGTCAACCACCGCTATGATCACTTATGATACCCGGAGCTTGCTAGCGATGTTTCTCATTAGTTTGATCATATTCAAAAGTTCGAAGGTTTCATTTCGGGATGTCTCTTTTGTGCTGTATCTAATCCTGTTCTTTATGCTGCTGAATCACTTGGCCATCTTCGCCTTTTCTCCTCTAGAGGGTGTGAAAATATACGGCTCGCGGCATGATTTGTTTCACATTGCGGGCAGGTACACCGTAACGGCCGAACAGCTTTTTTATCAAGCCAATATTACGCTGAAATACGTAACGGTCATTCCCATGGCCCTGCTGTTTATCCTGACGACGGATCCCAGCGAATTCGCAGCATCTCTAAACCGTATCGGTGTCAGCTACAAAATTGCCTATGCCGTCGCGATTGCTATGCGCTATATCCCGGACCTGCTGCGTGACTATCAAAACATATCGTTCGCCGCGCAAGCACGGGGAATCGATCTGTCCAAGAAAACGAAGCTGCGCCAACGAGTGAAAAACTCGCTATCCGTGCTGATGCCGCTGATTTTCTCCAGCCTGGAACGGATCGAAACGATTAGTGCCGCTATGGAGCTACGAGGGTTTGGACACAAGAACAAGCGCACCTGGTACAGCTCACGTCCTTTTTCCAAGAGCGACTATGCGGCTATTCTGTTGGTTTTTGTCATCATGGTGGCGTCGACTGTCCTCACATTTTATGATGGATCACGGTTTTACAACATTTTTTGATCGTCTGACCTGCAATGCAGCTCCGCCTAAGTAAGCTGTTAGACTGCTCTATCCTTCCGAACAAAAATCCAGTCAAAACACGATAATAAAGTGTTAGACTGGATTTGTTTTTTTGTGCTAACGATACCCGTTAGTGAAGTACAGATAAATTAACACAACGTATGTTTTATAAAGTTAATGATTTTTTAGATCACCTTCGTGCCGCTTGGGATGAAACCCCTTAGATGTTTGGCTTGCTCAACAACTAATGAGATCCTTATGCTCCTTACAAACCATCCAGAAAGTAGAGTTAGAAGCATGGTTGTTTCAAAGACTAAGCTTCCGGAAGAGTTGCAAGTAAAGTTGGCACATGATCTTGAATTTAATGTTAAACACAGCATTGCGTTTAACAAAAAAGCTACTCTCAAAGTCCTTCAAGTTCTTGTAGACGAGGAAGGTGATGAACTCAGAAGTCATGTTCTTACACTTGTTTGTAGAAATTAAAAAGACCGGGCAAGACGGAATCCAAGGTCGTCTATGCAAAATGTAGGATGGCTACGACGACGATATGAAGCCCCGCAACCCCTTGCCTCTTCAGCCCAGCTGCCTCCTCGAAAAATTCGGTAGGAGCCGTAAACTTGCTCATCATATAAATCCCAGCACTTCTCCCAAACATTCCCAATCATGTCATACAGCCCCCATGCATTCGGTTCCTTTCTTCCTACTTCATGGACTTGGTCTACTGAATTTTCATTATACCAGGCAATCTTATCTAACTCTCCGTATCTATAACCAGTGGTCCCTGCTTTACATGCATATTGCCACTCTGCTTCTGTAGGAATAGGAGAATCAAACAAATAGTAACAGCATGCATGATTAATCGCTTCATCGGACAATTTAAAAGCTGGATGAAATAACCTTATGGAATAGAGGGATGGAACATTGCGAAATTTCACAGTACATCCAAAGGGGATTATTGAAACCAGCGCAAAAGGGGCTGAAGTGCTGAAAACCCCTCAACTTAATAAAGGTGTGGCTTTTACATCAGAGGAGCGGCATGAACTGGGTCTTAGAGGTTTGCTCCCTCCAACTGTTCTTACTATTCAACAGCAAGCTGAACGAGCCTATCAACAATATTCTAGTCAGCCTTCGAATGTGTTAAAAAATGTATACTTATCGGCTCTTCGCGACAGGAACGAAGTTTTGTTCTATCGACTGGTTTCCGAGCACTTAAGTGAAATGCTGCCTATTATCTACACCCCAACAGTCGGTGAAGCGATTGAGCACTATAGCCAACTATATCGTCGCCCTGTTGGTGTTTATTTATCTATCGACGATCCAGACAGCATTGAGGAAGCATTCATTAACTTCGGTGCGCATGCAAACGAAATTGATATCATCGTAGCCACTGACGGTGAACGTATTTTGGGCATAGGAGATTGGGGTGTGGGCGGTATTGACATTGCCTTGGGTAAGCTCGCCGTGTATACGGTGGCGGGCGGTATTGATCCTCGTCGCGTGATCCCGGTCATTTTAGATGTGGGCACGAACCGGGAAGAATTGCTGAATGACCCACTCTATGTCGGAATTCGCCATCCACGGATTCATGGTAAACAGTATGATACGTTCATTGATCGGTATGTCCGTATTGCACAGAAGATCTATCCGAATGCCCTTCTACATTGGGAAGACTTTGCACAGCCAAATGCCAGACCAATCCTTGAAAGATATAAAGATGAGATCTGTACGATTAATGACGACATTCAGGGAACTGGTTCGGTTTCGCTGGCGGTTGTATTGTCCGCAGTACGCGCTTCTGAGAAACCTTTGTCGGAACATAGAATTGTTGTGTTTGGCGCGGGGACTGCTGGTATTGGTGTTGCGGAACAAATTCGGGATGAGATGGTACGGGGAGGACTTTCGCAAAAGGAGGCAACTAGCAGGTTTTGGGCAATTGATCGACCGGGGCTGTTGCTTCAATCTATGGAAGACCTTCGGGATTTTCAAAAGCCTTTTGCGCGTCCAGTGGAGGAAGTAGACGACTGGAATAAAGATGCCGAGGGTAAAATTAGCCTTCTAGAGGTGGTTCAGCGGGTACATCCCACCATTCTTATCGGGACTTCGACGGTTGGAGGATCGTTTACTAAAGAAATTGTCAAAGCGATGGCAGCTCACACAGACCACCCCATCATTTTGCCTCTCTCCAATCCCACAGCCAAGTCCGAGGCAAAGCCATCCGATCTTATCGAGTGGACAGATGGAAAAGCCTTGGTTGCTACCGGAAGTCCGTTTGAACCGGTCCATTACAAAGGGGTAACCTATATCATTGGACAAGCCAATAACGCTTTTGTATTCCCTGGAATTGGACTTGGCACGATTGTGTCGAAGGCTGAGCGAGTAACAGACAGCATGCTCGTCGCTGCTGCAAAAGCGGTGGCAGGGATGGTTGACATCTGCGCGCCAGGTGCATCACTGCTTCCCAAGATTGAAGACCTCCGGATCACTTCAGCTAAGGTCGCTATAGCAGTGGTAAAGTGCGCCATTTCTGAAGGCGTGGCAAAAGCACGAATTGATGACATTGAGCAAGCCGTACACGAAGCGATGTGGCAGCCTGAATATGGATGTATTAAGGCGGTAAAGGTGAAATAAAAATGACACGCAGTGCATGAACTTCGGCTCCTTGATGTGGCGATAAGCGGACATCAGGGTTGAATGCCTGTTATACTGGTTGAGAAGTTGATAAGTCCTTTCTTTCAATATTCGTCATCACCATGTGTTACGACACTTTAACTCGAACTCTAACCTCATTAGGTAGCATAAAAAAACAAAGCAGCTCATGGCTCTATCTCGAAAGATAGGTTCATGAGCTGCTTTGTTGTTCTCTGAAAACTGGATAACAGGTCGCTCCTATATGCTTCTTGTTGGCTCCGTCCGCCTATGGCGCAAAGTCGCTGCACAAGAACATATACTCGCTCTGACATTCGCTAAGAAAACGTGGATAAGTCCTCGACCGATTAGTATTCGTCAGCTCCATGCGTTGCCGCACTTCCACACCGAACCTATCAACCTCATCGTCTATGAGGGGTCT
>NZ_JBNJQR010000008.1:0-255072 GCF_050113715.1 Brevibacillus ginsengisoli
TATACGATCCTCTTGATTAAACTTTTCCCATAAACTCTTTGCTAGATTGATAACTCCGTTCAAGCTTCGGTCTTTCACTTTTGCGATTTCTTGCTTAAATGTTTCACCAATGAGCATATCACCGCAAAAGAAGTATAATGTGTTCCCAACGATTTGAAATTTTGTGCATGTTTTATTTATGACTCGATAAGACTGACCGTCACGGTTTACACTTATTGCCTTATCAATTGCAATCACGTGTTGTTTTTGGGTTGAGATTGATAATGCTAAACTCATATGTATTATTCCTCCGTTATTATAGTTTTAGTTTTCTTCAATGTACTCTTTATACTTCCGTGCTTTGTCATTACTCATATTGCAATTACCCCGCTCCCATTCCGAAATTAGGCTGACAGAACATCTTAGATGTGATGCAATTTCTGAGAGTTTGATTTTCTTTTTTCTTCGCTTGATCGTGTATAGTTCACGCTGATTAATTTCCATGTGATATTCACCTCCTTCCAAGTGGTATCTATGTAAAAAGCCCACCACTCGTATGAGCAGCAGGCTTGTATTTTACTGGAATATTTCAATTAGTGTTTAAAAAAATAGCAGAATATGTTTCTCTATTTAAGTATATACATTAAAGTTGGTATCTTTTTTTAAATATCTGCACCATCGTAACAACTTTTGCAAATTTCATAGAAACCATCACGAACAATTGAACCAATCTCGATTGAGCTTCTTCGTAAATAGTTATTTTCGTTACGTTCTTTCTTTTCACTACATTTAATACAGACCTTAGTGAATTTCTCTCTGTCCTCTTCGGACATTGGATATGTATGTAATGGATATGTTGGAACTTCATTTTTATTTTTCTTGGCCTGGTTTTCGTGTTGTTTCAATTGTTTTTGTAATTTCATATAGGAAGAATCAGTATTCTTCACAATGTGCTTACTTGCTTTACTTATAATCTTATTAACATCATCTATGTAAGATTTAAATATTTTGATACATCTATTCACAATATTTTCTTTCTGTCGTTCTCTTAGTCCTGTTGGAAACTTTCCAGTCTCCAAAATGGTATGTAGCACTTTCCATGAACCTGTATGTAGACTATCAGTTAATATCTTTGTTGTTGTATCAGGTTCTATTAAATTATCAGTAATGAGATCAAAGACATTAGTATAATATGTAGGATAAGGACGGTTTTTTTGCAATTCTTTGTAATTAATTGTTTCCTTTTTGTATTCCTTCTTCAATAAGCAAATCAACATTCTAAACTTTTCATCATAAATTTCTACTTCATCTACAAATTCAAGAAAAGAAGAAATGCCATTATAGATGTTGCTTTTCAGTTTTTGTGCAATCAGTTGATACTCTAGGTATTTCGCCTTTACCTTCTCATTTGCTTTCTCTAAGGAACGTTTTACTGTTGAAATGTCCTTATTCAGTAATTTAGAAATCTCCGTAAGAGTAAGGTTTTGCTCATGGACTAAATCGAACACTTTTCGTTGCTCTTTGGCTAAGGATAATGACTTTAATAAAATTTCATACCCACCAAAATAGTGTAAAAACCCTTCATATTTTGGGCTGCTTTTCAAAGAGATAAAATCATTAAAACTGACTTCATCATATAGGCTATAGTCATTTGGTCGATCTTCGTCTTTAATGTCCGATTCTGATACGGCCGAAAAGTCGTATTTGATCTTCTCATCTTTACCATTTAGAATCTTGATAAATCGACCAAGTAAAGTTTTCTTTGACCATGAGATTAATTGTCCATTTTCAAATGATTTTGCTAGGTCTGCCTTTTGGAAAACTTCTGAGAGAAGTAGAAAATTAAACAGAGCGTTAAATTCAGAAATGTCCAGTCTATAATTATATTCTTTCACATGAAAGTATATCTTTTTTAGTCCAACAACATTGTCAAATTTGTAATCGGTTTTTATGTATAGATCAGGTTTATTCTTTTCTTCAAACTCTTCCACTAGCGATTTATCATGAAGTTTATTATTTTTCATTTCGTCATTCTTAAATTTCACTGGTCGCTTTATAATATCAAATACTCTATCAAAGATTGGTTTGCTCAAATTTTCAAGTTCTGCTTCATACTGAGTAATATTAATTCCATTTTGCTCAAACTTACTCTTTAACGGAAAATACTTTTCCTGATAATCTCTTACCAACTCCAGTAATGATACGGTTTTAAATTTGTTTTCAATTGCCAAATATGATTCCTCCAGTTAGTTTTAAATTTTCTATTAGTCGTTTTCATTCTTCATAGCCCCTTCGTCTTTTAATTGCCGAATACACGGCTCAGTTGGTGTTTCTTCTTTTCATTATTCTTCTTTAATGGGCTTCTTCTAAATTTCAGATAAAACTTGACTTTGATCATAAACTTAAGTATAATTTTTGACAGATAGGAAACACTAATGAAATACTAATCCATAGAACACCATCCTTTCTCAATATAAACTAATAGTTAAAGATCACCCCATACGAAAATTGGGTGTCTTATTTAATTTATCGCACTGTTGATAGCTAGTCAACAGTTTATTTTAATTTTCACAAAAATAATTTTCCACCTTCTCTAACGCCTCCTATGGCGTTTTTATTTTTGGTAGGAATTAATATACTTTTATTTGATAAAAACATCTGTACCTGGCTTATAGAAAGCCACAGAGGTATGTAAAACAAAAAGAAGCGGTCAATCCGCTCCTGACTTGAGTCATTAAGCAGCTACCTGTTGCAATAATTCGTACCCTGCTTCAGTAACCACAAAATCTTCAGTATCATCATCGTATTCAAAATCTTCTTCCCAGATGCATACACCTTCGACTACATGAATATATGTATCTTTCATTACTTCTGCCTCAACGCATGTCCAATCTACTAAGTCTTCAAATGACATTAACTCTTTTCTTTCGAGTTGCTCTTCTGAGAATAAAGGTGATCCATCTTCATTTTCATAGCAGAATGTTTCCTGATATTGATATTTCATTGTAAATTCCTCCTCATATTACGTATACACTTCACTGACTTAAGTTGTTATCTTATACGTTGATATTAACTCATGTGTTATCACAACACAAGTGTTAATATAAAATAGATTGAAAATCTGTCATCCCATCTTATAACACTTGTGTCTATAAACACTTTTTAATATCATTAGTGTTATAGCGAGGTGAAAACATGATAAGAATCAGACTAAAGGAAGTTGCACAGTCTTACGAGAAGGAAAATAACATTAAAATCACCAATTATTGGATATCTAAGAATAGCGGAGTCCGTCCAAACACAATAAATACAATGATGGACAATGAAGAAGATGTGAAGAACATAAGTAAGGATGCACTAAACCGTTTATGTAAGTTGTTTAAATGCCAGGTTGGGGATTTAGTTGAATATATAAAAGAAGAGTAACCGCCCATTACGAGGCGGCTATTTTTTCATTCATTATTTCTTTGAGTGTTTGGATTAATAATAGTATATCCTTTTATATTCTGTTCAATCAGTGCTTTTTGTGCTGCATAAGCTATTATATTTCTCATCGCAACATTGATATCTATTTCACCAGTATTAACCAATTCTATTTTAAGTTCCTGGTTTTTTCGTTTAACCATTAATCTAACTCCTTCTTAGAGTTCGCTTTGTTGTTTGAAGTGTAATCATAATTGAACAAGATATCCTCATACCACCACTTTAAACTTCTGATCACATCATCAATTGTTTTCCCTGAATCCTCATCAAACACTTCAATGATTTGATACTCATTATCACTTTTTGTCATGTTGTTTCATCCTCGCTTGAATATGGCATTTTTACTTCTCAAACGGTTTAAATAAATTTATGCTTGACCTGATTATATCTTCTATTAAACGCTTCAATTGCTGCATCAGATGGCTCATTGGTGAAAGTAACTTCAATTTTCATTCCACTTTTATAATATGTATAATCTTTTAATATTTTATTGGCTTTACTTTTCTCATTGTTTGTCATATGAACACCCTTCACACTTTTTATGATTAAGAAATCAAATGTATCATTTGTTTTTTAACTTGCTTTTATATTTCTGAATAAGTGGCATGATTGCATCAGCATATTTATCGATATCGATTTCACCCATTATCGTTACGGTAACGTTACATCTCCCATGTTTACAGTGTTTTGTTTTTATTTTTTTCATATAAAATCCACCTGCAGAAAATTATTTTTATGATAAGTAAAATTGCTTTATTGCCTCAAGTGATTCCTTATGTCTTTCCATATCGTTAGTAAATCTAATTTTTACCTTCCAACCTCTTTTGTTTCTATCACATTCAGCAACTGCCTTTCCGTCTTCATTATATGTGATTTTATATTTATCGCCTCGAATATCTAGAAATTCAGGTAACCCTCTGTTTTGATCCATTGTATTCTCGCACCACCTAAAAAATCTCTTGAGAACATTATTGGCATGAATCCAACAGTTCAAACAAGAGGTAGATAGTGGTAATTTAAATCAATTTGCCTTTTAACGATCTTATTATATGTAGATTTGATGAGGAAAAGGTCATAAAAAATAGCCGTAATCACTTACGACTATTGGAAAATACTCTTTAAATCTGAAGCTGTTTCATTGAATCTATTTCTATCCTCAATGGAGGAACTGTGATCTAGTGCAATCTTCCCTACATATAATCTACTTATTAAAATGGCTAAGAATTGTTCGCTGGTATTTTGCGTTTTCCATGTAATGCTGAAATCAATAAATTTCTTCTCAAACTCTTTGCTCATTTTCTCGTTCTTTTTATCCAGTGCGATAATTTGGTCATAAAAATAATGAACTTGATCAAGAAATTCTGGTCTTACCTGATCTACTCTTATGTAAGTTGATAGAGTCTCTTTTTTGGGACTAGGTTCAACCGATGAGACATTTGTATTAATAAGGAATACACAAATTAAAAAACTTATAAGTAATGAGTTCATTATTGCCCTCCCCTAATGAAACATTTTACAATATCAGGTTATACGATTCCAACGAAAATTCTTTGAAGAACAAAAGAAAAACCAGCTTGTTTGGCTGGTTTAATATTCAGTATAATTAAATTCATGCCAGTTTGGTGGCAATCCTTCTCGCTCAAACTTAATGTCATCGTATCTTGGAATGTAACTTAACAGTTCATTCTCTCTTTCGTGTTCGATTACTTCACCATAAAATGTAACAACTACATCATCAAACTCAAAAGTTAAATTAAACTCGAATTCTGTTTGTGGTGGATGGTTCTCATATTCTTTGTTAAGTGCATCAATAATTAGGCTTTCTATATAATATCCTTGTAACTTAATGTTCTCTTTTTCGAAGATCCGTTCAAGTTTTTTAACAAACGATTGATTCACTTGAGTCCCTCCCTTTTATTAAGACACACATTCATATTCCCCAAATTCCCCTAATCGAAACATTCATTTATCGGGAAAAAGAAATGACCAGTCTAATGAACTGGTCAAAAAATTTCATCATGTAAATATACTCTCCCCCCTAAATGCATTACTTATCTTCGTGTACTTAAAAACCATGTCCTATAACCAAAAATAAAAGTCCTCCATTGAGGACTTAAAATGCGTATTTGATAGGATGTCAAGAAAGCATTTTCTTAATTCGTTCTAATCTATCGTTCTTTTCTTTTTCCTCTTGCTCTTTTCTCAAGCAAAATTCTTCCTGTTTTCTTACCTCTTCATTTTTTTCTAGCGGTAAAATCTCTTGTTTTATTTCATCCAGCGTTCTTTTTACTGCTTCTTTAATAGTTTCGTCATCAAAAATCCAGTTGTAATCGGTATCTTGTCCAATAATTCCAAATAATAAATCTTTTGTTGAGTCATCTTTTGCAAAGATAATAGCATTATCATAATTATCCACTTCAAAGAACAAGTTATTTCTTTCAAGAGTATAATATCCGTCAATAATGCTTGCTTTATCCAATTTATAATTTACGGACTTCTTTACTATTTCATTTACTTCTTTTTTGAAAATATTGATACCTATTCTCGGCATGTCCATTTCTATTTCCCCCTTTGCGTCCCATAATCGCATTAATTATACTAATAATTTCCATCATTTTCAACTTAAGTTTAATCGTCTCTTTTATTTTATTATAAGCAATCTTTCTTTATAGTATCTTTAACCCGTCGGTTTCAGTGACGGGATGTAAAGTGAACAAAACTATTGACTATTATGGTGATAACTTATGAGGTAGTTTAATATCGATTAGTAGTTGTAACTCGATGGATAAGTTTGACTTGATCTTAGAGGAATTGGAGAAGGTTATTAGCAGAATAAATGCACTCGACACTAAAATGACTGAAGGCTTCAAGGAAGTTCAACAAGTACCTGGATGGAATTAACCAGAAGCTTGATGTTATTAAGAAGCATACGACAACGGATACTGATAGGCAAGGAATACCTTTTTAGATTAGAATATCATCTATAAACACATCAAGACTCGTCTGTTTAGTTAAGTTGAATAACATTTCTCCTCCAAGTGATTCTAAGCTGCCTTCTAAAATATCCCCAACCTCTGGTAAGTCATCAAGTATTTCAATAACTGAAACATTGCGATTTTCATTTAATACTTTAATCTTACACGTACTGTTATTAACTGCAATTACTTTACCTTTCACGATTTTTCTCCCCCTATCATAAAAAACCTTAGTACAAATATCAGTCTCTAATTTTTTAATCCTAACTCAAGTAAACAATCAAAACAAAGTGCAAAATCTCGATCCTTCCAGTAGTATAATCCTCTTCCGTCATCTCATACATATTTATTTTTTATCGGCTCCTCCTATGATTTGAAAGATCATTTTAGAATTCTCATATTATTACTCAATAAGCACATTATCAAAATCTACGTCGATTAATTAAGAAAAAAAGTAATATCAAAAAGATTATAGTTATGGATGCACTCGTCAAATATGCAACGACAGTTTCTAAATCTTGAATATATCCAGCACTATTCGGTTTTGTGAATACCTTCCAAAGAGGCAATAAAAAATCCTTTGAAAATGATGATATACTTAATAAACCAAAGAATATTGCGATAATCCATGAAAAAGTATTGATTTTCTTCTGATTTAGTTCGTTACCTAGCTCCTTCTTTAAGGATAAATTTATATCAGTATTCTCTTGTAATTTGAAAAACATTTGCGAATATCCCTTTAACAAATCGTTAATTTCCCCAAAGTTGCTGGCTTCTGTGAAGTCTCTTTCCATCTGATTGATAGCATTTTTTTGTTTTATTACTTCCAATACTGTATATTCACTTGAGTTCGAAATTGTAAACAACTTATGTTTCAAACCAAACATAAACATCATCATTTCTGATTGAACTTGTTTGTCATAAATTAGATGACCTCTATTAGGATCTGTATAATCTTCATTTGAAAGCAATCCCTGTTTGCTTAGAACCCAAAGAATTACTGCCTCATTTGCAAATACACTATAGTCATCATATAGCCTATAATCTTTTTCTTCGATGTCAATCTTTTCAACGCCATCTGATCTTGCTAATATTTTGTTAAAAACACGGTTATGAATTAAATCAAATTGTTTTTTTGAGTCTGGTTGATTACTAAAATTCAACAGGAATATAGATGGTACTCCTCTAAAATAAGTGTGTAAGGAATACTTTTCATTTTTTCTTTTGTTAAGAGGTTTAAGTAAACTCATATTAGCAAAATAACTAATATAAACTAAAAACATATCTTTTATCATATCCAGATTTAACTCTTCATTGATATTACCTGTGACAACAGGTATTACATTAAAACAAAAATCAGTTTCTCGAATTAATTTCGATGAATTTTTTATATTTGTCATTACTTTTGCTAAAGTATTATACTGTGATTTTCTATTATATAGTTTATACTTACTACTTTTTCGGCTAGCTAGTTCATTAGCAAAAATGATGCCTGCGGGGAGTAAGATTTCATCGAAAGATTTTGTTACTATATTGACCTCGTAATTTATAAATTCTTCAATAGTTAGATTAGTATCAGGAAGCATCTTTCTAAAAGTAACAAGTAAAATTCCATTTTTGTATAGTTTAATTTGTGGATATACTGAAAGTAATTTCCCTTCCTCACGTAGATAACATCCACCAAAAAAGATTCTAATATAACTATTATTCTTTTCAAAATGTTTATAGAGTTTTTGCTCATTGAATTTCATTGACTCAAATTGGTAAATTAATTCTCTCTGAAGTGGTGACATTTCTGATGGAATGTCGATCTTAATGCTGTTTGCTTTATTCCTCTGTAGAGACAACTTAGTTGTTTGAAACCTCCTATTACTGTCTTTCCAATAAACGTTGTCTTCAGAACTTATCACTATTTCAGCAGCGTTTAAAAGAATGATCTTTTTGGCAATTGAATGCAAATCCAAATTATCCTCTAAGAAA
Organism: Brevibacillus ginsengisoli; assembly: GCF_050113715.1. Taxonomy (NCBI): domain Bacteria; kingdom Bacillati; phylum Bacillota; class Bacilli; order Caryophanales; family Paenibacillaceae; genus Brevibacillus; species Brevibacillus ginsengisoli. Next base: position 8,418 of record NZ_JBNJQR010000008.1, read on the forward strand.
TAACTACAATAGGAATACCATATATCGGAATCAAAGATCTTTATTTTAATCACCTTATTTCTAAATAATATTAATTCTATTTAAACATCTGACCCGATAAGAATCCTAATGCCATTTGTGCAACTGCACCTGCAATCCAACTATGTTTCTCAATTTTCTCAGAGTATTGAGTCAGACTTCCTTTCTTTACTTTCTCGCTGTCCTCAAATAACTCTTTGATCTCTGCAATCATTTGGTGAAGTTCTTCTTTGTCTTCTCCACCACGCTCTTCAATCATTTGATCAACTGCATCAAAATTGAATGTATTGGTTACGGAAGCATTGCCCTGAGTACCAATATTTGACCCATAAGCATTTTGAAAATTATATTGTACAAATGGTTTACTGTCTTTTTGTGATTTTTCATATTGAGTCTTAGTGAGATAATATCCTTTTTTCTGAAATGCTTTACCTTGAAATACATCGGTTTTTGTGTCCTCGATATACAATTCATTACCAGATACTAAACCAACTATCCAATCTCCAGCCTCAATATCTGTCTCTGGATAGAAGCCAATGTATTTTCTTTTACTACTTTTCTCAGTATTGGACATCCCATCGACTTCGGCAATTTCGACTTCATTTCTATAAACCTTGAATCTCTCTCCATTCATATCCATAAACTCTCTAAGATTCATGTTAAGAACACGCCTCTCCATAAAATCCGACTTTGCTTAGAATTACTCAATATACTCGTTAAACTGTTCTTCAGTCATTAATACTGCTCTAATTGAAGCATTCTTTACATCTAGTTCCACCAAGTGCTATTTCCAGAAGTTTTCTTCGGCAGCACTACTCTAGTGTGTCAGTTATTAGAACATTATCAGCTTCAAGATATTTTTTCCTGTATCGTTTTAGTTCGAGTTCTATCAAAACTCATCAATCTTTTGACTTGGATTTTAGTTAATTTTACCATAATTTGATTCTATTTTTTTGATTAAGATTTGAATACCTCTGTGGATGTTTGTAGCTCTGTATTAGCGTTGTTTAGGTTAGTTGAGTGTAATTATAAGGTTGGAAGTCACTTGAGGTCATACGATCTAATATAGTCATAATAAAAAGCACTAGCATGACGCTAATGCCCTTTTGTATAAAGTAAGTTTTTACATATCATGCAAGTGTGTCAATGGACTATGTTTTTGATACTTCTTCCCAATCTCTTCATCTGTAAAGTCAAGATAACATTTCTGAGTAACCTCTACTGATGAGTGCCCTAATATTCGACTTAAACTAAACCAATCCCCACCGTTCAGTATGTAATACTTAGCAAAATTGTTTCTCAATAAATGGGGATGAACATGAACACCAATTTTATTACCAATCTGACGCAAAGCATATTCATAATTTCTTATCTCTAATTTTGTTCCTTTTGTTGTGGGAAATACAAATGGAGACTCAATATATCGATCTTTATATTGTAACCATCGCTTGAGTTCATTTGTCATGGTAGGCGAGAAGTAAACAAAACGCTCTTGCTTATTCTTTGGATTAGTTACAAGGATTGAACGATGAACGAAATCTATGTGTGCAGGTAAAAGTGCCAAACACTCCCCTACCCTCATCCCAGTGTCAAATAGCAAAAGTGTGATAGTTGCATTGCGATATCCATGTAAGGTAGAAACATCGAATGCATCTATTACTTTTTTGATTTCCTTTGGTGTTAATGTTTGCTTAATTTTACGTTCAGGCTTAATTGATTCAATGGTCTCAACAGGATTTTTCTGAATCTCACGCTCAACCTTGTGTAGATAGTTGAAAAACACTTTAATGTTACGAACATAGTTGGCTATTGTTGTTGTAGAAATGGGCTTTTGGTAATCATTTCGATTATCGGGATAATTTATTTCTCTCGTTGACTCATTAGAAACAACGGTGTATTTACCACGCTCACGTAGGTACTTTATATAGTGCCTAATGTGTCCTGACTGAATACGCTTAACCTCATTAATTCCATGATCTATGTTCATATACTGGGCAAACAATTTTAATGTCTGTTCGTAGCTTGCTAATGTCTTCCTCGAAAGGTTTTTGGAAGTGCAATAAAGCATAAAATTGTCAATTTGAAATTCTAAATCGGTCATGAAAAATCCCCCATCTCTTAAAAGTGGGGGAAACCAATAAATATGAAAATCAGTTGGTTTGACCTCAGGATATTTATGGCTAAGTAAAAGAAGTTTATAGCCAAAATCGAGAGGTCGGAATATTTTTAATGAATCTTCAACCCTTGATAACACAACATTTAACTAATCTTCGCCTCAATCCTCAGCTTGTCCGCTACCATCGCAATGAACTCGGAGTTCGTTGGCTTCGCCTTGGAGTTGGATATGGTGTAACCAAACAGACTGGAGATGGAGTCGAGATTGCCACGGGACCAGGCTACTTCAATGGCATGGCGAATCGCGCGCTCTACGCGGCTTGCTGTTGTGTTGAACTTCTTCGCGATGTCTGGGTAAAGAACCTTGGTGATCGAGCCTAGAAGCTCTACATCGTTGTACACCATTGTAATCGCTTCACGCAAATATAAATAACCCTTGATATGTGCCGGAACCCCAATCTCATGAATGATGTTGGTAATGGACGCATCCAGATTTCGGCCTTTTGGAGCTAACGCGGATGATTTGATGGATGGCTTGAAGCTGGTTTTATTGGTGATGATTTGGCGAATTCGTTGTGCCAACACTTCCATGTCAAATGGCTTCAAGATGCAATAAGAGGCGCCTAATTCAACAGCTTTCTTGGTGATCTCTTCCTGACCAAATGCGGTTAGCATAATGATTTTCGGTTGTGGCTGCAAACGCATGTTTTGCAAATGTTCAAGTACTGCTAATCCGTCTAGATGCGGCATGATGATGTCTAATATTAAGATATCCGGAACGCGTTCCTCCAATACTTTTAGGACATCATTCCCATTGTAAGCAACGCCAACAACACTCATATCGCTTTGATTGTTGATGTATTCCTCTAGGAGACTGACAAATTCGCGATTATCATCGGCTAATACCACTTCAATCTTGTTCATGTAGTTCCTCCTTACATCTTCTCTAAAGAATGGTTTATGAGTGCATGTATGTACAAATGAATCTGTTCATCATGATGTCACAAAAATTCCTCATTTTGTTACTCAAAATATTTTCGACAAGGATAAAGTAGTTCCTGCTAATGACGAAAGATTGAATGATTTTTCCAATTTTTCGACATGAATAGTCTAATATAACAACAGTGTACCATTTGTAAAGCTCTGGCAATACATGAAAAGAAGACCGTCTTGAAGACGATCTTCCTGATGATGCATTCTTTTTTATTAGGCTGCCTGTCCATCTATCGCTTCCGAAGATGGCTTGCCTGAACGTGTGGGGATTCCTGCATCTTGCAGCATCCACTCAATGTAACAGCCGTATCCAGAGGTGGGGTCGTTAACAAATACGTGGGTCACCGCACCGACCAGCTTACCGTTCTGAATGATGGGACTCCCGCTCATTCCTTGAATGATTCCACCCGTCTTATCTAACAGCCGTTTATCGGTGACCTTAATAATCATGCCTTTCGTTGCCGGAAAATGCTGTTTGACAACATTCATGATCTCAATGTCATACTCTTCCACTTTTTGCCCTTCTACCACTGTGAGGATTTTGGCCGGGCCTGTCTGAACCTGCTCCGCTAAAGCGACTGGAATAGGTTCCGTGTAAAGACTTCGTTTGGGTATTTCCTTCATCTTTCCATAAATCCCAAATGGTGTATTACGAGTAATAGAACCAAGCACCTGTGACTCGTTGTAAAAACGGGCAAGCTTTTCACCAGGGTTCCCACTTTGCCCTTTTTCAATTGAAGTGACACTGGCCTGAATGATCTGTCCGTCGCCTACAACGATGGGTTGGCCGGTATCTATGTCGGAAATAACGTGGCCTAATGCTCCATAAGCGCCGGATTTGGGTTCCACAAAGGTTAACGTTCCGACACCTGCAGCTGAGTCCCGTATATATAATCCCATGCGAAACTCATTATCTTTGGAGTCTTTGGCTGGAGTTAGCGTCAAATTCAGCTTTTCTTTACCACGTACGACTAGAAGTTGAACGGATTCTTTTTTCGCGCCAGCTTCATTGATCATCTTCTTGACGTCATTCATGTCGTTAATGTACATATCATTCATGCGGATAATCATATCCCCGACATGGACACCAGCTTTTTCTCCTGGTGAAAATTTCTCTGAACCCGAGTTTACCTGATGATGACCGACAACCAGGACACCAGCCGTTTGCAGCTTCACTCCGATGGATTGCCCGCTAGGAATGACTCGGATGTCTGGCAGAACATTCACTTTCATCTCTTTAAGCGGAATGCTGCCCCATTTTAGTTGCAGCTGAGTTTCTCCAGCTTTTTTAGGCTGTACGGACAGTGGCTGACTTAAGTCTACGCTGACTTCTTTCGCTTCCTTGCCATTCACTGATAAAATCTCCGGGTTGGAATTGACTAATGTGCCCATTACTGGCATGGACAGCTTGAACTGTTGAAGTGACCCCTCGAATATTCTCAGCTCATTGGGTAGAGAAACCAAATCTCGAAAGGGGGTCGAGCTGATTGTTAATGCTGTGATGAGTAAAAGCAAACTTCCCATCCATTTTCTCTTTAGTTGACGCATCACCAGCAATCACTCCTACTTTCCCTACCTACACCTTTTGCTACACCTCCATCTAACCGTATATATAATGTTGCCTAGCTCACGTGTGTTTATAACCGTAAAAAAGCTGTCAGATTGAACTGACAGCTTTTCGTTCTTTTCCCAGTTGGATCATTTCTCGGGCATGTTCTTTTGTCTTGTCGGTCACTACAGCTCCTCCAAGCATACGGGCAAGCTCGTTCACCCGATCTTCTCCTTGTAGAAGCGTGACCTGGGTTGAGGTTTCCTGTTCATCCATTTGTTTTTGGATCAACAGATGGGCATCTGCCAACGAAGCGACTTGAGGTAAATGAGTAATGCAAAGCACTTGTCGGTTACGGCCTACCCTCGAGAGCTTCTCGGCGATTGCTTGAGCCACACGGCCGCTAACCCCTGTGTCTACCTCGTCAAAAATCAACGTCTGAACCTGATCCGTCGTTGCCAAGATGGCTTTAATGGCAAGCATCACGCGAGATAGCTCCCCGCCGGACGCGATTTTGGACAGAGGACGAAGCGGCTCACCAGGGTTAGGCGCAATCATAAATTCAACCTGATCGATCCCTGAAGAGTCAATATGCTGCTTAATCCCCTCAATCTCAATCCCATTCTCATCTGGTATCATTCGTACATCGATCCGGAAACGAGCGCGCTCCATGTGAAGTTCCCGAAGCTGTTCCTCAATCGCGATCGATAAACGTCCAGCCAAGCCTTTACGAATCGAGCTTAGCTCCAGTGCTTCAACCGCCACATCCGCCGCCAATTCCGTCAGGCGGTTCTGGAGTTGCTGTAGCCGGCTGTCGTAATTCTGAATTTCATCAAGCTCGTCTTGAATGGTAGCGGCGTACTCGAGAATCTCATCCACGGTCTTGCCGTACTTGCGTTTCAAGGTCTGAAGCGTATCCAATCTCCGCTCCACTTCCGCTAATTGCTCTGGCTGGAATTCCAGGGTATCCTGCAGCTGGCGCAATTGATGAACCACATCTTCAACCTGGTAATAAGCGGTTGTGACGGAATCCAGAATGGGGGCGATCTGTTCATCATACTGAGAAACTCGCTCGAGTTCGCTCATGGCATGTCCTAGCCAATCCATCCCTCGATGCTCACCATAAAGCGAGCGATACGCATCCTGCATCCCTGCGAAGACCTTCTCAATGTTGCTCCATTTTTTTCGTTGCAAAATGAGCTTCTCGTCCTCCCCTGGAGAAAGCGTAGCAGCTTCGATTTCATCCAGTTGATAAGAAAGAAGGTCAATCCGTTGAACCAGCTCCCGCTCATTTTTGGCCATTCTCTCCAGATCCTGCTTGGTTTTACGATAGGCTGAATACAAGCTGTGATATTCCTGCTTTGTTGCCTCAAGTTCATGCTCTCCATAAGCGTCCAGCCATTCTATGTGCTTACCAGCTTGCATCAAGGCAATGGTATCGTGCTGACCGTGAATATTTACCAGCCAAGGTCCTAATTCCCTTAGCATCGCCAGCGTAACAAGCTGTCCATTAATTCGAATGATATTCTTCCCTTGACTGGAAATCTCTCTTCGGACCAGTAACGAACCATCCTTTTCCACATGGATGCCAAACTGTTCACTGATGGCAAGCGCTGGATGGTTCCCGGCAAACTCAAAAAGCCCCTCTACTTCGGCCCGCTTCTCTCCATGACGGACGTATTCAGCCGAACCGCGTTCACCAAGGAGCAAACCGAGTGCGTCAATAATGATCGATTTACCAGCGCCCGTCTCCCCCGTAAGGATATTCAAACCCTTATGAAAAGAGATCGTTACTGATTTGATAATCGCAAAATTACGAATGGAAAGCTCAACTAACACAACAATCCCACCTTACAGCATGTCCAAAAAGCGTTGAACCACTTCTTTGGAGTTATCCTTGGAACGACAAATAATCAGAATTGTATCATCTCCACAGATTGTTCCCATCACTTCTTGCCATTGCAAGTTATCAATCAAAGCACCAATGGCGTTGGCGTTACCCGGCATCGTTTTCATCACCAGCAAGTTATCCGAATAGTCGATACCGACAAAACTGTCAACCAGCACTCGTTTAATTTTTTGCAGGGGATTAAACTTCTGGTCAGCAGGCAACGAGTATTTGTACCGTCCATCTGCCATGGGTACCTTGACCAGATGCAATTCTTTAATATCTCTTGAAACTGTCGCTTGCGTAACGTTATATCCGGTTTCTCTCAGACGATCAACTAATTCGTCTTGGGTTTCGATGTCATTGTTTCCAATAATTTCGCGAATTTTAATATGTCTTTGACCTTTGTTCATACATTTTACTCCCATTCATCATGTAGTTTCGTTCGGATTGCTTCAAAAAAGTTACCCGGTTTCCATTTAATTAAAGGGGTTACGTAAGGAGATTGATAAATCAACAGTTCATCTCCGCCAACCAGTTTCGCCCCGAATTGTCCATCGATTGATAATCCAATTTCGTCATGAATCGCATCCACTTCCACGCGAATGACCTGATCGGCTGACAATACCATTGGCCTCGCCGTTAAAGAATGGGGAGCCACCGGTGTCAGCAGGATTCCATGTACATTGGGTGCCATGATCGGTCCGCCAGCTGACAATGAATACGCCGTAGAACCCGTGGGACTCGAGATGATAATCCCATCTCCGCTAAACGTGGCTACATAGCTATCGTCCAAATATACGGCACATTGGATAATTCTGCAGAACGATCCTTTCGCAATTCCCACATCATTCATCGCGGTAAAGGAACCAATCTCCTGTCCTTGACGGATTAGCTTGGCTTCCAACATACTCCGCTCTTCGATTCCATAGGCACCCTTCAACAGATTCTCTACAGCATCTTGCAGATTCTCTGGTTCAGCTTCTGATAAAAACCCAAGTGTCCCCAGGTTGATTCCTAACATTGGCAACGAAAAGCCGGCCAATTGGCGAGCGATACTAAGCAGTGTTCCATCCCCGCCCAGTACACATACTAATTCCACCTCTTGGCCGAATTGATCCAAGGGGATTCCGATATCCGATCGCCCGATATCCTGCGCTATCCCTTCTTCTATCCTGCATATCACACCCTTGGTTTCTAACAGGTAAAGAAGGTCCCGTGCCACGATGCGCGCTTCTGGTTTTCCTTTATTGGCAACGATTCCAATTTTCTTCACAGCGCCACCCCGAACATAAGTTTTGAATCCTTATACAATTATACAACGAATATTGTATATTAGGAAACTGGGACAAAAAGAAAAAGAAGCTCTCCAAAAGCAAGCATGTCGCTTGATCTAGAGAGCTTCAACAAATACAGAATTTGTCTTATTTTAAATGCTTGTGTGCATCGTTTACAACCTGATCGATTTTGGTCATCCATGTTGTATCGAGATCCTGCATAGGACCAGTCGATTTGCGGGCGTGTAGCAGGAATTCAATGTTTCCTTCGCCCCCAGTAATCGGAGAGTAGCTTAGTCCCACCAATTCAAATCCAATCGTTTGCGCAAATGAGAGTATCGACACGATCACGTCACGATGGATTTCTGGATCACGCACAATGCCATTCTTCCCGACATTTTCCTTGCCCGCTTCGAACTGTGGTTTGACCAAAGCCAATACCTCTCCGCCCTGTTTCAGGAATTGATACAAAACAGGCAAGATTAATCGCAACGAAATAAAAGAGACATCTATCGAAGCAAAATCAGGCATCTCGTGTTCGAACTGAGCAGGATCGAGGTGACGGAAGTTGGTCCGTTCCATCACGACCACTCGGGAATCCTGGCGTAAGGACCAAGCAAGTTGGCCATAACCAACATCGATGGCATAAACCAATCGGGCTCCATGCTGGAGGGCGCAATCGGTAAATCCACCTGTTGAGGCCCCAATATCCATCATGACTTTTTCCTGCAAATCCACACCAAATTCACGGATCGCTTTTTCAAGCTTCAGTCCACCTCTGCTGACATAAGGGTGTACTTCGCCTTTTACAGTAAGTGCCACATCTTCGGGCAGTTTGGTTCCTGGCTTATCGCATCGTTCTGTACCAACGTATACGAGACCCGCCATCACGGCTGCTTTGGCTTTTTCACGTGTCTCGCACAAGCCTTTTTCTACGAGCAATACGTCAATTCGTTCTTTTCTCATGTTAGGCCCTCTGTCTTGACAATGGAGTAAGTTTGCGAACGTGCGCCGCAATCGTCTCAGGAGTTAGTCCCACTTCTTGGCGTTGTTCTTTTACCGAACCATGCTCGACGAAGTAATCCGGGATGCCCACCATTTCGACGATTGTTTCAGAAAATCCATGCTCGGAGTAGAATTCCAATACCGCACTACCGAATCCACCCGAAATCGAGCCTTCTTCCACTGTGATAATGTGATACCCTTCCTGCGCCAGTTTCAGCAGCAGTTCTTCATCCAGCGGCTTACAGAATCGAGCATTGACAAGCATCGGCTGAATTCCCTCGCGCGCAACCATCTCAACCGCTTGTTCGGCGAGATCAAAAATATGCCCAAAGGAGAGAATGGCCACACCTTTTCCTTGCTTGACAACCTCGGCTTTTCCGATCGGGAGCACCTGCAATGTCTCGTCCATCTTCACTCCGGTGCCGTTCCCGCGTGGATAACGGTAAGCAATCGGACCATTATCGTATGCGATCGCTGTTTTCATCATATGTTGCATTTCATTCTCGTCTTTTGGAGCCATAATCACCATATTCGGAATGGCCCGCATAAACGCGATGTCGTAAACGCCTTGGTGTGTTTCTCCATCGGCTCCTACTAAACCGGCACGGTCTACCGCAAAGACCACATTCAGCTTTTGGCGAGCAACGTCGTGAATCAGCTGATCGTATGCGCGCTGAAGGAAGGTCGAGTAAACGGCGTATACCGGTTTTATGCCCTGTGTAGCTAATCCGGCACAGAATGTACAGGCGTGCTGTTCAGCAATCCCGACATCAAATAGACGATCCGGAAATACTTCGCCATATTTCAGCAAACCTGATCCAGCAGGCATCGCAGGCGTAACAGCACAGACTCGCGGATCCTCTTGGGTCAGCTTGATCATTGTTTGGGCAAAGACAGAAGTATAAGCAGGAGCCTTCGATTTGGATTTGATCTCTTCTCCTGACTCGATCTTGTACGTGCCTATACCGTGCCACTTGGTGGAATCGGCTTCGGCTGGCGCGTAGCCTTTTCCTTTTTTCGTAATCACATGAATGAGCACAGGGCCTTTGGTTTGGGTAGCTGTACGCAATGAATTGATGACCAGATCAATATTATGCCCGTCAATTGGTCCAATGTACGTAAAGCCGAATTCTTCAAACAAAACTCCCGAGACAAGCATGTATTTCATGCTGTCTTTGAGGCGCTCGGCAAAATAGGCCAACTTGCCGCCCACGGCTGGAATGGATTTAAGGATATGCTCCAATTCGTCCTTGGCGCGTCGGTAATTCGGGGTCGACCTGAGCTTGCCCAAATAGTTATGCATCGCTCCTACGTTGGGGGCGATGGACATTTCGTTGTCATTTAAAATCACGATGACGTTCTTTTTCTCATGTCCGATATGGTTTAGCGCCTCGAAGGCCATCCCGCCTGTCAGCGCGCCATCGCCAATAATGCCTACGACGTTGTACTTTTCCTTTTTGAGATCCCGAGCCGCAGCCATCCCCATCGCCGCCGAAAGCGATGTACTGCTGTGCCCTGTTTCCCAGACGTCGTGTTCGCTTTCACTCATTTTAGGAAATCCACATAAGCCTTTATATTGACGCAGAGTCGGGAACATATCACGGCGTCCTGTCAGGATTTTATGTACATACGCCTGATGGCCCACATCCCAAATCAGTTTGTCCTTGGGACTCTCAAAGAAATAATGGAGAGCAAGTGTCAACTCGACCACACCAAGATTCGGTGCGAGATGTCCACCTGTTTCCGCCAAGTTATTTACAAGAAATTCGCGAATTTCTGCAGCCAATTGATTTAATTGGGGTATCGTCAACTTCTTTAGTTCTTCTGGGCTATTTATGTTTGGAAGCAACATCCTAACCCCTCACTTTCAACTTGAATCTGAAAATAGATCATAAGAACGGTTACCTATCGTGAAATAAAATACGAACCTGTAGGAAATGCTTGATCTATTATAATCGTTTCTTTAAGAAAACACCACTTCCCATACAGAAAAAGCAAATAAACCCCATCGCCAAGGACCATCAGCGACAGGGATATAGGCAAAAGTCGTTTACTTATTCCGTTGAATAATATAATCGGCAAGAGCTGACAGAGCCGATTCTCCCAGCTTTGCATCATTTAAAATCTGCTTAGCCTCTTGGATAAGGGATTGCAGACGTGTCTTTGATTGTTCCAAGCCAAGTAGGGCCGGGTAGGTTGCTTTACCACGATCCGCATCGCTTCCAACCGCTTTTCCTAATTGCTCCACACTGCCTTCAACGTTCAAGATATCATCTTGGATCTGAAAAGCGAGTCCAATACAAACCCCAAAACGAGTCAGTGCATCTAGTTGGTCATCGCCTACTTCGGCAATATACCCTGCACCGCGTAATGCCGCTACAAGCAAATCGCCTGTCTTATGTAAATGAATAAATTCCAGTTCTTCAAGGGTAAGCGCTTGGCCCTCCCCTTCAATATCAGCCATCTGTCCTCCAACCATCCCTGTCGCACCCGCACGTTTGGATAACTCACTGATAAGCTTTACCACTGTCTCGGATTTTACAGCAGGGTCCACAAGATAGGAGTCCGCAATTAAGCCAAATGCCCGGGTCAACAGCGCATCCCCTGCCAAAATAGCCGTTGCTTCACCAAATACCACATGATTGGTTGGTTTGCCTCGACGCAACTCGTCGTCATCCATCGCAGGCAAATCATCGTGAATCAATGAATAGGTGTGAATCATCTCCAAAGCTACAGCGTATGGAATACCGCGATCAATCGGAATTTGCAGAGCTTCGAGTGTCGCAAGCACAAGAATTGGGCGAAGACGCTTGCCCCCTGCCATGAGTGAATAGCTCATGGATTCGTACAATTTAGCGGGGACGCCCGCTTGTTCCAAAGCAGGCACTAATTGGGTCTCCACCAATTGAATCTTATCCTGTAAGTATGTTTGCAAGGCTGTCATTACGATTCTCCCTCCAACACGAAGGGCTTTTCGATGACTTGGGCATTTTCCTCAACGAGTTGCGTCACTTGAGCCTCAATGCCGTCCAGCTTCTGAGCACACAATCTGGAGAGACGGACTCCTTCTTGGTAAAATTGAATCGCTTCTTCTAGCGGGACGTTATCTTCTTCCAAGCGGCGAACCACTTCTTCTAATCGTTGAATTGCTGCTTCAAAAGGCAGATCAAGTTCTTGGTCAGCTTTTCTTCGTGCCATCCTCTATCTCCTCCTGCTTAATTTCCGTCACTAATGTACGAACATGTCCATCGGTTAATCGTATCATGAGCTCGTCCCCGATCGCAATGGAATCCACGCTTTTGATCAACTGGTTTTGTTGATAAACAAGAGAGTACCCGCGTTGCATGATCTTCAAAGGACTCAAAGCATCCAGATGCTCAATCAGATGCAGGAACTTCGTTCGTTTAGTCTCGATTTTATGGACCATTAATTGTTGCAAACGTTGTCTCGTTCCCGTAAGCTGTGTGCGGTGTTGCATAATGACACGATCAAACCGGAACCTGGCCAGACGATCCGTTAGCTGACGAGTTCGTTCTTCCTGACGAGCAACTGAGGTCCTGATGGTTTTATCCAGACGCTCGCCTAGCATATCGAGCCTCTGTTTCATTTCTTCCACACGCCGATTGGGCTGGCGCATTCCATAGGATGAGGTTAATTGCAGCAGTCGTTTCTTTTCGGTAGCGAGCCGCCCCTGCATGGATCTGTGCAAGCGATGCTCCAAGTGTTTCATTTGCTGCACAAGCTCAAGATAGTGGGGAACAGCCAATTCCGCTGCGGCTGTAGGAGTTGCCGCCCGAATATCGGCAACAAAATCGGCAATGGTTACATCCGTCTCATGACCTACAGCAGAGATGACAGGGATACGAGACCCAGCAATGGCTCGAGCCACTTGCTCTTCATTAAAAGCCCATAATTCCTCAATCGACCCCCCGCCCCGTCCCACGATCAACACATCCACGTCAGACAATTGATTCATTCGCCTGATCGCAGACACGATGGAAGCTGGAGCCTCTACCCCTTGTACAATCGCTGGAGCCACTACAATCTGAACTTGCGGGAAGCGCCGTTTAATTGTAATGACGATATCGCGGATCGCTGCACCCGTTGGTGACGTAATAACCCCAACCTTTTGTGGATAGGAGGGAAGTGGCCGCTTGCGTTCAGCTGCAAACAGGCCTTCTTGCTGCAATTTTTTTTTTAACTGCTCATACGCAAGATAAAGCGAGCCGATTCCGTCAGGCTGTAATTCCCTTGCATAGAGCTGATAGGCACCATCCCGTTCAAACACAGAAATGGAACCTCGCACAATGGCTCTGGTTCCATCTTTGGGAAGGAAGTTGAGAAAACGGTTATAACTGGCGAACATGACGACCTTAATCCTGGACTCCTTGTCCTTTAAGGTGAAGTACATATGTCCACTCGAATGTCTGGTAAAGTTGGAGATTTCCCCACGCAACCATATATCCTGCATGTGGATGTCGCGTTCCATTAAACCTTTCACATACCGATTCAATTGAGTAACAGACCAAATATCGGCGGTTCTCATGAATTCATCCCTTCACTTGGGTCTTCTTTTCTATGGATTACTTAACATTTTTTGCTGATTTCACAGTATTCGCCAAAAGCATGGTGATGGTCATTGGGCCAACCCCTCCTGGTACAGGGGTGATGTAGCCAGCTACTTCTTTCACTTCATCAAAAATGACATCGCCGACAAGCTTACCCGTTTCAATCCGGTTTACTCCAACGTCAATCACAACGGCTCCCGGCTTCACATCGTCTCGTCCAATCATATGAGGCTTACCAGCTGCCACAACCAAAATGTCGGCTTGTAATGTCATTTCTCTAAGGTTTTGAGTACGGGAGTGACACATCGTAACGGTTGCGTTCTCTCGTTGCAACAGAAGGGATACTGGCTTGCCTACGATATTACTCCGTCCAATGACGACAGCATGCTTGCCGGAGATATCCGTTCCTGTTCGTTTAATCAACTCAATAATACCATGTGGTGTACATGGAAGAAAGCTGTCCGCTCCAATCACCATATTGCCGACACTGATTGGATGAAAGCCATCCACGTCCTTCGCCGGGTCAATGGCCATGATCACGGCCTCTTCAGAGATATGAGCTGGAATCGGCAATTGAACCAAAATGCCATGAACGTTCGGATTTTGATTCAACTCATCAATGAGGGAAAGCAGCTCTTCCTGAGTAATCGAAGGTTCTTTACGGATCAATTCCGAATGAATACCCACTTCCTCACAAGCCTTCACTTTCCCGCGCACGTAGGATTCAGAAGCGGGATCATTGCCAATTAGAATGACCGTTAATCCTGGAACAATCCCTTTATTTATTAAAGCTTCCACTTCTGTCTTCAGTTCGTTACGAATAGATTTCGCTACTTCTTTTCCGTCTACTACGATTGCTGTCATGACAAAAAGCCTCCTCGCTTGGTTTCACATACCATAAGTGTAGCGATAGGCGCACATGATGTAAAGACGAAATTTAATCAACTATCATTCTTTTAATGTTCGGTTTTTGTGTTTCAACCATCCAAGCATTGCGACCCCATACGCATTATCACCCGAATAAACCGGATCACAGAACGTTAATTTGGCTCCTACGGCTCGATGCTCCAAGCGTTTAATCAGGCGCTCCCGGATGTAGGTATTGGCGGCTACACCACCGACGATCAGGATTTCTTTGCTGTTTCCTTGTTCGATCGCCGTACGCAGTGTTTTCTCCAGCGTATTGGCGACACATTGTTCGCATGCTCTAGCAATCTCTTCAGGGGCAGCTGTTTGATGTTGAATCGCCCGCAACAACGCAGCCTCTGGACCCGAGAAGCTAAACGTGAGACCGTTAACCGAAGAAGGTACGGCAAACGTTCCTTCCGCCTTCTTCCCCAATTGTTCAAGGTAGGGTCCTGCCGGGAACTGCAGACCTAAAGCGACTCCAACCCGATCCACCAGCTGACCCGCGTGCAGATCCTGGGTTCCCCCGATTTTCTCAATCGAATAGCCCTCATCCTGACGTTCACAGACGAGAATCTCACTGGTTCCTCCTGATAAGTGAACCGCAAGAAAACGATTGGAGCTAATCTTGTCAGCAACCGTATTCTCTCCTGCCGCAATATGCCCTTCCTGATGGCTCGTGAGGTAGTAGGGAACTTTTAGATAGACCGATAGCGAACGCGCCAGGCCTTCCCCCACTTTAAAAACAGGCATGTACGATTTTTCCACCGGCCGAGGCTTAGAGCTTGCGCAAATGCCCACTACATTCCATTCGGGCAAGACCAGCTCGTCGCTTAGTTCTGGCAGATTGATCACATGCTGAAAGACGGCTTCCGATTGCTGCAGTCCTCGCTTCCCTTCCTTTACGTTCAATAAGCGTTTGGATTCTGCTACAATCTGGCCGTCTTCCCTTACGAGGCAAAGCGATGTTCGGTAATTACTCGTATCAATCCCTAGTAAAACCTGTTGCATGCCATCTCTCACCCTGTTCTCAAGCTCGTGGCTGTTCACTCTCTTGCATGTAGCTGGAGAGGACACCATTTACGAACCGATAGGATTGGTCATCACTAAACAATTTCGCCAACTCGATTGCTTCATTTACAATTACTTTCTTCGGAACTTCGGTTTCAAACATCAATTCATAAAAGGCAAGACGAAGAATCGCGCGATCAACATTGGCGATACGCTCCAGCTTCCATCCACGCAAGAACTTGCCAATTTCCTCATCAATTGCCGCTTGATTGTCAATAGCTCCGTTTACCAGTGAAAGCATGAATTCAACATCTTCTCCGCTTCCATCCGTCACCATCTCAACGGCATCTTGTAGTTGAACCTCTGCCATATCTATTTGAAACAAACATTGTACTGCTTTCTCTCTTGCTATTCTGCGCTTCATCTTCTGTCACCTACTATTTAAATTTCCCAGGTAAGATCTTGTCTAGTATTTCCAGTAAATCTTCTTTGTGATCCAATTTTTTGCCAATATAGAAACCTGTTCCCACAAAGATTAGAAACACCAGCGTATCCCAGAATCCTACCAACAAATAAATGATACCAAAAAAAAGGCCCGCGGCAACTCCTATTAGTTTACCCTTATGCTCACTAAGTATCTCCCACCACATTGGATTCACCTTCTATTCCACTCTTCTGCGAGCAGGTGAGTTCGTTGCTCCTGCTACTTCTGAGATCACAACAGTTACTTCCGCGACGTCGATACCTGTAATGGTTTCCACCGACTCCTTGACATCCGCTTGCAGTTTGGCTGTCAGCTCAGGGATTGGTGTTTCCCCATCAACGATGACATGAAGGGCAATAACATTTTGCAGGTTTTTGATTTTCACGACGGTTTTCAGATCACGAACGCCTTTTACTTTGCGGGCAACACGCTCAGCGATCGATTTAACGGTGGTCAAAGAAATACGAACCTCGCCAAAATCACCGCGTTGTAAAATCGCTTTTTCTTCACGTTTCTTACTCCCAGTAAAAGCGGTAAGAAAAAAACGAATGCTGATTAACACAAAAATACCAGCCACGATCAAATAGGGAATATTCGTACCTGGCGTTGTCATTCGATCCGTCAGAGCATTAAAAAAATCCATCGGCACTAGCTGCAGCATAACTCCTATCGCCGCAAAGGAAAGTACCAGCAAGGCAAAGCTGTAGATGGTGAGAATAAATCGATCAAACAAATTCATACGCATCTCTCTCCTTATGTGGAAAATGCCCCCGAAATCGGGGGCATCCTTGCATTAACGAACCCGCTGATATTCATCCTGAACAGCAACTGTTGCCGGCTGTTGCACCTTTTCTTCTGTTCGTAGTTCCACGTCAATGATATGTACGTTTACTTCTACAACAGAAAGACCAGTCATACTTTCAATCGCATTACGAACGCTATCTTGAATATTACGAGCTACCTCGGGAATGCGGTGTCCATATTTTACGATAATCGAGACATCAACAGCTGCTTCGCGAGTACCAACTTCCACACGAACACCACGTGCGATGTTCTTACGTCCCAAGCGCTCGGCGATATCACCTACTAAACCGCCACTCATATGCGCCACGCCTTCTACTTCAGAAGCCGCCATGCCTGCGATGACTTCAAGCACCTCGGGAGCAATTTGTACCTTGCCAAGATCTGTTTTCTCTATATCGGTTGCAAACTCTTCCATGCTTCGCACCTCCCATTACAATTTCTCTACATTATAGCAATTGAGGCTTTACTTTACAAACTACGCCTCATCCAGGTTGAGATCATACAATTCCAGGAATTTGGTATCAAACTGTCCACTGACAAACACTTCGTGGTCCAGAACCTTGAGATGGAACGGAATGGTGGTGTGAATTCCGTCCACCACGAACTCACCGAGAGCACGCTTCATTCGTTCAATGGCTTCTTCCCGATCCTTGCCCCAGACAATGATTTTGGCAATCATGGAGTCGTAGAATGGAGAAATTGTATAGCCCGGATAAGCGGCACTGTCGATCCGCACGCCATACCCGCCTGGTGCCAGGTAATTGACAATTTTCCCTGGGGAAGGCATGAAATTCTTCGCCGGGTTCTCCGCATTGATGCGGCACTCAATCGCCCAGCCGTTCATTTGCACATCTTCTTGTGTAAAGGAGAGCGGCATGCCAGCAGCGACGCGGATTTGTTCTTTGATCAGGTCAAAACCGGTAACCAATTCGGTTACTGGATGTTCCACCTGAATTCGGGTATTCATCTCCATGAAGTAGAACTTGCCATGTTTGTCGAGCAAGAATTCTACGGTACCCGCACCATGGTAGTTCACCGCTTTTGCGGCGGCTACCGCGGCATTCCCCATCTGTGCGCGCAGTTCTTCCGACAAAGCAGGAGATGGCGCTTCTTCAATCAGCTTCTGGTGGCGTCGTTGAATGGAACAGTCGCGTTCCCCCAAATAAACCACGTTGCCAAATTTATCTCCCATTACTTGAATCTCGACGTGACGAGGACCTTCAACGAATTTCTCCAAGTACACGCCCGGATTGCCAAAAGCGGTTTTGGCTTCACTTTGCGCTTGACGGATCGCCTTTTCCAGATCCTCGTCGTTGTGAGCAACGCGCATTCCGCGTCCGCCGCCACCTGCTGTAGCTTTTACCATGACCGGATAACCGATCTCATTCGCTGTCTTGATCGCATCCGATATATCTTCAACAAGGCCTTCCGTACCAGGAACAGTAGGAACCCCCGCTATTTTCATTGTTGCCTTGGCGGTTGATTTATCCCCCATCTTGGTAATGGCTTCAGGGTCAGGTCCAATAAAGGTAATCCCGCACGCTGTACATATCTCAGCAAAATCCGTATTCTCCGCCAAGAAACCATAACCCGGGTGAATGGCGTCCGCTCCTACCTTCGTTGCTACGCTCATGATGTTGGTCATGTTCAAATAGCTATCCTTCGAAGGTGTAGGTCCAATGCAATACGCTTCATCAGCGAGCTTCACATGTAATGATTCACGATCTGCTTCCGAGTAAACAGCCACTGAGCCAATACCCATTTCTCGACACGCACGAATGATACGTACGGCGATTTCTCCACGATTGGCAATTAATATTTTCTGGATCATCCGATTTTCCCCCCGATTATTCTGGTTTTACCAGGAACAGCGGTTGACCATATTCAACTAATTGTCCATCTTCAACTAGAATCTTTACGATTTCGCCTGTTACTTCCGCTTCGATTTCGTTGAACAGCTTCATTGCTTCCACGATACAAACGACTTTGCTCGCCGTTACTTTGTCACCTGGTTGAACAAATGCTGGCTTGCCTGGTTCTGAAGAACGATAGAACGTTCCAACCATCGGAGAAACGATTTTATGTAAATTGGTCTCCTCTTCTACTGGTGCCGCTACAGGAGCTGCTTCTTGTACCGATTTAGCGACTGGAGCAGTTGGTTGCGCTTCCACAACTGGAGCCACCACTTGCGGTTGAATTTGAGGCACGACAGGTGCAACGATTTGCGGTACGACCATTTCAACGGCTCCAACATTTTTCTTGATCGCTACCTTGGCGCCTTCCAATTCCAACTCAAACTCTTGGATGGAAGATTGATCGACTAGCTTGATGATCTCACGAATTTCATGAATTTTAAACATAGTGTTTTGGTCCACTCCTTTTAGTAGAGCTTATACATTCACTCATTAGTACTTAGTAAAATGATAAGTACACTAGCTTTTCGCTTAGTAATCCATAGTTCTCATGGTAGCTTTTTGGAACAACCACGTCAAGAACAGCTTCTATTATCAGGTATTAAAGAAGAAAATCATAGCGAAATCTTGCCAAAAATAAATGCCCTGCCGTTATGACACGACAAGGCATTTGAGCTACACGGTTTATGGTATGTTGCGTACAATTACGCTGCTTCCGGATACTTTGAAGTGTTGTTTGGTCATCGCGATAATGTCCACTACTTCATCCGCCTGAAGCTTTTCTTTTTGGACGATTACGTCAACCGTTTTGTCCTGCGCATTTACGAGAGCGTTCTTATAGCCTTTGGCTTTGAGCAAATCTTCCATGGCCAGGGTTTGCGTTTCAATGTTGGATAGCTCCTCGTGTTTCGCTTTTGCGTCAGCCATCGCTTGAGGAGAAGCATCCGGATTGGTCGCAATCGCCATTTGCTCATCTTTTTGTTGCTCCATCAAAGCATCTCGTTTCAGTTTATGACTTTCGAAGTAATCGTTGGTTCCTTCTGGAAGTGGCGCCGCATTAGTATCGGTGCCGGAAGTTACCTCAGGAGATTGATTCTGTCCTTCAACCGGAGCGGCATCAGAACCTGGGAGATCCGTTTGCTTCGAGTTCACTTCAACTCCCATAAGCGGTGCTTCCTGCTTGTTTTTATCACTGAGCGCAGGAATTTGCTGAGGTCCTTTCACGAGATAATACCCGGATAACACAACCATCACCGCAAGCATTGTCAAAAGCCAAACAGTTTGTTTACGTAGTAACATTCTCATTACCCCCTAGCCTTTTTTTGGCAAGATTGAAATTTTATAAGCAGGCACTTCCAACACTTTTTGTACAGCTTCTGTTATCCACGCTTTTACTTGGATGTTTTCTGCTCCTTTAGCGACGACTAGCACCCCTCTCACCTTTGGTTTGACCGTTTTCACCACGACAGGCTGCTCCTGTTTGGCATTCAGCACGACCACCTTTTCATTACGTGATTGATCGCTTTGATTCCGGGTGGCTTTATCTTTATCAACTTCGTTGGTAGTAGCGGATCTCGTGTCACGGTCTTTCTCCACAATAATTTCGGGAGTAGAGTCTAGATTGACCATAACTTCTACTTTTCCTACGCCAATAATGTTCTCCAGAATCTCTTCCAGTTGGGTTTCGTACATGTTCTCGTATTCTCGAATGACGTTTTTCTCGACTGAACTGCCGAATACGGGGTTACTCTCCTGATCCCCGGAAGGCATCGTAGTTTGCCCCATCCTGTCATTCATCGATCGCTCTGGTTTCACGGCCAGGAAATCCGTAAAAATCATGAAAGCCACTCCGATTCCCAACAGTACAATGAAGTAGTGAATCGGCCGCATTTTTTTGGCTTTTGAGTTTGTTTCAAAAATCTTTCGCAACCATTCCATCATCTCTTCATCCCCCCTTACTATTGGCGATTTTCATTTAACTTGTTGGTCTTGCTGATATAGACTTGATTCTCCTGCAAGTCCCAATTTTTAGCGACACTCGCTGCGATTTGACGGGAGAGCGGATCTTCTTGAGTTCCGGAGACAGGCAACGCTTCTTCTTGTTTGGAACCCTTCTGATCTCCAATTCTCACCTGAATCGGTTTAATGCTCGCGATTTGTCGGGTTTGAGGTGGCTTGGTTTGATCTATATCAATCGAAACGGACTTAATTTGTGGTTGATCCGTCGATGTGTTGGACATTTGGATGCGAACATCGGAAACAGCCACTTGGTAGTGGTTTTCAACATCCCGTTTGATGAGTGTAGCCAGTTGTGTCGTCACGTAGCTGCTTACTTGCGTATCTTTTTCACCCGCTAGCTTCTGGGCCATTGATTTCCAATCGGATTGCGGTGACTTCCCGACGATCTCCTGTTGATAGCGGTTGAGTTGGATGGCCAAGTCCTCTTGTGAGAGATGAAGGAAGCTAAATAACGGAGAGAGAATCATGATCAAAATAATTAGCCCCATCACCATCTTGACGTAACGCTGCATATTCGTATTCGGCAAGATCAAGTCGAGGAAAGCAGCCAACAGAACGAGTAAAATGATTTTCTTGAGCCAAAGCGTAAGCAGTTCCATCTGTGTCACCTACCGAACCATCATCGATATATTACCGGCTGTAATAATGATTGTGATTGCTAAGAAGAACATGAGGCCTACTGTGGCGAGTGCGGCAAAGACAAATAAGAGGCTTTTTCCAATCGTTCCTAATGCCGTTATGATCGGGCTATTTCCAAGAGGCTGAAGCACAGCTGAGGAAAAGTTATAAATAAAAGCGAGAACCAAAATCTTGATCGCCGGAAAAGCGCAGAGAATGAGTAGAATCACCACCCCGGCAAGTCCAACCGCGTTCTTAACCAATAGAGAAGCGCCAATAACCGTATCCGCCGCATCAGAGAACATCCGTCCGACAACCGGAACGAAATTACCCGTGACGTACTTGGCTGTTCGCAGGGTGACACCGTCGGTTACTGCTGAGGTAGCCCCTTGAATGCTGATAACCGCCAAAAAAATGGTGAGAAACGAACCCAATGCTCCCATTGCGACATTGCGTAAAAGAGAAGCTAACTGCGTCACTTTGTAACGTTCCGAGAAAAGACTGACGATGGAGAGCAATGCTGATAGGAAGATGAGCGGAAAGACGATGGTGGCGATTAAGATACCGCTGGTGTGAATCATAAAGACGATAAGCGGATGCAGCATGGTAGCCGATGCGATATTGCCCATGGACGCAAGCAACGCTAGCACGAGCGGGATCATCGCCAGCATGAAGTCAGACATGTTACTGATAGCGTCCTTGGCGTAGCTGATCGCGAGGTGAAAGCTGTTCATGGCAAGTACCATCAATACCAGATACGTTATCGAGTAGGCAACCGTGCTCACTGTGTTGCGTTCAAAGGCATTCTGCATTGACTCAAGAATCATCGCAAACACGGTGATCACAATAATGGAGCTTAGCAGTTTCCCGTTTACCCAGATTTCATGAAAGACGAATTTCATCAAACCCTTTAGGATTCCTGAGAGCGTGAGGTTTTCGTCTTGCATAATCAACGGGACGAAGCCCGGTGATTGAAGATCTGGAAGATACCCTTTGTATTGCTCCAGTGTCTTTTTCCAAAATTCTTCTACGTGATGCGTATCCAGGTGTTGAACCTGCTGACGTACAAGGGTATCGAGCGGATTCACCGTGTTCGTTTCAGCAGCGACCACTGCGTCTGGTAGTAAGAACAGTTGTAGAATAAAAAGTATCCAGCCGATTCGATACACGCCTCATCACCCCTGCTTTGATTCCGTCCTGCGTCTATAGAAGAATGGTTATACTGGTAAAAGATGAATAATCGTTTCTATAATGATTTGCACGATCGGAACAGCCAAAATGAGAATCAGCACTTTGCCCGCCAATTCGATTTTGGAAGCGATGGCTCCTTGTCCAGCGTCGCGTGTCACTTGTGCTCCAAATTCAGCAATGTAGGCAATTCCGATAATTTTCAGAATGGTTTCTAAGAACACCAGATTCAAATCAGCTTGTACCGCCAGGCGTTCCAGTACCCGAATGACTTCTGAAATCTTGTCGATCAAAAAGTAAAAGATGATGATGCCACTTACAATGGCGATCAGGAAGGCGAATATGGGTTTTTGTTCCTTGACCACGAGTGCGAGGATGGTTGCAATTAACCCTAGTCCAACAATTTGTACGATTTCCATCAGCTTCTGCCCTCCCTAGTTAAACAAAAACACTCGTTTAACCTCGGTAAACAAATCTCCCAAATAGTGAGCCACCATGTAAAGCACAACGACGAACCCGACTAGTGTCGCCCAATGGGCAATTTCTTCTTTTCCCGATTGCTTCAGTACCGTGTGAATGACGGCTGTGATGAAACCGACTCCGGCGATCTGAAAAACAGGAGTTACATCAAAGTTCACGCTCTACACCTCGTTTCAGAACATCAGAATGGCGACCAGTAAACCACTTAAAACACCAAGACTCTTGTACATTTTTTCGTACTTGCCCTGTTCGATTCTCGCTTCTTCTTCAATGCTGGCAAGTTGAGTGATCGATAACCGTAAATGTTTCTGCTGGTTCTCTCGATCAGAATTTCCCAGGCTGTATCCCAGACTGCTGATGACGTCTTTTTCCTCCTTGCGTAAAGCTGTCTCTCTCCAATGCTTCTCGAGCGACGTTTGCCAACAGGTATTGGTTGAATGCCCTTCCTCTGCTTGCAAGTGGGTAGCTGCGCTCAGAAAGAAGCATCCGATTTCGGGCTGTATCCGTTGACCGATTTTTTGAAAAGCTCGGTGCAAGGGCGTCGACCCGTAGACAATTTCGGTCTCCAAAAGTTGAAGGGAGAGAATCCAGCTCCTTACCTGCTGGGGTCTCGTCGCGTAGAACTTGGCGATTTGCCAGCCAACCATTGACGCGGAGAAGACGATGAATGCGGCGCAAATCAGCTTGACCATACGACATTCCCCTTCTCCAAGCGCGTCAGACGTCCATCATATACACCTTCAATGGTTCCTACACCCTGTGATCGATCCAAGATGACATATCGGGAGAAAACCTCCTGACTGATCAGCCTGGAGATAATGGGACGACGAGTCATATCAGCAAGCGTAGCCCCATGAGCTGAACAGATCACTGTTACACCCGCATGAATGGCTTCCCAGATCGCTTCACTGTCCTCTGCGCGACCGATTTCATCTACCACAATAACCTCAGGCGACATGGAGCGAATCATCATCATCATCCCGATTGCTTTGGGACAAGCATCCAACACATCGGTACGCGGCCCCACATCACGCTGGGGAACGCCGTGAAGGCATCCTGCCAGTTCTGAACGCTCGTCCACAATCGCTACTTTTCGACTGGAGGAATATTCGTTGCCGTAACTGATCATTCTAGCCAAGTCACGGAGAAGCGTTGTCTTCCCGCATTGCGGCGGCGAGATGATGAGTGTATTAAGGATTTTGCCTTGATCCATAAGGGATGGCAGCAGTTTCTGGGCAACCCCCTTTTTTTCTTTGGCAATTCGTATATTGAAGCTGGTAATGTCTCGAATTCCTTTGACATCTCCACGCTCCATTGTGACCTTGCCCGCAATCCCTATTCGATGGCCACCCGTTATTGTGATGTAACCGCGTTTTAATTCTTCTTCCAGAGCATATAGGGAGTGCTGACTGATTTGATTAATCAGTTTATTCACGATTTCTTCTGTAAACATCCAACCATTTCGTACATTTGCCGTTAATTGTCCGCTCGCGCTTACGTAGCTTACCTGCTGACCGTAGCGAATCTCCAAGGGTAAATTCTGTCGGAGTCGAATCTCTTCCATGTGTTCCTGAACCGCATTCGGGAGGGCAGACAAGATGTGACGGATTGGGGCAGGCAGGATTGCGAGTACTTCTTTCATTCTCATTTCCCCCCTTTGTCCACATTGCTTACATCATCCTATGCGGAAGTGGACGAGAATTATTCCATCTTTCTCCCATTGAAAGAAAAGACTTCGTCCCTTTGCGCTCTGTGGAAGTTCGCATGAAGCGGGGAAGACCGCTCTTTCACTACGAAAGGGAGTCGCCAAACGCTTCGCGCCCCTAAAGGGGTTGAGTGGCGACTCTTTTCCCTTTCTCTGTTCCTTCGCTTGGTATCATTTCCAAGGAGACTTCAAGCGGACAAAATCTTTTCTTGGTGGGCTTGCGCAAATGGTAGGAATGTTAAATTACTTTATCTCTGTAAATCAATTCAACATTCCAATACTATTAAAAAAACCGGGAGATCCCGGTTTGAAGTACTCTTATGTTGGGTTAATCGGGCTTTGGTCAGGATGATGATATTCAACCGCATGGTAATGATTTTTACAGGTTGGGCATTCGGTTTCGAATACGGCTGCACCCTCGTCATCATCAAGATTGTAATAATCGTCGTCATCGTCGAGGGAATAAGCTACATCGTACATGTCATCTTCATCGACATCTTCGTACAAATCATCATCCTCGTCGAACAGGAAGAGTTCCACATCATTTAGATCTTCATCTACTGCTTCCACATATTCTTCCGTTTCTTCCAAGCGACGGTAGATCGCTTTTACCTCACCGGTTAATTCCTCCATGACTTCAATCATGCCAGTCAGAATCTTTCCCTCCCGACTGGACTCTTCCACTTCGAATCCATCCGCCAATCCTCGTAAATAGGAAATACGCTTCTCCAAATAATCCATGGTGCTCCCTCCTCGCGCTCACGTTCGTTTGATAGTATCTCCTGTCACACTCAGAAGTACAGATGGGAAAATTCGGGAAGACTGAATAGCTATTTGCGAACCCCGATAAAAATAAGCGCCACTCCCGCAAAAATAATCAGCATTTTTGTCAGATTAATTTTCTCGGCCAAACCAATCAAACCAATGGTCGTAGTTGTCAGAAGCACGATAGGACCCACCAAAGCCAAGCCTGAGTTGACCAGCAGTGCCTTGTCCACCTGATTAAGCCTAAGTATCCAAAGAGCGGCCAAAATTTCAATTGTTCCTGAAATTAGGCGGAGGCTCGCCATTCCAATGATCGCTTTTTCCAACATTCCGAACATACCTGTCCCCCCTCTTTCAACACCATATGCCAAGTTGTCTACATTTAGTCTTTGGCACAACTCAAGCTTCTTTTCACTTCACAAACCTGTCTCGCATAGGCTGTATAACAGAAATCTTAGGCATTTGAAATGAGGAGAATTCAATGATTGAGACGACTGCATCATTATGGCCAAAAGATTGGTTTGACCCATCCAAAATACGTCAGGCAAAGCCTCGCAGCACTGGAATCACGATGGTGATTGATAAAGGCTTGGGCTTTCATTCCTTCTGTGATTTGATGGAAGTTGGAGCTCCTTATATGGATATTTGCAAGTTAGGATTTGGCACCTCCGCCTTATATTCAGAGCAATCTTTAAAAAGAAAAATGCGGATTGCTGCGGAGTGCAACCAGTATCTGATGCCTGGAGGAACTTTTTTTGAAATCGCGTTGCAGCATGATTCAGCCAACTCCTATATTTCGCACATTCGTGGGCTTGGGTTTACGGCTGTGGAAATTTCTGACGGGACATTTGAACTTCCCTTCAAGAAACGAGAAGAGGCCATCCGTTATGGTGTTCAGGCCGGATTACTGGTTTGTACGGAGTACGGTAAAAAGGCTTCGAACTTCGTGGCAGAGCTGGAAGAGTTAGTCGAAACTGTCAGTCAAGATCTTGAAGCAGGCGCTAGTTTCATCATCATTGAAGCCCGCGAAAGCGGTAATGTAGGAGTTTTTAATAAACAAGGGGAACTGGACGTACAATTTATACAAGAGGTGATCAAAGGCGTCGGCAATAAAGCTCACCGTCTTATTTGGGAAGCCCCTCGCAAGGAACAGCAGGTGGCACTTCTTCAGACGCTAGGACTTGACGTGAATTTGGGCAATATTGCCCCTTCCGATGTGCTCTCTGTTGAAGCCTTGCGTCGAGGATTGCGAGCCGATACGTCAGCATTTGTTTTTGAAGGGAGCTTATAGCGATGCGCATTGAGGTGGTACCCACTGTCGATGAGATCAGACAAGAACAAATCTGTAACCGCACCGTGGTCATGTTGGATGTTTTTCGTTCGTCGAGTACGATCCTTGCGGCATTAGCCCATGGCTTTGAATCGGTTATTCCGGTTGAGACCATAGGGCAAGCGCACTCTCTTCGTTCAGAGCAAACCATCCTCGCTGGTGAGCGAAACTGCAAAAAAATTGCCGATTTCGACTTCAATAACTCTCCTTCCGAAATATCTAAGGGACATTATCCTGGTAAGAATTTGGTTCTTACGACTACCAATGGAACGAGAGCGATCCAAAAAGCCGAGCGGGCCACTCAGTTGCTCATAGGTGCCTTCCTCAATGCCACAGCATGTATAAAACAGGCGATTGCCAGTAAATCAGATATTACCTTATATTGCGCGGGAACCAGGCAAGAATTCGCCTTGGAAGACGGACTGGCGGCAGGATATATGATTCATCAGGCGAAAAAAGTCAACGCTCATGTACACGTGTGTGATTTGGGAGAAGTATTGGAAGGAAGCTATCTTCACTCCAAGGATCAACTCCCGCAGCGCCTGCTGCAGTCGATTACTGGCAAACGATTGCTAAATTACCGCTTTCATAACGATTTGCAGTTTTGTTCTCAAATGGATTTGTACACCATTGTTCCTGTGGTAAAAGAGAAGCGAATACTCCCCCTACTTGTCTCATAAGGTTAAAGTAGAGTATATGGGACAGGGGATCGAGTGAACATGCAGATTTTTTCCGGAGAAGTGATGCTGGTCATTCTCATCGTTATCGGTTTAATCGGTCGCTCACCTATCATTGCTACCGCGGCTAGTATCTTGTTGGTGCTAAAACTGACTTCCCTGGAACGCTTCTTCCCCTCGATCGAAAGACGCGGATTGGAATTGGGACTACTGTTTTTGACGATTTCGGTATTGGTGCCGTTCGCCAGTGAGAAGGTCTCCTGGCGCGATGTCATTCCCTTATTCACGACATTAATGGGAATTCTCGCTCTGGCTGGAGGCGCAATCGCTACGTATATGAACGGAAAGGGACTCGATATGCTCCGATCCGACCCTCAGATGATTCTTGGTCTCGTGATTGGGTCCATTATCGGGATCATCTTTTTGCGAGGAATTCCGGTTGGTCCCTTAATGGCAGCTGGAATAACAGCATTGTTACTCAAAATTTGGGAATGGGTCGTCCGTTAAATAATGACACTAAATGTACCCTTACGCAAAAAGAAGCTACTGACATGAGTCAGTAGCCTCTTTATTGTTCTATTGGTTATTAAGCACGAGATACGTATGCTTCAGTACGAGTATCGATGATCAACTTGTCGCCTTCGTTTACGAAGAGCGGTACGTTTACTACGAAACCTGTTTCCAAAGTCGCTTTTTTCGTTACGTTACTTGCTGTGTCACCTTTTACGCCTGGTTCACATTCAGTAACCACAAGCTCAACAGAGTTAGGAAGCTGAATTCCGATGACTTCGTTGTTATATTGCATAATTTGTACGTTCATATTTTCTTTGAGGAAGTTCAATTCACGCTCAATTTGTTGACGAGTGAATGCTACTTGCTCAAATGTTTCGGTATTCATGAAAGTATATTCATCGCCGCTGCCATAGAGGTATTGCATGGTGCTTGATTCAATGCGAGCACGGCTTACTTTTTCACCGCCGCGGAAAGTCATCTCGGTTACATTACCGTTGCGCAGATTGCGGAGCTTGGAACGTACGAATGCTGCACCTTTACCTGGTTTTACGTGTTGAAACTCAAGTACGCTGTAGATGTTATTATCAACTTCAATTGTTAAACCAGTACGAAAATCGTTAACTGAAATCATGTTTTGCCTCCTAAACAATGTATAAACACAGTAATTATAAGTTAGACGGGTAAAATGAGCAACTCTTTCGTGGATTTCGTCAGAATCTCACAACCGGTTTCCGTAATAAGAACGTCATCCTCGATACGCACACCGCCTAAGTCGGAAATATAGATCCCAGGCTCTACGGTTACAACATTCCCTGGTTTCAAGATTGCCGTGCTGGCAGAGGAAAGATTAGGTGCCTCATGAACCAAAAGCCCAATGGAATGTCCAGTAGAGTGTCCGTAAGCCTCAGCATAACCAGCATCTCTGATGATATCACGAGTCAGATCATCCGCTTCTTTACCTGTCATGCCTGGTTTTAATTTCTCCACACCGTTTAATTGGGCGCGAAGAACAATATCATAAATTTCTTTCATCTTCGGATCCGGTTCGCCTACAGCGACGGTGCGCGTAATGTCGGATACGTACCCTTTGTAGAGTGCCCCGAAATCCAACGTTACCATTTCACCCGCTTGAATGACTTTCTCGCTAGCTACTCCATGAGGAAGAGCGCCACGTTTACCAGAAGCGACAATAATATCAAACGAAGAAGAAGATGCTCCCAATTTGCGCATATGGAATTCCATTTCGGTGGCGACATCTAGCTCACTTACACCCGGTTTGATATACGAAAGGATATGCTCGAATGTCGCATCCGCAATTCGGGTCGCTTCCTTAATTAGTTGAAGCTCGGATTCATCCTTGATCTCGCGCAATTGCTCAATTACACCGCTGGTTGCAACTAGTTCAACGCCTTCAAAGTTTTTAGCCCATTCTTCATACGTATTATATGTAATTAAATGTTTTTCAAAAGCGAGTTTCTTCACGCCCAAATCTTTTAGTGCTTGAGCGATTGCTGGGAGTTGAGCGCGATTGGTGTTGATAATTTCAAATTCTGGAGCCTGTTCAGTTGCTTGGTCAATATAACGGAAATCAGTCAACAAAACAGCTTGATTTTTAGAAACGATTGCCCAGCCGGAAGAACCTGTGAATCCGCTGATGTAGCGTCGGTTTGGCTGATTTTCTGTCATAATCGCGTCTGCGCCGAGTTCAGCCAACTGTTTACGTAAGTTTTCGATTCGCTGTTTCATGTTTACCTCTCCCTTTTGTGTAAAAAATGTTGAACGTCCAGATGAACTGCGTGAGTTATCAGTCTATTCAGTAGACTTTGCTTGCAGACGTCGTGCGAGAGCTCGCAACCCCCACTCGTATCCGTCGCTTCCCAAGCCGACAATTTGCCCGATAACAACTGGAGCAATGACTGACGTATGTCTAAACTCCTCCCGAGCATGGACATTGGACAGGTGTACTTCAATCGTAGGCAAGCTGACAGCAGCCAATCCGTCTCGAAGCGCATAGCTATAATGGGTAAAAGCGCCGGGGTTGATAATAATCCCCTGATACTCGCCCTTCGCCGCATGAATCGCATCGAGCAAGACACCTTCATGATTGGATTGAACATGGTTGAGGTTGATCTTCAACTCCTGAGCCACGCCCATTAACCGACATACGATATCATCCAATGTTTCTGTCCCATAAATCTCCGGTTCACGCTTCCCCAACATATTCAAGTTGGGTCCATTGAGCAACAATACCGATATCATCGTTCGTCCCCCGGATAAAAATTTTTCCAAATTATTTTACCATAGAAACGAAATGATTGAACAGCTTGATTATTCTTGGTCGATCTGCTCGGCTGTCATGCTCATTCCAATAAAAACTCCAATGGAAATAAACCAAGCCAACTCTGTACTGAAGGTATCCAGTTTCCAATGCTGCATCCGAAAGAACAGCCCAAACACCAAGAATAAAGCGATACCATATACGATTCCTAACGACCAGTTTTTTCGCTCGGATAACATAAACGCAAAGATTGCTGTGGCTAAATACACACAAACAAACAGAAAGAGGAACCCTACAAAAATTCCTTTATAAGAATCTTCTCCGACAGGACCGTAAAAGGGACGCGAAAATTTCTCTACCCCATAAGGAGTAAAGCTAAAGTAAGCGAACATCATTCGGATGATACCCCAAATCACGGTTCCCCAAAAGGCTACTTCTAATATTTTTTTTTGATTGATTGGATGCGTTTGTCTTTTGGTCTGTTGTCTTGTTTGTTCCATTATGATCACCTCTCACCCTAGTATGTACTCTGTGAAGAAAATCATTGCAACCTAGGGGAAAATATACTCGCACCTTATGTATTTGTGGCAGAAAGTACATAAGATAAGGTAAGATAATAGGAAAGGAAGGTGAACTCTTGTGGCAGAACAAGTTCAACAGGCCTATGGTGGTCAAGCCGTGATTGAAGGTGTCATGTTTGGCGGCAAAAAGGTTACGATTACCGCTATTCGCCGAAAAAACCAGGAAATTGAGTACTACGAAGAAGAACGTAAAGATAATCAGTGGACACGACCATTAAAGAAAATCCCCTTTGTTCGCGGGATTGTAGGTCTAATCGAGGCAAGCGCCAATGGAGCGAAGCACTTGAATTTTGCTTCGGAGAGATATCAGTTAGAGTCAGATGAAGAGGGACCTTCTGAAGGACCATCGAAAATGACGATGATTTTGGGTGTCGCAGTTGTCGGAGTACTTTCCTTTTTGTTTGGGAAACTCCTGTTCACAATTGTCCCTGCGCTTTTGGCACAGTACCTCTTCGGAAAATGGGTTCCAAATGGAATCTGGCAAAACCTTGTAGAAGGCGGTATCAAAATAATCCTTTTGCTCGGGTATATTTATTTAATCGCTCAAACACCCATGATTAAGCGCTTATTTCAATATCACGGAGCTGAACATAAAGTGATTAACGCATACGAAGCTGGGGTAGAATTAACAGTAGAAAACGTGCAAAAGTTTTCGACCCTCCACTATCGTTGCGGAAGCAGCTTTATCATTTTTACCGTCTTAATTGGCGTAATTGTCTATTCCATGTTCCATTATGACACGATGATGCAACGGGTGATTCAACGGATTGTACTGTTACCTGTTGTCATTGGCTTATCCTATGAGGTATTGCAATGGACGAATCGCCTGCGCGAAACTCCTGTCTTGCGTTTGTTGGGTTATCCGGGCCTCTGGTTACAAAAAATCACGACTCGCGAGCCCGATGACAGCCAGGTTGAAGTAGCCATTGCCTCTTTCAACAAGATGCGAGAACGTGATCAAGTTCTGCTTGAAAGCAAAATGGCAACAACCCTGTAGGATAACGGGCGGGGCCCCGAAACTCCCTAATGACTATTTTGAGGTGGGGATGTATGTTTAAGCGAATTTCTCCGTTTATTTTGGTGTTACTGATTTTTGCGGGAATCGGCTTCGTTTTGAAATTGATTCAGGACCCCATTAGCATTCTGGTAGTTGTTGGCTTGTCTTTCCTTCTCTTCTTTCTGGTCAACAATTACTTCAACACCGGCAAATTTTTCACCCGGGTTCGCAAAAGCTCTACGACCAAGACAAAACAGCAAGCTTCACGTTCCCAACCGAAAAAAAGCGCCTCGCCCAAGAAACCCAATCCCTTCCAGGTAATTGAAGGAAGTAAGGGAAAGTCCAAAACCAATAAAAAAGACGAAGAAAAAATTTATCATTAAATCGATTTTTTCTTGAAACAAAAGAAGAGCAGCAGTCCAGTTATCGGGCTTGCTGCTCGTTTTATATAGTCCTCAAAGGCGGTGGATGCGCCCGGAATGTTTCCACATATTTCTGAAAACTCCACGTCTCCAAAAACTTCTTCGCTGCGCTCTGACCGGATTCGTACAACTGGATTTTGACGTCCTCTTTCATATCGAACTGCGTTGTGCGAATTCCATTTGTCGGGATAAATATGGTTCTGACAGCATGCGCCTGATCCACATGGATACGATCGTGCGCGTCTAGCATCGTTGCCAAGAGCGCCTTGGTGAAGGAAGGCAGGCTATGGATTTCATTAGGTTGATTGATCTTGCTTTGATCACTGAGACGAAATCCAAAGGTAGGATACTCCGGCTTGTTGGGTACATCAAACAACCAAACTGGAAAATTGCTCAGTAAGGCGCCATCCACAATTAGGTGCTCATGTCTTCCCTTTCGGATACTGGCCGGTTGAAAAAAATAAGGAATGGAGCAACTCATTCGAACCGCTCGAGCAATTGAAAAGTCTAGTGGATCCATATCATAGGAAGGCAGGTCGTCAGGGAGAATCAGCATTCTTCCTCCGGTAATGTCAGATGCGATGATGCGCAGCTTGTCTTTGCGCAAATCACCAAATTTTTCAATTCCCTTTTCCCGCAGCAAGTGACCAATGAAATGCTCGATTTCGTCCCCCGGATAAAGCCCCTTATGCTGCAACAGCTGATAAACGGATCCGATGACCGGAAGCCGCGAGAGGCCTTTGCGTTTTAAAAAACTGAGGTAGTTTAACTTTAAAAATATCTTATACAATTCCCCGCTCGTGTATCCTGCGCATATAAGCGCCGCCACAATTGAGCCTGCGGACGTTCCCGCCAATTGCTCCCAGACATATCCGTGCTGTTCCATCTCCGAGATGGCGCCAATCAAAGCGATTCCTTTCACGCCGCCTCCTTCGAATACAGCATCTGACCTCAACGTACTCACCCCCTCTTTACCATTATACAAGGAAAGAGGTTTGACCTATGACTTAGAAAGCGGGAAGACACGCATGAAAACCAGGGAAGTGTGGGGACTGGTATTTTTTCTCGACAAACAAAAAAGAAAGCAAGACTTTACTTGCTTTCTTTTACTTCCTTAACTTCTTCCACTTCTTTTTGCTCATCTTCTAATTTAATCCGTTGGAGTTCTTTCATGCGGTTCGTGTCCTCTTGAAAATACTGCAAGAGATACTCGATAGACGTAATCGATTCCCAACTAAGGTGATGCTCGATGCCTTCCACGTCCTTATAGATATATTCTTCCGCTACACCGATCGTACGCAAGAACTCTTCCAAAAGGGCGTGACGATGAACCAATCGCTTCCCAACCTTTTTACCCTTAGAGGTTAACACCAACCCACGGTATTTTTCGTAAACCAGATAGTTATCCTTATCCAACTTTTGAACCATTTTGGTCACAGATGAAGGGTGCACTTCTAATGCTTCTGCGATATCGGAGACCCTGGCGTATCCTTTTTCGTCGATTAAATTGTAAATTCGTTCTAAATAGTCTTCCATACTTGGAGTTGGCACACTCATCCCTCACTTCACTGTTTTCCCGTGACGTAAACCAAACTAGTTGACTTTCCTTCACCGACCTTTTCATCCCTAGAAAACAATAATAACGTGGTTAATAGCAAGAAGGCAAGCCTAACTCTCACACCTGTTTCTCTTGTTCTTAAATGGACGAATCTTCATACACTTGTACCAAAGTGGGGAGAGTTGAAAAAAGGATGATGAAGATGAAGTTGGGAGTATGGCAATTTGCCGCTCTATTCGCTATGGCACTATTGGGAACCACCCATTTGACAGGGTATGAATGGTTGCGCTTTTTCACATATTTCGGAAGCTGGGGAACAGTGGGATTAATCTTCGCTGGACTCTCCATGACGTGGATTTGCTATAAACTAGCAAAAATAATGGACCAGCACGAGGTCGATTCTATATCAGAGCTATTCCAAAAGGTTCTGGGTCCAATCATAAGCCCTACCTTCCGTTTTTTATTTTATGCGATTTCATTCGGGTATATCGGTTATCTATTTTCCTCAGAGGCCGCAAGATTAAGCCAGTGGTTTCCTTGGTCAGGGGTATTCAATGCATTGCTGATCGGTATTTTTGTTGGACTACTCCTTCAGCTAAAAGTACACCGCTTAATTGGGTTGGTTGCAAGCTGCCTGATTATGTGTGCGGTTTACTTTTCCCTTATGCTATTGAAACAGCAACATATCGAGATTCCTAGTTTCGCCTATCAGTTCAATAGCTGGTGGCTGTTTCGCACGTTCTTGTTTATTTCCGCTCATCTTTTGTTGTCTCTCATCATCTTCCTTCCAGCTGCTCGGCTGGTTCCTACAACTTCAGAGCGTGTGAAGGGAATTTGGCTAGGAGGAGGTATTTTTACGATCGTCGCCCTCCTCTGCCACGCTATATTGCTTACATATTGGCACGATGTCCATTCATCCACTCAGCCTTTGATCCTGATCAGCTCTCAATTGTTTACAGGTAGTCACATTTTGTATCATATGTTGAGTTTTATTTACAGCCTCCTTTATATCGGGATTTGGACACTTTTTCTCACAAATATGCTTTCGGAGCGATTCGATTTACGGCATAACCCGATCCGTTATCTTGTCCTCTTGCTGCTGATCTGTCTATCTGTTTTGTACATCGT
Organism: Brevibacillus ginsengisoli; assembly: GCF_050113715.1. Taxonomy (NCBI): domain Bacteria; kingdom Bacillati; phylum Bacillota; class Bacilli; order Caryophanales; family Paenibacillaceae; genus Brevibacillus; species Brevibacillus ginsengisoli. Next base: position 43,208 of record NZ_JBNJQR010000008.1, read on the forward strand.
CTTACCTTGGATAGGCACCATTACCTTGTTAGCCGGCGCTTATGTCGGAGGCGTTTTTCTCGTGTTTGTATTCTGGAAGCTGAAACGATAGTTCAGCTAGGGCAAAAGCGGATGTACCAGTATCTCACTCTCATCGTATTGTGTTAAAGGGCTTTACTTTTTAGGGGGTGATCAGATGGGCAAGCCGAGGATTCAGCGGATCGGAAGTAAATTGACAAAAGCAAAATTATTGATGAAAAATTCCACACTCATCAATAATCATCCTGATACCAAAAAACTGACCGAACAAACGCTTAAGGACATGCTAAGCACCTATCGCGTGGTCTTCATTAAACCCATATACGGGATGCATGGAAATGGAGTCATGCGAGCAGAAGCACGAGAAGAGAATTATCAATTGCGTTCTGGCGCGAGAACGATGAATTTTGCCGATTTCACCAGCTTCTACAATGCGGTCAAGAAGAGAACCGCACGAAAACCGTACATGGTGCAAAAGGGAATTCATCTATTGAAATACAACAACCGACCTTTCGACATTCGGATTATGGTTCAAAAAAATCAGAAGAACAAATGGGAAGTCAGTGGCAAGTTATGTCGCGTTGCCCATCCCAAAAAGGTCGTCACCAATGTATTGCGCGGCGGACAAGTGATGTCTTTAACTAAACTGCTCCCTCGCTATGCTTCCAAAGAAAAACGGGAACACCTGCTTACCAAATTGAATCAGCTGGGCTTAAAAACAGCGAAACATTTGGAAAGCAAGTATCCCCGTATCAAGGAGTTAGGTATGGATGTAGCGATTGACTCTCAATTAAAGCCTTGGATTCTCGAGGTCAACACGATGCCTGATTTATATCTATTTTGCCGGTTGAAGGATCGTCGGATGTTCACGCGGATTCTCCAAAATGCCAGAGCTTACGGTCGCGTGAAATCAAAATCCTAGCAAGATAATCTGCTGGCGCTTAATTCTTATACTTCCCTGTCAATAGCTCAGAGAAAGAACTGTTCGCTGTTACCTCCAGACGATCTAGGTTAAATAATCCTTGTGAAATACGCGAAGCGCCTTTGTCCGAATCAAAAGCCATTTGGTATCCGCATTTTTTCAGCTCATTCATGATGAAACGATTGTGGTAACCGAATGGATAGGCAAAGACTCGTACATGATTATTCAATTGGCTTTCGATCATTCGCTTGGACAATTCGAATTCGGCCATTTGCTTCTGAGCAGTTAGCTTCAAAAGATTCGGATGGTGCACCGTATGGGACTGAAAATCAATTAAACCGCTTCGGTGCATCTCCTTAATCTCCTGCCAGGTCAAATAATTGGGTTTACCAATTAATCCAGTGGCCAAAAAGATCGTTGCTTTTAAACGATATTTTTTTAAGGTAGGGAACGCGTTGGTGAAATTATCTTTATACCCATCGTCAAAGGTAAGGAGTACCGATTTTTCTGGGGTACTTCGTTTTTGCATCCAATAATCCAAGAGCTCACTTGCCGTTAAAGTCTTATACCCCTCATCAGAAAGCAGTTTCATCTGTTCTTCAAAAACTTGGGGACTTAAACAGTAAGGATCCGTGTTTTTATTGATAATGGAATGATACATAAAAACAGGAACTCCTTGATCAGCATATCCTGTCCACGACGTGGCAAAAAGCAACGTCGCCATCAAGAAAATAACACTAATCGAACGCCATAAGGAATTGGAACTCATAAATTTAACTCCCCGTTTCATAACAAATACTACGACTAATTTTATGCGAATCATGCAACATATACTACAGCCTTATTTTAATATAAAATCTACTTTGATTTGTCTATCTTACTCTAGTCCCCATCCTTCAGGCAATTAGAAAATTATTCGAAACACAGACGGATTTCCTCTCGTTATTTTAATGAATAAGATAAAGGTAAGTTAAAACAGTTGATTTCCTGTGAAACTGCTGTCATTCTTAAGAAGTTATGAATTTTGACAGTTTATAGAACGCAGGTGAATTGAATGATTGAAGTAAAAACTTCTCCACTCAGCGATGGGGAGTTCAATAGAGGGGTATTTGCCACTCGCGATATTGCAAAAGGTGATCTGATCCATGAAGCACCCGTCATACCTTTTCCGAATGAGGAACATGAGTTCATTGAAAAAACGTTACTAGCCGATTACTGCTTTGAATTTGGGGAGGATCATACGGCCCTCCTTTTAGGCTATGGTATGCTGTTTAACCATTCCTATACGCCAAACACCACTTATATGATTAATTATGAAAATCTTACGATTGACTTCTATGCCCACACGGATATCAAAGCGGGCGAAGAGCTTCTGATTAACTATAATGGTGAAGTGGATAATGATGCTCCATTGTGGTTTAACGAATAATTAAAAAACCGCACCCTCTAACGTTCATTGGCTCACCAAAAGTGTTTTCCAATGTGTGAATTAAAGGGTGCGATTTATTATTCAGCGAGATTACGAGAATTCTTTATCTCTTAAGCTCCCAATGTATAAAATACGTAGCGGCCTATAACCTCTGCCACAACCACTACAGCCAGTGCCAGGTACGCCATTTGATTCGGGTTCTTGGCGGATTTGGAAGTTGTGAGTACACCTATGAAGCCAACACCCACTACTGTCAGTAGATAGCGAAACAATACGGTTGATTGAAGCGGTTCCAAAACTGTCAAGGCAGGTACAGCCTGGATAGAATCAGGTGCCGGGATGGAAAAACCGTAGATCGCCCCAATTACCAACTCTAGAACCAATCCGATCAAGGCCGCATAAAAGCTGTATCGGATCACCAACCGAGCCGCATCTCCTCTCTCCACCTTCCGCAGTTCCCCGGACACAAAGCTTGCAACTAGCACAGAGCCCAGAATCAACGTCGTACCGTAAAAAGATGCATACGTGTTGATGCTGTTCCAGCCGTTTACAAAAGTGTGCGCGTACAGTGAACTCATGACAAAGACGTCAATCAAACCAATCAGCGCTGTTGCCAGAGTCAATCCAGCAGATAGTCTTTTATTCTTTAAAGAGATAGACAAGGTTACCAAAACTCCAAGGATAAACAATCCCGTGAACAGAATCTCTCTGCTCAGCCACGAAGCCAGATTAGAGAGTGTATAGAACGCATGGGTGGGCGTCCCGAGGTGTAAGGTTGACGCTGCCATCCCTATCACCGAGAGTATCCCCAGGATGATTAACGGTTTTTTCGTGGCAGTAAACATAGCATCTGGTCCGACTGTTTTCGTGAGCGTTGTTTGAAACAGCCATAACATACACATTCCGCCGATGGCCGCTTGCATGATTAAAGTGAAAATTAATAGTGCCCATTCATGCATGATCGTTTTCCCCCTCTAATTGGCGTTCCGGTGCGCGGTAATCACAATGTTTGGATGGGTGTGAGATGCACTCGGCATTCCTTTTATTTCATTGCGGGAACCGTATTTTTGTCGAAGTTCTTCGATGTCTCCCGCATCGATCGCACGCATCGGACAAGCCCCGACGCAAGCAGGCTCTTCTCCAGCAGCTTGTAAATCGATACACATATTGCACTTGGTCATTTTCCCCAGTTGCTCATTATATTGGGGTGCTCCATAAGGACAAGACCACACGCAATAACGGCAACCCACACATTTATCATGATCCACTACAACGACCCCGTCTTCCGATCGTTTATGCATGGCTCCCGTTGGGCAGTTCTCGACGCATTTCGGATTTGTGCAATGATTACAGGAGATCGACAAGAAATACGCTTGGACATTCTGAACAATCGCTCCTTGCTCCAGCCCGAAATCACCTTCTTCAAATTCATAAACCCGTCGGAAGTTGACACCTACTTCCAAATCATTTTTATCTTTGCAAGCGACTACGCACGCTTTACATCCAGTACAACGGGCTTGATTGATATGAAACCCTAATTGTGTCATGTTTTTTCACTCCTTTAGGTCAGCTAAGTTGCTGGATTATCCTTTCATGACTTGAACCAAATTGGTATGTTGCGGATTCCCTTTAGCAAGTGGGCTTGGCTTTTGGGAGGTAAGGACATTGATACAGCCTCGGGTATCCACGCCATTGCTGTCAGGTGTATACCAGGCTCCCTGTGGTATGGCTACAACACCGGGAACAATGCGTGAGGTAATCTTCACGGGAATGAGTACGGTTCCGCGATCATTAAATACCTTCACTTTGTCTCCATTTGCGATCCCTCTTGTTTCGGCATCCTGCGGGTTCATCCACATGACTTGCGGGCCGGCTTCTTCCATCCACGGATGATTATCGTGAGTGGAGTGACAACGGCGTTTGTAATGCCAGCCGATGAGTTGCAAAGGATATTTCTCCTTGTTCGCTCCTAAAGGTCCTTCTTCTACGGCAATAAATTTCGGAATCGCCGGAATTTGTTCGTGGTCGTTCATGTCCCACAAATCTTTGGAAAAAATCTCGATTTTACCGGATGGTGTAGGGAACGGATGATTTGCAGGGTCTTTAATTTCCTTTTCAAACGCGATATAAGGCTTGTCGTACGACCATTTGAAGATTCCGTTTTTCTGCATTTCTTCGAATGTCGCAAATTCCGGATTCTCTTTTTTCGTCTCTTCAATCACGTACTTCGCCCAGTCAAGCTCTGTTTTGCCCTCTGTGAATTTCTGCTCGACCCCCATTTTTTGGGCAAGAAGCGTTAACCACTCATAATCGGATTTGGATTCATACAGGTTTTTGCTTACTTTTTGTGAGAGAATGACATAGTCCCCATACCCCCAAGGCGTCGCAACGTCCCATCTCTCGAAGAATGTATTGGACGGCAAGAGAATATCCGCAAATTTGGCGCTTGGCGTCATGAAGATGTCACTCACCACGATGAATTCAACAAGACTCTCATCCTGCAAAATTTTTGCGGTCTTATTAATGTCGGAATGCTGATTGATGAGCGCATTGCCGGCCAGGTTATAAAGCAGTTTGATGTTGGAAGGGAGCTTTTCACCGTCTTTTAGACCCTTTACTCCATCCTTTGCCCCCATCTCCTTGCCTCTTACTACGGCATCCGTATATAAGAAACACGGAATGCTAAGTCCTAATGGATTCTTCACAGCAGGCATAGGGGCAGCTGTTTTTCTATTGTAATATCCTGCACCGGATGCCCAGCCTCCGAGATTTCCGACGTTGCCCGTAATGGTTGCAAGCACGGTAGAACCTCGCACAATTTGTTCTCCATTCGCGTGTCGCTGTGGTCCCCAACCCTGAATCAAGGCTGCTGGCTTGGTCATTGCGTATTCACGGGCGAACTGACGAATTTTATTCGCAGGGACTTTACATATCTTCTCTGCCCATTCCGGTGTTTTCGGCACTCCGTCTTTTTCTCCTAAAATATAAGTAAGCAGCGATTCACCTGCCGGAACGCCTTCAGGCAGGTGCTGTTCATCGAAGCCAACGCAGTACTGATCGAGGAATTTTTTATCGTGCAAGTTTTCGGTAATGATCACATACATCATCGCGTCCATCAAAGCATTATCAGTTGTCGGCAATAAAGGAATCCATTCATCCGCTAGCGAAATAGCCGTATCGCTATAGCGTGGATCGACAACAATAATTTTTGCGCCATTCTCCTTTGCTTTTCGCAAATAAAAACTAGCGGTTCCGAAAATGGTCTCCGTTGGGTTGAAACCCCACAGAATGATCAGCTTGGAATGCTGCAAGGTATCCAGACTGTTGCCTGTCTTGCCTGTACCAAAGGTGTAAGGCGTTGCAGTAGAGGTTTGGGCTGTACTGTATGTATTGTGATATCCCAGATACCCCCCGGTTAGGCCCATCAGTCTATTGAACATCATTCTTCCGCTGCAAATTCCACCCCAGTTACCGGAACCATATACGGAATAACGAGAAGCTGGACCGTATTTTTCGGTGATCCTCATGGTCTCCTTGTAAATGGTTTCAATTGCTTCGTCCCAAGAAATGCGTTCAAATTTTCCTTCGCCGCGCTTGCCTACCCGTTTCATCGGATATTTCAAGCGGTCAGGATTGTACAGCATTTTTCGATAACCTCGGCCTCTGACACAGGCCCGAATTTGTGGTCGTTCCAGACTATCCGGTTTTTCATCATCTGTCGATATTCTGGTGACTAGTCCATTTTTCACGTGCGCTTTGACTAGACATCTTCCGCCACAGTTGGTCGTTCCACAAGTAGGAATCACAAGTTCCGGTGTTGAAGCGGCTCCTGTCCCATTTTCGGCAGCATCTGCATTTTTAATAAAAGGGTAGGAAATAGCTCCTCCAACCAAGGCTGGGGCTGTCACCGCGCCCGCCCATTTCAAAAAGCTGCGTCGAGGCATGGTTTTCTCAATGATGTCCTGGAAAAACTTTTCACTCATGTGTAATCGCTCCCATCATTTCGTTCAAATATACGGTACCTTCTTTCATAAAATCCCGGAGCAGCTTGGCAGCCCCCTGGTGATACTCCCCCTTCAAGACGTGGAAGAATTTGTTTCTGCCCTTATTGTACGAACAGTTTAATGAGGTTGAATATATTCCCAGGCGACAAATTTCACCTACGATTTTTGTACAGCTGTACAATATTTTCTATTTTAGTTACGGACTGGTGAATTTGCCGGTTATTATGATCCAATTGAAAAAGAGCACCCCTCAAAGTTCATTGGATTACCTTCAAGGTATTTCCAAAATTCACTTGGAGAGGTGCTGTTTTTATCCCCCAATTTGGGACATCCATCGTATCGTAGGTATCTGGTTTTGTTTGTGATTGGCGAGAGCCAACGTCATTTCATGTTGTTCCGGTTTTTGGGATAGCACACTGAAAAATTGCTGCTCCAAGGCATCTGAATCATGAATAAACGGGCGAATATTTGTTTCATCTGACCAATATAGACACGGTTTGAGATACCCGTCTGCTGTTAATCTCAAACGATTACAGGTATGACAAAAATGATTGCTGACCGGGTGAATCAACCCAAAAGTCCCCATGGCGTCAGGCAGTTTGTAATATTCGCTAGGCCCATTTCCCAAAATCTGATCCTTAATGGGCACTGTCAATCCGTGCGCTTCGGCTCTTTCCATGACAGTGGTTAAAGGAAGATAGCGTGCTTGCCATTCTGGAGAGGCTTGTCCTATTGGCATGTATTCAATAAAACGAACATGCAGTGGCCGATCTTTGGTCATATTCAGAAAGTCATCGATTTCATCATCATTAAACCCTTTGATTAAGACCACGTTCAGTTTTACAGGTTCAAAACCAACAGCTAGACTCGCATCAATCGCCTTTAATACTCGGTGTAAATCTCCTCCTCTCGTCATTTGCCGGTACCGATCTGGGTTGCATGAATCCAGACTGATATTCACACGCGATAAGCCCGCTTGCTTTAACTGCTTCGCTCGCTCAGCCAGCATAATGCCATTCGTTGTCATCGCAATCTCTTCAATACCAGGGAGAGAGATAAGTCTTCCAATTAATTTTTCCAAGCCAGGCCTTACCAACGGTTCACCGCCTGTTATGCGAATTCGCTTTACTCCCAGCTTGGTTGCCGCTTTTACTACTTCCTCAATCTCTTCATCCCGCAAGATCTGATGAGTTTCAAGGTGTTCGATTGATTGTTCCGGCCTGCAATAGATACACTTCAAATTGCAGCGATCTGTGACGGAGATACGCAAATAATCATGGATGCGTCCGTAATGATCCATCAATGGCTGATTCGGGAGACTCATCATGGCAATTGTTCCGTACTCGAAGCTGTCTTATTGGCAGGGATCTCTTGCTTCTCTTCCATGACATCCTCTGTTAGCTCGCGAGTCGATTTTTTAAATTCCTTTAAAGTTTGTCCGATTGCTCTCCCCATTTCGGGCAGCTTCTTGGGACCAAATAGGACCAAGGCAAGGACCAGAATTAATACAAGGCCTGGAACTCCAATCATATGCATACGAAACACTCCTTACGAAATAGTCTTTGTTACCTAAACCCTTCCTGCTTGGTGCACATCACGCATTTTTCTTCATGTTCACGCAAGGTTTCAAATGTATTGCTGCAAACCGTACATTGTTTTGTATAAGTGGAATATTCCAACTGTTGAGCTGGCAAAATGCCATCTTCCACCGTTATCGCATTCTCCGGACAAATATCGGCGCATAATTGACAAGACGAACAGGATTGCGCTGAAATCGTGAAGCCGTTTTCCGATAACCGCAAGCATTTTCGCTCACAAAGCCTCTGACATGCCATACATAGCGTACATTTTTCAACATTCAATGTGATTTGAGTAAATTGATAATCGGAATAATACTTGGTTAAGTCCAAATCTTGCTGATTAAATCGCCAGCTAGCAGGGGCAAACTGTCTTAAATACGACTTGCTCTCGCTTCTCCAAAAGGAGAATAGCTCTCTTCTCGTATATTTCACTTCTGTTTTGGCAATAGTCTTCACCGCCATGGAGAATGGTTTCTCACCAAGCTGTTCCAGTACAGCATTCGCATCATTTATTCGTTCTTTCCAAACATCCAGTAAAGCAGGATCTTCACTAATAATGGAGCGGATTCCTTTCTGATAAGACACCAGCAGTTCTTTCACGGTAGGGATACTCTCATCAGTGATCACCAGTTGGTTGTCAATTACAGTTCTTGAAGGAAAAATCCCCGCCACCGCTTGTACAGGACATGCGGAGATACAGTTTCCACACTCCACACAATTCTTCCCGTCTAACACAGGTTTGCCTTCAAAGAGGGAAATCGCTTCCCTCTCGCAGGCTTCGAGGCATTGATTACAGGTAGAGCGGGGACTGCGATGGCGTGTGCAAGAAGGAAGTATTTCCAATCGATAATCCAAGCTTTCCACCCAATTGCTTAATAACCCCATCTTCGCCACCCCTTAAGGAAATTCCGGTTAACACACTCTCTTAAGCTCCCAGTGTATAAAATACATAACGGCCAATAAACTCCGCCACAACGACTACAACCAGTGCCAAATACGCCGTTTGAGTAGGGTTCTTGGCTGATCTGGTCATTGTCAATTGACCCATGAAGCCAACACCGACGATCGCCAATAGATAGTGGATCAATAGGGTTGCTTGGTGCGGCTCCAGAATGGTTAATGCGGGTACGGCTTGAATGGAATCAGGCGCAGGGATTGCGAGAGCGTAAATCAATCCAAAGACCAACTCCAGTACCAATCCGATCACTGCCATGAAGAAGCTGTATCGGATCACCAGTTGAACGGCTTCTTGACTACCATCAGTCCGAAAACTCCCCGACATAAAGCTTGCGACCAGCACGGAGCCAAGAATGAACGTCGTACCGTAAAAGGAAGCGTAGGTGTTCATGCTGTTCCAACCGTTGACAAAGGTATGTGCGTACAGTGAACTCATGACAAAGACATCAACCAAACCAATCAGGGCTGTTAGTAGTGTCAATCCGGCAGATAGTCTTTTATTCTTGAAAGCAAAATACAAGGTTACCAAGACTCCAAGGATAAACAACCCTGTAAAAAGAATCTCTCTGCTCAACCACGAAGTGCCCAGATTGGAGATCGTATAGAATGCATGGGTAGGCGTCCCAAGGTGTAAAGTAGACGCTGCCATCCCAAACACAGAGAGTATCGCCAGGACGATTAACGGTTGTTTCGTGGCAGTAAACATAGCATCCGGGCCGACTGTTTTCGCAAGTTTGATCTGAAACAGCCAAAGCATGCACATTCCACCGATAGCGGCTTGCATGATCAACGTAAATAGTAATAGTGCCCATTCATGCATGATCGTTTCCCCCTCTAGTTCGCGTTCCGATGCGCCGTGATCACAATGTTCGGATGAGTGTGCTTAGCACTTGGCATTCCTTTAATTTCATCACGGTTTCCGTATTTTTTTCGAAGCTCTTCGATATCTCCTACATCGATTGCACGCATCGGACAAGCACCGACACAAGCTGGTTCTTCACCAGCGGCTTGCAAATCAATACACATGTTGCACTTCGTCATTTTCCCCAGTTGATCATTATATTGAGGCGCGCCGTACGGACAAGACCAGACGCAATAACGACAGCCTACACATTTACTATGATCGACCACGACAACGCCATCTTCCGCCCGCTTGTGCATCGCACCGATCGGACAGTTCTCGACGCATTTGGGATTTGTGCAATGATTACAGGAGATCGATAAGAAATACGCCTGGACATTCTGAACGATTGTGCCTTGGTCCAGCCCGAAATCTCCTTCTTCAAATTCATATACTCGTCGGAAGTTTACGCCTACTTCTAAATCATTTTTATCTTTGCAAGCCACTACGCACGCTTTGCATCCAGTACAACGGGCTTGATTTAGATGGAATCCTAATTGAGTCATGCTAGTTCACTCCTTCTCATTCAACCCATTCGTTTACGCTTTCACAATCTCTACCAGGTTGGTGTGCTGCGGGTTTGCCTTGGCTAGTGGCGTTGGCTGGTGAGAGGTAAGAACGTTAATGGAACCTCTGGTATCTACACCATTGTTGTCCGGTGTGTACCAAGCGCCTTGCGGAATTGCGGCTACACCAGGGATCACCCGTTTGGTCAGTTTCACAGGAATCAACACGGTACCCCGATCATTGAAGACCTTCGCCTTGTCTCCTGCCTGGATGCCACGTTTCTCGGCATCAAGTGGGTTCATCCACATGACTTGCGGGCCTGCCTCTTCCATCCAGGGATGATTATCGTGAGTGGAATGACAACGACGTTTGTAATGCCAGCCAATCAATTGAATCGGATATTTCTCTTTCAACGGGTCTTCTGGCCCTTCTGTGGCTGCTACGTATTTGGCGATTGCCGGAATCTTGTCATGCTTGTTCATGTCCCACAAATCCTTGGAGAACAATTCGATCTTACCGGATGGAGTAGGGAACGGATTCTTCACCGGATCTTTAATCTGGTCTTCAAAAGCAATAAACGGACGATCAAATTTCCAAACATGAATCCCTTTTTTACGGAACTCTTCGAAAGTCGGGAAGGTTGGATCCGATTTACGTGTCACTTCCACTGATTCTTTGACCAGATCCTCCAAGGTTTTACCACCTTGTGTAAACTCATCGTATACACCCAGCTTCTTCGCTACTTCAGCAAACGCCTCGTATTCATGACGGCACTCATAAAGAGGATCCACCACTTTTTCACCCATGATCGCATAGTCGCCCCAGCACCATGGCGTCCCAATATCCCAGCGTTCAAAGAAAGTCGTACCTGGTAGAAGAATATCGGCAAACTTGGCGCTCGGAGTCATAAACAGGTCACTCACACAGATGAACTCCACTTTGCTTTCATCTTCAAGCAATTTCCGTGTTCGGTTGATATTAGCGTGTTGGTTAATCAGGATGTTCCCGCCGATGTTAAAAATTAGCTTGATGTTGCTTGGCAGCTTATCGATATCTTTCAAACCGTCTTCTGCCGTAAGTTCTGTTCCCCGCTCCACAGCATCCGTCCACATGAAGCAAGGAATGGAAGCTTTGATCGGATTTTTGTATTTAAAAGCGGAAGAGACACCCGCACGGTACCAATAGCCTGTTCCTGCCGCGCAACCACCCAATTTTCCTACGTTGCCTGTAATCGAAGCCAACGTCGTACCACCACGAGAGAACTGCTCACCATTGGCGTGACGTTGCGGACCGAAGCCTTGAATTAATGCCGCAGGTTTAGCTGTCGCGTATTCACGAGCGATTTGGCGAATGGTATTGGCTGGAATCCCACATATTTTCTCGGCCCATTCCGGTGTTTTAGGCACGTTATCATTTTTTCCAAGCAGATAGTTCACCAAATTCTCATTGGCTGGAACCCCTTCTGGCATATGTGCAGCATCGAAACCAAGGCAATATTTATCAACAAATTCCTTGTCATATAAATTCTCGGTGACGATTGTATAGGCCATCGCGTCCATCATGGCAGCATCTGTTGTCGGACGAATTGGAATCCATTCATCGGCCAACGCAATCGCTGTATCTGAATACCGCGGATCAATGACAATGATTTTAGCCCCACGTTTTTTCGCTTCCCGCAGGTACACGTTCGTTGGTGTAGAGAAAATATTTTCAACGGAGTTAAAACCCCACAGAATAATATATTTGGAGTGAAGATAGCTGTCCGGACTGCTGCCGGAGTCGTTACTGCCGTATGTATAAGGCGTGGCAATGTTTGCCGCTCCTGATGAGTAATCGTTTCGATAGTTTAAGTAGCCGCCTGATAGCGCGAGCAATTTGCGAGCGCAATTGCGACCTCCAAACATTCCCCAGGATTGACCAGAAGCATAATTGACATAGCGAGAGGTTGGACCGTATTTATCCCCAATACGCTTGACTTGCGCGGCAATGGTGTCGATCGCTTCTTCCCAGGAAATCCGTTCAAATTTGCCCTCGCCGCGTTTGCCGACTCGTTTCATTGGATATTTTAATCGGTCTGGATTATAGAGCATTTTGCGGTAGCCACGCCCGCGTATACAGGCGCGCATTTGCGGATCCATCAGTTCATCGACGCGATCATCCGTTGTCACGCGAACAACTTGTCCATCCCTTACATGCGCTTTAATGACGCACCGTCCGCCACAGTTATTAATGTTACAAGTCGAGATCACACTTTCAGCTGCCCCAGCTTGAGTAGATGATTGGGTAGCAGCTATGGCCTTTTTCTCGAAATGATTGGTCAGAGCTCCCCCAAGGAACGCTGGCGCGGATAGAGCTCCGGCCCATTTTAAAAAGGTACGCCGCGGCATGGTTTTCTCGATGATGTCATTGAATAGCTTTTCACTCATGTGCAATCGCTCCCTTAATATCGCTCACATATGCTGTATCTGCCTTAAGAAAGTCTCTGAGCAGCTTGGCAGCCCCTTGATACAACAAACTGTCAGTAGCAACTAGTAGGTTGTTGGTGAATTCAAATACCCATTGGTTCAAGTGATCCTGTAGCACCGCAACCTGCGCATTAACTTTCCGACAAAATTCTTCATCATTATTTTCCTGCAACGCTTGAATTTGCTGTTCAATCAAATAAGCCATAAATGATAGCTGAATCGAAATATGATCTTCGGGTTCGTTATTTTCCTTCAGGTATTTCAGACCGTTCTCATGCAACTTCTGTCGAAACAAGAACGTCGTTTCATCGAACAGGATTCTCTCGGCGCTTCGATAGACGGATTCCCAAGGATGAGCTGGCAATTCGTTTGGTCCAATAAACAGCCGTTGAAATTCTTCCTGTTCTTGTTTTGCGATTTGATCCACATTCGTTTGGGTAATGGACAGGAAAAATTGAGATAAATCCCTTCCCCCTTCGCTTATCTCTGTGAGCAGCTCGAACGGGAGCTCGTCCTTTGCTTTTAGCAACAACTCCTTGTCCAGACTTGATTCAAACATCCTTTGTAACAGTCGATACATAAACTCGCGGCTTTCCAGTACTGGTTGCATGTTTTTTCGCTTCCCTCCTCTTCCAAGACGTAAGAGAATCTTTTCACCTTTATTTTACGAATAGTTCAACCAGATTGAATATGGCCGCAGCTAACAGAATTTACGGTCGTTTTTTGTACGCTTGTACAATGATGCTATATTTAGTTACGGATTAGTGAACTCAATTGTGATTCCTGTATACATTCGTTAACATTGGGATCAGTTACTACAAAACAAGTCAGAAAGGACAAGCCAATCGTGAATTCTACCGCTGTCCCCCTCTATGTTCATGATTTGTTAGTTGCATCCGGTCAGGGGCTTCATTCTATTACGAACACACTTTCTCACATTCTCGCTTTACCTGTTATCGTGACAGATACGCTCTTCTATGTTCAGTCTCACTCGGATGACAAGGATGCCACTGGACTGATGGATATCAACATCTCCAATGAACATGAAGGCCTTATTCAGTTTGAACTCACTACCATGAATCATCATAAGACTGGATTTGGTTCAGTCATCACAATCAGCAACAAAACACTTGGCTATCTCCTGATCTTGACCGATAACCAATCGATCGAATTGGATGATTACAGGTCGATCCTTACATATACATCCTTCCTTTGCGCTCTTAATTTGAAAAGGAAAATGGAACTACGGCAGGAACGAATGAAATTTAAAGACGCGTTTTTATTTGACCTGCTGTATGGCAACCTGAAAAATAAAGAGGATATTTACGAGTATGGGAAGCTTTGGAATTGGAATTTTTCCGCGCCACATCTGGTCATGGTCTTCTCGATTCGTGACTTCGACTATATAACCGGTGACAAACAATGGCTGAAGTTAGTCCTTCGAGTGGTAGAGAAGGTGCTGAAACAGAAAAATATTCAACCCATTACCATGCTCAAACAGCATGAAGTAATTGCCGTAATCGCTTTGGACCACGTGAAATCAAACAAGCGTCATTCGGATATAAGAGAATTTGCCGCTTCAATTCTTCATCAGACAAAAGAGTTGCTAAGTGCCCGAGAAATATCTTGTGGGATTGGAAAAATGTACGCGGACCCAACAGAACTTTTCCGCAGCTACCAGGAAGCAAAAGTCGCTTTCGAGTTGGGTATTTCATTGGATGAAGATATATCCTTCTTCGAGCATTTGGGGCTTGAACGAATTATTTACAGACACGATCTGCAGGATTTAAAAGAATTTTTTATCTACACACTGGGAGAATTGCAACAATATGACATTGATAATGGCACTGATCTAATGGATACGCTTGAAAGTTACGCAGCCAACGAATACGACATACAGAAAACCTCTCAAGCATTATTTCTTCACCGGAACACATTGCGTTATCGAATCAAAAAAATAGAAGAGATTCTTCAGCTAAAGCTAGATGTCATTAGCGTGAAATTAAATATTTCTACTGCTTTTAAAATCAAGAAATTAAGAAAAATATAGAGATTGAAGGGAGTACGGATGAAAGAAGCCATATTCCGCAATACATGTCCACGAAATTGTTATGGAACTTGCAGTATGCTTTCCTATGTGAAGGATGAAATTTTAGTCAAAGTAACAGGGGATCCAAAGCATGGTTTCAATCAGGGAAGATTATGCGCAAAAGGCTACGCGTACACCCAATTTGTATACAGTCCTCACCGATTAAAATATCCCATGCTTCAAAAACCCAGGGGCTCAGGAAATTGGAAGCGGATTACTTGGGATGAAGCGTTCTCCATCATCGCTTACAAAATCATCCAATTGAATATGAAATATGGATCAAACCTTGCCTGCGCCTATAACAAGTTTTCCGGAAATCTGGGATTGCTCCACTATGCTGTGGAAGGAATGTTTAATAGCATAGGTCCGCATACGAGAATTGCCGGCAACCCGTGCGCAACTTCAGGCATACAGGCCTTTGAAGAATCACTCGGGCAGGAATACAGTTCGAATCCCGAAGACATGTCAGAAGCCAAGCTGATTGTGATTTGGGGGGCCAATCCAGCTGTAACCAATGTCCATCAAATGAAATTTCTTTACGAGGCGCGACAAAACGGAGCCACGCTCGTATGCATTGATCCGATCTTTACACGTACTGCCGAGAAGGCTGACCTATTTATTCAGATCAATCCTGGTACGGACCTTTTCCTTTCGATTGGGATTGCCAAGCTTTTAATCGATTGGGAGAAATATGACAACGGTTTCATTCAGGAGAAAACGGTTGGGTGGAAAGAATTTAAAGACGCTGTGGGACAAATCAATCTGGAGGATATTTGTCGGATTACAGGGGTTTCTATGGAAGCGATGCTTGCATTGGCCACCTTGTATGCGAAGAGTAAGCCTGCCGTGACCTGGTGCGGACTGGGAATTCAGCGTAACAAAAATGGCCGTCAAAGTATTAGTGCCATTAATTCACTGGCTGCCTTGACCAGTTCTCTATCCTCTTCAATCGGCGGGATTTACTACCTCTATCACCATAATAAAGAATTCCCGCTCAAGCTGATCAACCATAAAGGTCCTGATCATCCGTCGATCAAGAACTGTCGTGAACTCTACATTAATAATTTCGCTTCAGACGCACTTGCTTTGGACAACCCGCCGATAAAATTCTTGTGGGTTGCCTCAAGAAATCCGTTGACTCAGGATCAAGACCTCAAAGAGTGGAAAAAACTGCTCGAGCAGCTTGATTTGATTGTCACCGTCGACTTGTTTCTTACCAAAACCGCTGAACAATCGGATCTCGTCTTACCCGCATCCACACATTTTGAAGAGGAGGATCTAAACGTCGGCTATTGGCATCATTGGCTATCCTATAATCAAAAGGCTATACCTCCATATTATGAAGCCAAAAGTGATTTGCAAATAGCCCGTGAACTCACCAGAAAATTAAATGAACTGTCACCTGGTTTCTCCAATTTCCCTTCAGACAAAGAACCGCTTGACTGGATTCGTGAAGAACTGACGGAAGACATTAGGATCAAGTACGGAATATCTGATTATCAAGATTTGCTCAAGGGGCCACATGATAAAATTCTGGTCTCGCCTCCACTCTCAGGCGAGCAAAAGTTTCAGTTCGTTTCTCTAAAAGAATTGAGTTTTACTGATACCGAATCACTCAATCAGTCGGAGGCGTATCGGCTGTTGTCTCCACAATCCTTGCTTAAAATCCATTCCCAGTTCGAACAGATATCCTGGTTTCACCATAATCAAGGCGAAACGGTCATCGAAATCCCCTCCGAGATCGCCCAAAAATACCTGATTCAAGATGATTCCAAGGTGGAAATATACAATGAATTTGGATCTATTATGGGGATTGCCAAAGTGAATCCTAGTCTCCCGTCAAATGTTTTACTTGCCGATCAGGCTGGTTCCAATCCAGTGAATCAACTCATCAGACTTCATCAAGATTCTTCTGCGGATGGATCAAGCGGATTCTTCTATGACAGTATGGTCAAAATCAGAAAATGGAGGAATTCAAATGTTTAGAAGGGCAGGATTCCTGTTTAACGCCGATTACTGTATAGGGTGTAAATCATGTGAGATCGCTTGTAAAAACGAGAATCAGACAGCCCCTAATGTGCAATGGAGAAGAGTAAAGAGAGTCACATCTGAAGTGATATTGTCCATTTCCTGTAATCATTGCGATAATCCTGAATGCTTTCGTGTCTGCCCAGAGCGAGCTTTTTCCAAACGGCATGATGGGATCGTAGAAATACATTCAGACCTCTGCACAGGATGCCAACTCTGTCTTTCGGCCTGTCCTTATCATGCGCCTCAATTTGATCCGGTCACCTCGAAAGTTAGCAAATGCCAAATGTGCTATCCCAGACAGGATTTAGGTCTTCCGCCCGCTTGCGTCGAGGCTTGCACGACCGAAGCTTTAAAAATTATCGATCTTAATTCTTTTGAGAATCCAGAGACGGCACTCACAGTACCTGGATTCCCTGACACACAAACCACCAGGCCTTCCATTCTTTTTTTTCCGATTAAACCGAAAAAAAGATATTTTCTGAACCAATGATAAATGGCTTCCCTTTTGCTAGGAGCCATTTTTCTTTTTCAAAAAAATCTGGAAAGGCCATTTACCAAATAACAAATGTGAGGTATCCTTGTCCAGTCTTTACATCTGCTGATATCCAACTAGATCTGGAGGTTTACAGAATGTTTGAGTATGTCATTAAATTCGTAATCGGCGGAACCATTTTGGTTTTGGCCAGCTATTTCAGCAAATCCAAAAATCTGTTTTTAGCCGGAATCATTACCACTCTACCCATCATGACCCTGGTGAATATGATTTTCCAAATGAAATATTTGAACCCAAACGAATTTCAACAAGCGCAAAAAAGTGGCATCTTCGGCGCAATTGGGCTATTACTTTTTATGGTTTGTTGCTATTTGCTCACTTCTTGGTTTAAGCCCAGTTATGCGGTTCTAATTTCCATCGGGATCTTATGCGTTTATATTTTGATCTTTAAACAGCTTTCGTAGCACGACAATCGAATTGGAACCGGCCGACTTCCGTATATGAATAACTCCTTGGAAAAGATGACAAATTAGCGTCGTTGCCATGGCCTCAACAGAAGCAAAAAATCCAAAGCTGGACATCCCCAAAGCGTCTGGCTACATGTCCGCAGGGATTATCAGCTTGTACACCCTCTCCATGCTGGTACTGGTTCTTGTGAGAAGTATCAATCCCCGTTGATTTTTGGCAGACTTGGAGCGTACAGTGCCCTTCTAGCGATCATTTGCCTGTTTGTCCTAAGTTTGCGTGTTTCCGATTTTCGCATGGGGTTCTATGCCGCAGCCACTGTCTTTCTGATTATTAGTCTCTCTTATCTCATTCTTCGGAAACGGAATAAAGCTTCACAATTTCAATGCAGGAAAACTTAAATGACCTACAGTTTCACGGACAGGTCAATGCACATAAACTGTTGTCACAAGGGGGAACACCCTCCCCCTGTCCTTTTGTTCTGCCTGGAGATCTTGTCATGATTCTGAACATGATGTAATTATGAGGGTCATCTCATTACGAAAAGGGAGTGGGAACATAGAACGGCCAAATGTAGGAAAATGGAGCAAGCATCAGCATTTGGCGGAGGACGAATTTCTTCTGAATCACCTGCCAAAGACAGAATTATATTCACCCGAGGCATTATGGACGTACGCACAGAGTTACAATCAAGTCATTTTAAAACCGTCGGGGGGTGGAGGTGGAGCCGGGCTCATCCAGTTGACGAGGATGAACAAGGAAAGATACCTCATCCAAACCGGCAAAGTGAAGCGCGTTCTGCAAGGAAAAGAAGCGACGATCAACTTCATTCAATCGCGTTTTCTCAAGCGTCTCTATTTACTGCAACCGAGAATATCTTTAGCGTGTATCGAAGGAAGGCCCTTTGATATTCGTGTGATGATCCAGAGAAAAAGCAGCGAAGAACCCTGGGTCGTCACCGGCTTGCTCGCCAAATTGGCCGGTCCCGGATTTGTGGTCACCAATATCGCGCGCAGCGGTGGAGAGGTTTTGCCCTTGGATAAGGCTCTTAAATTATCAAAAATTCCTGTCTCTTCCCAATTAACGGAGCAAATCTATCACCTCTCAATCACTGTCGCAAAAAAACTAGGCGAAAAATATCCAACGTTACGTGAAATAGGGTTAGACCTGGGCATAGATGTGACTGGAAAACCGTGGATTATCGAAGCCAATTTTCGCCCGGCAACTTCACTATTTCAACGATTGAAGGACCAGACCTATTACAGGCGTATTAAATCGGTACGCCGAGCGTATTGGCAAAAAGGTTAGCAGGTTCTCGTTTACAGAAAGATCCTATTCGTAAGCGGAGATTTTTCGTAAAAAACATGCACCCGCGATTTTTTCGGGTGCTGTTTTAACAGTATACAAAGGTTAAAAATTATATACTATTCTCCTTAAACCAGCTGACTACTTCATTCACTTCCTCACGATGCCTCTTCAAATCCTCTTTACTCATTAATTCCGTTTTAAGATTTCTTGTAAAGAAAGATTTCACTACGCTTAATATTTCGTCTATTGTCAAAACTCCACCAACAAAATCGTGATCTGCGCCTTTTATCTCCAAATAGGTAGAATGATGCAATTCTCTATGAAGAAGACGGCTTTGTTGCACAGGACAAATTTGATCCATATCCCCGTGAACAATGAAGACAGGTGGAGTGCCGTCATTGATATAATGGATTGGGCTTGCCTGGGATGCTCTTTCCAGTTGTTCTTGTACACTTCCGCCCAGAAACTTGGACTCAGGAGAGTTAGGGTTGTTGTGCCAGTCCCCCATTTTTAACAGATCAACTGGACCAGCCAGAGTCACAACAGCATGAACCTTTTCTGAAACATCCTCTTCACTAATAAAATCAGGATGATCTGCACTTAACGCTGCTAATGTAGCTAAATGTCCTCCTGAAGAATGCCCCCAAATCCCTATCTTATTCTCATCAATGTTGTAGGCTTTAGCATTAGACTTGACCCATCGAATTGCTCGTTTCACATCCAACAGAGCGGCTGGGAAAATTGCCTCCCCACTTAGTCGGTAATTGATGTTTATACATACGAAACCATATTGTGCAAAAGAAGAATTCCATTGCCCACCTATTTTTCTTTTATCCCCAGACATCCATCCGCCACCATGTACATAGAGAATGGCAGGAAACTTCTCTTCTGTGGAGAGAGGTTTGATGATATCTAGCTTTAATTCCCTTTCTGCTGTATGTCCATAGACAATATCGATGAATTCCTCCGCTTTATAATTTTCCATATATATCCTCCCCTCTTTTGGTTCAATAATAATTGAACTGTTAATTGTAGTCAATATATGTTAAACTATTTACAGGAATTAATTGGAGGTTACTGATGAAAATAACCATTTTAGACTCAATTGTTTATGAATTGCTTCTGAGCCTATCCCTTTACAAAAGACAAACCCATCTGAATTATCTAACGATATCGAAGGACTGGTATACAACTACAAAGGAAAAAATCTCATTGGACTTACATAATCAAATTGTGGAACTAGAAAACCTGCAGTTTGAAGATTTGTCTGTTCATTTGATCGAACAGTGCCCATATAAAGACATCAAGGGGTATTGTCTTTGGCTTTCTGAGCTTTCCACCGGGGATTTATATGAATTATTGGCTCCCTATTTAAGTGAGAAAAGAGTTTTGCCTTCTAACTTAGAACATCGAAGACAAACACATATTTCTTTGTTATCAAAATGGAATGAAGAGTATTTTAAAGGTATTGAGGGAAATGTAGCTCCTATTTTAGCCAGTAGTATTTTGAAGGTTAGTCAAACTGATTTTACGAAAGATGCTTACGATGAAGTAGAAAAATTGACGAAGGGCTTTAGTATTAAAGAACTGAATGTTACGGAGGTTGTGCTTGTTCCTACATGGCACTTTAGACCGTTGTCATTGATCGATCTATTCAACCATAAAATTATTCTAACGTTTCCGTGTCCATTAAGTATCAATGAAGAAACTTTGCTCATCACAAAGGCTCTTGGAGAAGAAAAACGGCTGCAAATTTTAAGTAACACAAGAACAGAAGCGAAAAGTTTCACGGATCTAGTTAAGATTCTAAATATGTCAAAAGGCAACATTCATCACCATTTATTAATACTCCGATCTGCTGGTCTTTTGGAAATCATCCCTACAAGAGAAGATTATTTTCTTTACAAATATAGAAGCGACAGAATCGATGACTTATCCGCTTTACTGCTCCAATACGAGTAAACTAGCTAACACCATTGGAAGGAAAAAACTTAGCCATTTGATTAGGCTAAGCTTTTTTAGGAAATATCTCTTCTTGTGAAAGTTATCAGCAAGTCTACACCTTGAAACGACTCATAACTTGTAGTAACTCTTACTAGTCGATTTCATTTTGTATAGGAAAACCCTAGCCAAGTAAATATGGCTAGGGTAGGAGACGTTTTAATCACCGATTTTTTAAACTTTTTACCTATTTTTAATATACATCACGTTGGTAACGCCCTTGCTCTTGCATATCATTTAGATATGCTTCGGCTTCTTCACGGGTCTTCGCACCTTCTTTTTCGATAATGTCAAGAAGCGCGTTGTGGACGTCTTTCGCCATATATTGCTTATCTCCACAAATGTAGAAGAATGCTCCATTCTCAAGCCATTCATACATTTCTTTGCTGTTTTCAAGCATTTTATGCTGCACATATACTTTTTGGGCCGTATCACGAGAGAACGCAGTCTCTAATCTTGTCAGTACCCCATCTTTTTGATAGGTTTCTAACTCGTTTTGATAAAGGAAATCCGACGCTGAATGCTGGTCTCCAAAAAACAGCCATGTTCTGCCTGGTGCTTTCGTAACCGCGCGTTCCTGGATGAAGGAACGGAAAGGTGCAATGCCTGTCCCTGGACCAACCATAATAATATCTTTGTCTAGAGAAGCCGGAAGATTAAAGTGTTTGTTTGGTTGAATAAAGATCGGGAGCGTATCTCCTTCCTGAAGACGTTCCGCACATAAAACAGAACAAACTCCTTTACGTTCGCGTCCGTGAGACATGTAGCGAACAGCACCGATTGTTAGATGCACTTCCTCAGGATTAGCAGCGATACTACTTGCAATGGAATAGAGACGCGGCGGCATTTTTCTTAATAAAGAAACAATCTCTTGAGCAGACGCTTTCCACGGACCAAAGTCATGCAACAAATCAAGCAAGTCACGTCCGCTGATATATTCTTTCAGTTGATCGATATTTTCGTCTGAAGCCAGCTTTTGTAGCTCTTGGTTCTCTGATAATTCCGCTGCCTGTTGGATCATTTTTTTAGTCAGCAACGTAATTTCAAAGTGTGTGGTAAGCGCTTCCTTTAATGGCAGTGTTTCACCCTGCTTATTTATGGTAACAGCCAAATCTGCGTCCCATTTCATTTCCTCAAGCAGAGAAGCCACAAGTTCTGGATCATTTTCAGGGACAATCCCAAGGCAATCACCTGGGACATAGGAAAGATCAGATCCCTTTAACGATAACTCGATATGTCTTGTTTCTTTACTAGATCCAGTTCCATTCAAATCTACATTTTTTAGAACTTTCGCTGGAAATGGATTTAACCTAGAAAATGTTGTCGGCACCTTATTGAGTACAGTGTTTTGCATAATTTTCACCTCAAGAAATAGTATAAATCTAGGATATAACAAGTCCTCTAAAAAATCTCGAAGAACCCTGTTTTTTTCTGTTATTATATCATTTTGTTCTCAAGTAAAGAAATAAAATCGATGTGTTCGGATTGAATCTATCAATTTATTGGAACGTCACGCAATCAATTTCTACTTAATCCGCCTAGTTTTTCCCAAAACTTAAGCATCTTATTTCACCTACCTATTCATGATCTTACAGTGGAGTGCTCAACTGTCTGTACGACCTGAGTTCCCATATATGAAAAAATAACCTTAGCCAATTTAATACGGCTAAGGTTATTCCTATTTTCCGGATGAATCATGCGCTATGGTTTTCGTATTTTTGGTACATTCTCAGCTTTTATGATCCATCACAACTAGGATTTTATGTTGTTCTTTCTACATCATTTAACTACACTTCGAATACCCGCAAGTCGTGCAGGTTTTACATCCTTCTGCCGGCATCAGGGTTGCTGAGCCGCAAGATGGGCATAGGTCTGGTGAATCCAAGCCAAACTCATCGTCATCATCTGCGTGATGGTGGATCGGTTCTGGTGAAGAGTTATAGGCGGACTTATGGGAAGCTGCCGCTACAGAGTGATAATCGTCTTCTCCATCCAGATGCATTTCCAATGCCTTCGCAACCGCGTCTGGAATCGACTCCACGCGATTTGCCCCAAATCCTACAGCACCTGAACCGCCGATTCCTTTGATTTGCTTGATCAGAAGACGAGCTTTGTTGCCATCCGGCAATTCGCCAAAACGCAAGAAGAGTGTGGATACACGGCCTAAAGCCTCTGACATGGCAAATACGTCGCTACCCGCTTTTCCTACATTTACAATGACTTCGAATGGTGCACCGTCGATGTCATTTACCGTAATGTACGCTTTTCCAAGCGGAGTGCGCATTTTGTATGTGGCCCCGCTTAATTTTTTCGGACGCTTGTTGTACGCTTTCTCAGGTACATGCGCTTTTCCATGGCTTCCTGCTGTAGTGTTTTCACTAGCTTTTGCCTCTGCTTTCTCATCATCCTTGCTTACAGAAAGAACCTGAGTGTCACGACTTCCATCTCGATAGATCGTAACCCCTTTGCAACCGAGGTCGAAAGCAAGTTCATACAGTTTCTTGGTATCTTCTACGCTGAAGTCATGTGGAGCGTTGGCTGTTTTACTGATGGACGAATCAACCCACTTCTGAATAGCGGCTTGAACGCGTACGTGATCCTCAGCAGACAAGCTCATTGCGCTCACGAAGTAGTCTGGGAGTTCCTCGCCAGGATTCGCTTCCAACCACTCCTTGGCAATTGGTACGTACTGCTTGTCGGTTCCCAAACGGCTTTGACGAGTGAATTCATATGCATAGAATGGCTCAATCCCTGTGGAAGTTCCCACCATCGTACCTGTCGAACCCGTTGGCGCTTGAGTCAACAGGGTAACGTTGCGAATTCCGTTCTGATAAATGGTTTCACGCACTTCATCGTCAAACTGCTTCATGAAGCCACTTTGTAAAAACTTCTCACGATCGAACATCGGGAAGCTTCCCTTTTCTTGGGAAATCTCCGAAGAAGCCAAGTAGGATTCGCGAGCGATAAAATGATACAGCTTCTCAAGGAACTCAAGAGATTCCACACTTCCATAACGAATCCCCAGTTTAATCAGCATCTCCGCAAGTCCCATGGTTCCAAGACCAACACGGCGTTCATTTTTCTGGTTGCGCTCGTTTTCTTCGAAATGGTATGGTGTCGCATCGATGACGTTATCCAAGAAACGCACGGCGTAGCGCACAGCTGTTCCTAGCTTGTCCCACTCTACTTCGCCGTCGGCTACAAACTTGGAGAGGTTCAATGCGGACAGGTTGCAGACCCCCCAGCCTGGCAAACCTTGCTCACCGCATGGATTGGTACAAATAATCGGGTTGAAATACCAGCTGTTGGACATTTGGTTGTAGTATTCGAGGAATACGATGCCTGGTTCAGCGGATTTCCATGCCGATTCAATAATGGTGTGCCAAATATCACGGGCACGCACGGTTTTATATACTTTCACTGGTTTGCCCAGTTCATCACGCCATTTGGTCATGTTGCCATCCCACATGGTTTCGTAGTCTGGATCTTGAGTATCCGGGAAGATCAAATCCCAATCCAGATCTTCTTTAACCGCCTTCATGAAGCCGTTGGACACACAAACAGAAAGGTTGGCGTTCGTTACAAGTCCCATCGTTTGTTTCACTGTAATAAATTCAAGAAGGTCTGGGTGCCAGTCGTTAAGCATCAGCATCAACGCGCCACGGCGGCTGCCTCCTTGCTCAATAAGTCCAGTTGTATAACTAAAGAGTCCACCCCAAGAAACTGAACCGCTGGAAGAACCGTTAACCCCTTTGACCAGCGCGCGACGAGGACGAAGGCTGGACAAGTTAATGCCCACTCCTCCCCCGCGAGACATGATCTCAGTCATTTGGGTTAAAGTATCCATGATGCCTCCGCGGGAATCGTGAGGAGACGGAATTACATAGCAGTTAAAAAGCGTCAATTCGTCGTTTGCACCGGCGCCAGCAGCGATTCGACCGCCAGGTACCAACTTCCAGTCATCTAGCAATTCACGGAACTTCGCTTGCCATTCAGCCTGTTTTTCAGGTGTTTTTTCGACAGCAGCCAGAGATCGGGCCAGCCTGTCCCACATAGCGTCGGGAGTAAGCTCAAGCGGGCGTGTTGTTCTTTCGATGCTGGTCTGGATCGTTTCACCGCTTCGCAAGAGAATCGTTACTTCTTTACCATGAATGGAGAGAATTTCACCAACTTCCTTTTGCGGGAAGCGAGGATCATCTTTGGTAAGGGTTAGGATGGTATCCCCTACTTGTGTGTTCGTATAATCCAGGTCCTTCATCGCGTAGCGATCGAGGAAAATTTTTTCACCTAAACCTTCCAAGCGATGTGATTCAGTTGTTGCTGACATTCTTTTCCCCCCAGAAAAAATGTAAATTGATTCTCAAAAGACGATTTGTTATCGTTAATAGAGACGGTTTTAAAGATACCATATGTTACTATTTTCATCAATGACTTTATTCTACATATTGACGTACTTTTCCTATATCCACATATTTCACACAATATATTGTGACAACTTCAGATTTAGGACTTTGGAGGGTTGACAAGTGTACTACGTAAACGGAACCTGGTGCGAACACGACATACCTGCTATCCAACCAGAAGATCGCGGCTATCAGTTTGGAGATGGAATCTATGAAGTCGTTCGCATCTATCGGGGAAAACTATTCCTTTGGGAAGAGCATCTATCACGTCTCGTTCGTAGTTCCAAGGAACTATCACTGACTCTCCCGCATTCTCCTGACGAACTCATGTCCATTGTCCATATGTTGATTTCCAAAAGTTCTTTGGGCGAGCGAGACGACGCCATTCTTTACTTGCAAATCACCCGAGGAGTCGCACCTCGTCAGTTTGAGTTTCCAACCGTAGATACCAAGCCAACCATCACCGCTTATGTATCTAAAAAAGCTCGCCCGCTCTCCCAATTCCAACGTGGCATCAAGGCAATCACTGCGAATGACATCCGATGGCTGCGCTGTGATATTAAAAGCCTCAATTTGCTCGGTGCCGTAATGGCGAAGCAACAAGCAAAGGAGCAAGGGGCAGACGACGCGATTATGCATCGTGATGGGATTGTGACAGAAGGCAGCTCCTCCAATGTGTTTGTTGTAAAGGACGGCACTCTCTATACACATCCTGAAACGAATCTCATTTTGCACGGGATCACCCGTAAAACCGTTCTCCAGTTGGCGGCAACCCTTCAGATACCTGTACAAGAAACTGCCTTTAACCTTGAGTTCCTTCGCGCGGCAGACGAGGTGTTCATCACCGCAACCACGTCCGAGATAACGCCGGTTGTCTTACTTGACGGCCAGCCAGTCGCAAATGGAGAGGCAGGTTCAGTCGTGAAACAATTGCAGTTCGCCTATACCCAGTATGTTCAATCAGTTTGTGGTACATTTGTGTAACATCCTCAAAAAAGGCACTTTTCCTAGAGTAACGCTTCGGGAATCAAATGAAAAGCTTCTATCTTTACCAAAGATAGAAGCTTTTGTCTATTCTCACGCATTTCCCCTTATCGGCGGAAGTTCCACTCATGCGTCGCGTAACGGGTTTGCGCCAACTCTTCGGCTAATGCAAGCTCGTCTGCGGTAAGAGGTTCAGCGACAAGTGAAATATCTAGTCCGGAAGCAAACCCTTTATAAAAAGCAGCAATCGCTTCCTCCAGTGATACCTCACGACCACTCACTTCATTAATCGTAACCGCCTTCTGTACGAAACTGTCAATCATCCGTTGCTTGACTCGCTCTGACGGGAATTTCAGAAGAGAGAAGAGAAGTTCCACGTCCATATCCAGCAGGATGGAGCCGTGCTGTAGAATAACCCCTTTTTGGCGCGTCTGAGCGCTTCCTGCGACCTTTTTACCCTCGACGACCAGCTCATACCAGGATGGGGAATCAAAACACGCTGACGAGCCTGGAGAGCTGTATTTCTCCTTCTCCTCTTCATTCGCCAAAGAGACCATCTCCGCATTCAGTCCCAGTTCCTGAAATCCGTGCAGAAGCCCCATACTTATTACCTTGTAGGCTTCCGTTACGCTTGATGGCATATTCGGATGGTTCTCCCATACCACAACGCTGTACGTAAGTTCCTGATCGTGCAAAACAGCTCGTCCCCCGGTTGGTCGTCTTACAAATCCGAGATTTCTCGCTTGGACGGCTTCTAAATCGATTTCTTTTTCCGCCTTTTGAAAATATCCAATAGACAAGGTTGCCGGGTCCCACGTATAAAAGCGAATGGTTGGAGGCACCTTTCCTTCGCTATGTAAAGTCAAAATCGCTTCGTCAATGGCCATATTCATGGCTGGCGACATCGGCTCGGTTAAAATGTATCGCCACTGTTCCATAGGTGTTCCTCCTTAAGCGCATGTCCTACGCTGTAATGAACGCTCGCTCTCCTATTGTATCGGCTACCTTTCGAGTGAGCAAGTTCACAACTTTGTAAAAGTGTCAGAGACAAGGTAAGGTGATATCAACGGTGGTACCCTTATTCATTTCACTGCTAAAGCGAATACTTCCTTGATGATCTTTAATAATTTTGTTACTGACAAGTAAGCCTAATCCTGTCCCCTTTTCTTTGGTGGTGTAAAAAGGTTCTCCAAGTTTCGGCAGCAGTTCAGGTGGAATGCCGCAACCGTTATCAGTAATGCGAATCAGGACTTGCTTGTCACTTCGTAGTGTCGTTTGAATACTGATTTCGCCATTTTCCGAGATCGCGTCCAGAGAATTCTTCAGGATGTTGATCAATAGCTGCTTAAACTGATATTCCTCACAATTGATCGAAATTGGTTCATTTACCAATTCCGTCGTGATGACGATGTTTTTGAGATTCGCTTCCGATTCAAGCAACTTTACAACATTCTCGATCATACTGTGCAAAAGAACCGGCCTTATATGGAGATTTTGGGGCTTCGCCAAGACAAGCAGCTCACTCACGATGAAGTTGATTCGATCTAGCTCAGACAACAGAATGGGAGTATACGAGGAACTATCTGAAGTTTCTGGTTGTAAATACTGAATAAATCCCTTCAATGTGGTGAGCGGATTTCTGATTTCGTGGGCGATACTTGCGGCTAATTCTCCGACGACTGACAGTTTTTCTGTTCTTAGGAATAGTTCTTCTTTTTGTTTCTCCTCCGTAATATCACGTGTCACATTAAAAAAGTATGGATATTCGCCATCAGCGCTGGTATAGGGCATTCCTCTCGACTCCAAATAAATCCATCTTTCATGATCCAGTTTATATCGATATTCACAGATAATCGGGGTTATCGTTCGGAGCATGTGGGAGAACTGTTCACAAACCCGGGACGCGTCGTCAGGATGGACTTTATCAAAGTGAATTCGATCCGTGCCTAACTTTTTCAGATGCGAAGGAGAACTGTACACGGTCTTGCCAAACTTATCAATGACAGAAATGAAATCTGCTGTATGTTCAGCAATGAATCGGTATTGTTCCTCGCTTTTTCGCAAAGCTTCTTCAGATTGTTTGCGTTCGGTAATATTGCGGGACACGACCAAATAGCTTTCAAGCTTGGCGTTCTCAGATAAGATTGGTACGCAACGCGACTCCAAATAGACCCAAGATCCATTTTTATGTTTTACTCTCGACTCAATTTGAACCGTTTTTTTATGAATAGTAATTGATTGATGCACATCCACTATTGTTTTTACATCATCAGGGTGAATCATAGCCAAAAGATCGGTCTGAAGATATTCATCCTGGGTGTATCCCAAGTGAAGCTCGATAGAAGGTGAGATAAAAATTTTATTCATGTTCACATCAAATGAGCTGATAATATCATTCGTATTTTCTACTAATATCCGATATTTGGCCTCACTTTCCAGCAAGGCTACTTCAGCCTTTTTACTTTCGGTAATATCTCTTGCGATAACCGAAGTGCCGACAATATTTCCTTCAATATCCCGTATAGGTGAAGCCGTTAAACTTACATGCACCATCGTGCCATCTTTTCGCTTGCGTACGGTCTCATATCCAGAAATCCGCTTTCCTGAGCTTTTTATCGGGCGAAAAATTTCTATGGTTTCATTTATTAAATTTTCCGGCACCAGACAGTACGGATCACGCACCAGATCATGAAATGTCCAGCCATAAATTTTTTCAAAGGCATTATTTATGAGAAGTATATTTCCCTTCATATCTCTAATGGAAATTGCATCAGTCGTCGTTTCGACAAAAGACTGAAGCAGTTCTTTCATGTAGATGTGTGCTTCACTTAGATTGGTTCGAAGAGTCTCTTTATCCATAGGATTATACCTGCCTTAAATAAAGAATATACTTGATGTGTATATATTCTATCTCTTTTGTAAAACTCCTTGAAAATCGCTCCCTGCAAACTAGCAAAAGGACGCCTGGGAGTGGATGTTATCCGAATGTTTATCTTGCCCCCTATTTCCCAGGTGTTGTAATGATAACTGTGTGTGATTTAGCATCCCAGCCTACTCTTTTGGCAAATCATCCTTGGGCATCATATCATTGTAGTTCGCTTGTTCGTTTCCAATCTTGACATCAGTGATTAAAATCTTCCGTTCTTTTACCAGTCCGGTTTTTAGTTCGCCGTATTTCAGCTTCCACTGCGGGTGGTAAATCCCCGTCTTGAAGTATGGCGTGCGTGGGCGCGTGGTGTAGGCATTGGGACCGTTCACCTTCCAAACAGATTTCCCATCCTTCCAGACTTCGACCTGTCCATCGCTCGCAGATGACCACCGTGCATGGACAACCCAGGAAGACCAGACTCCTTTTTGCACTGGTTGATCGAGAGCTCTCGAATCGCGCTGTATATCCGCAACGGAACCGAAGCTACGTTTTATCACGTACTTGTCACCATCTACCGAAATAGACAAGTTTGGAAAATCTCTGTCCACTCGCTCATTACCGAGGATGGCGTGCCATTGCAGGAAGATGTCGTTGCCGCTGTCGGTATCGAACACCCAATCTTGTGGGATATAAACCCGAGCCGCGTACCAACGCTCGTGGAACCCCTCTTCGTGTGGTTGCGCAATTTCTGAGCGGAACTGTCCCTCGGTATGCGGAACGACGAATTGTACCGCCTTGTGACCTTGTGGCATACCGGGAGCATCTACTACTTGTACGCGTTGAGTAACCGTGTCTGCATCCAGGCCCGCACGGTCTTCTGCAGCGTTGATGGCCACTTTCCATTGTCCTAGTCCGGATTGAAAGTTGTCTTGAACCATGATGTGGCTCGCCAATTCTTTTGCGCTAACCATTGCGATACTACTTACAAGTAAACTGGTAATAAGGACAGATAAAACAAAAAACTTTTTCATCTTCTCTAACACCCCGATGAGTTGATAGCTTTATAGTAACAGGAAAATGTAGAAAAAGTGTGTTGGAAGTGGTAGCAACAAACAAAAAGACGACCCTTATTCAAATTTCTTGAATGAGAAGTCGTCTTTTGATTTGTTTATGGATTCGATTGCTTACACTAGCGCTTTTTCCTCTACGGTCTTTTGATAGCGCAGAATTGGTTTACGAGCAGCTGTAGCTTCGTCAAGACGTTTGACAACCGTCGTGTGAGGCGCTTCTTGAACAACCTCTGGAGTTTCTTCGCATTCACGCGCAATTTGCAGCAAGACGTCGATAAACTCGTCAAGTGTCTCTTTGCTCTCTGTTTCTGTAGGCTCGATCATCATACACTCATCCACAATCAACGGGAAGTAGATAGTTGGCGGATGATAGCCAAAGTCCAACAGGCGTTTGGCGATATCGAGTGTACGGACACCCAGCTTCTTCTGACGGACGCCGGAGAGAACGAATTCATGCTTACAAATTCGATCATACGGCAATTCGTAGGCAGCAGACAGACGACGCATCATGTAGTTCGCGTTCAATACGGCATACTGGGAGACCTTGTGCAATCCTTTTGCACCCATTGTACGAATGTAGGTGTAGGCGCGCAGGTAGATTCCGAAGTTTCCGTAGAATGCTTTGACCCGTCCAATGGATGCGGGATAGTTGTAATCGAGCTTGAAGCTGCCATCTTCAGTCTTCGCTACCATTGGAGTTGGCAAGAACGGCATCAAAATGGATTTCACGCCAACTGGGCCAGAACCAGGACCGCCACCGCCGTGAGGACCCGTGAACGTTTTGTGCAGATTCAAGTGAACCACGTCGAAGCCCATGTCGCCAGGACGAGCAATTCCGAGAATCGCGTTAGCATTGGCACCGTCATAGTATAGCAATCCGCCTGCTTCATGTACGATGTTCGCCATTTCAATAATGTTTTCTTCGAATAGCCCAAGCGTATTCGGATTGGTCAGCATCAAACCAGCGGTATCAGGGCCAACTGCCGCGCGCAACGCTTCAATATCAACCAGACCGCGCTCGTCTGATGGAATCGTTACGGTCTCAAATCCAGCAATCGACACAGATGCCGGGTTGGTACCGTGAGAGGAGTTTGGCACGATGACTTTGGTGCGCTTCTCGCCGCGGCTCTCATGGTAAGCGCGGATTAACATCAGCCCTGTCCACTCCCCTGCCGCTCCTGCAGCTGGTTGAAGCGTAACCGCGTCCATTCCAGTGATTTCAGCCAGGTCATTCTGGAGGTTGTACATCATTTCCAAGGCGCCTTGAACGGTTTCATCCGCTTGATAAGGGTGGATGCCGGCGAATCCTGTATATCGAGCAACGTCCTCATTAATCTTCGGATTGTATTTCATTGTGCAAGAGCCAAGCGGGTAGAACCCTGAATCGACCCCGTGGTTGCGGTTAGACAACTCCGTATAGTGTCTCATTAATTGCAATTCCGATACTTCGGGTAATTCAGCAGGAGTTTCACGGATGAGGTGATCTGGCAATAATGACGCCACATCAACTTCAGGAACATCAAGCTCAGGCAAGCTGTAGCTTATACGTCCCGGTTTGCTCATTTCAAATATCAGTGCTTTTTCTTGATCGTTACGCACGAGTGATCGCCTCCATTTCTTGCACCAAGGTATCGATCTGCTGTTTGCTGCGAAGCTCTGTTACCGCGAGCAGCATGTGACCGTCCAGCTCCGGATAGTTACGTCCCAGATCATAACCGCCGATCATTCCAGCAGCGAGGAGGGCCTTATTCACTTCTGCTACAGGCTTTCCTACTTTCACCACAAACTCATTAAAGGTTGGTGCTTGGAAGACTACTTCCATGTTCGCCTTGGCAAAGGCTTGCTTCGCATAATGCGCTTTTTGCAGGTTCATCATGGCCATCTCTTGTACGCCTTGTTTACCAATCGCACTTAGGGAAACAGACGCAGCCAAAGCATTCAAAGCCTGGTTGGAACAAATGTTAGAAGTCGCTTTTTCACGACGGATATGCTGTTCGCGGGCTTGCAAGGTTAACACGAAACCGCGTTTGCCATTCTCGTCTTTGGTTTGACCCACGATACGACCTGGCATTTTACGCATTAATTTGGTTGTAGTAGCGAAATATCCACAGTGTGGTCCGCCAAAGTTGGCATGAATCCCGAACGGCTGCATATCGCCAACCACGATGTCGGCACCCAGTTTGCCCGGCGCTTCCAGAACGCCTAGCGCAACCGGATTCGATTTCACAATTAACAAAGCACCTTTGCTGTGTACCAGCTTCTCGATCGCTTGCAAATCTTCCACATTTCCAAAGAAGTTCGGATACTGTACGATCACTGCACCTGTCTGTTCATCTATTGCTGCTTCCAGTTCGGCTAGGTTCGTCACACCCTGAGCGGAGTAACCGATTTCCTGCACCTCTACACTTTGACCATACGCATAAGTCTTAAGAATTTGACGCGCTTCTGGATGAACAGCACTGGAGATGACCACGCGAGGTTTTCCAGTATGACCGGCTGCCATCATAGCCGCTTCCGCCATCGAGGTAGGGCCATCATACATAGATGAGTTCGCTACTTCCATGCCAGTCATTTCACACACCATGGTCTGGAATTCAAAAATCGCTTGCAATTCCCCTTGGCTGATCTCTGGTTGATAAGGTGTATAGGCTGTATAGAATTCGGAACGGGAAATGACATGGTTCACTACACTTGGGATATAGTGCTCGTACACACCCGCACCCAAGAAATTCACATGAGACTCGAAGTTTACGTTCTTAGCAGCGAGCCCCTTCATGTATTTCACCAATTCTGGTTCTGACAATGCTTCGGAGATGTTCAATTCCCCTTTAAAGCGCACCTCTTCTGGAATGTCAGCAAACAATTCGTCAATGGATTGGATACCGAGAGCTTCAAGCATCTCGCGTTTGTCCTGGTCCGTTTGCGGTAAATAACGGTATCTCACGTGGGTGATCCTCCTTGGAATCCAAATTTTCTATTTATTCAGCGAGAAATGTGCATGCAGATTTTTCCCTTACTTTTTCTCGCGTTTATAGAATGGTGACGCAACCACTTGCGCTTTCAGACGCTTGCCTCGAATCTCTACGTCCACTTCTGTTCCTAATGCGGTGTATTCAGCTTTCAACAATACGAGCCCGACATTTTTCTTCAAAGTTGGAGATTGCGTTCCGGTTGTAACCTCACCGATCTGTACATCTCCCACGAAGACTGGATAATGGGAACGCGGAATCCCTCTGTCAATCATTTCGATACCGACAAGCTTACGAGGTGCACCGTTTGCCTTTTGTTCTTTTAACACCTCAAAGCCAATGGCCGGGATCTCTTTATCTGTTTTGACGGCAAAGCCTATGCCCGCCTCAATTGGTGTAATATCCTTGCTTAATTCTTGACCATAAAGCGGCAGCTTGGCCTCGAAGCGAAGTGTATCCCTTGCTCCTAATCCACATGGAAGGACACCCTCTTGTTGACCTGCTTCAAGAATTTTGTGCCAAAGTTGAATGCCTTTGTCCGCCGCCATATAAATCTCAAATCCGTCTTCACCCGTGTACCCTGTGCGAGACACAAGAGAAGGTACTCCATCAATGAGAACATCTCGTTGGAAACGGAAGAACCCGATGGAGGAAAGGTCTGTTTCGGTTAGCTTTTGCAGGACTTTCTGTGCTGCTGGTCCTTGCAAGGCAAGCTGTGCAGTCTCTTCTGAAATATTGGTGATCTCCACATCTGCTGTCAGATTTTCTTGCATCCAAGCAAAATCCTTGTCGATGTTCCCCGCATTAATCACCAAGTAATAATGATCATCGGCAAATTTGTACACCAGCAAATCATCGACAGTACCGCCGTCTGGGTAGCACATAGCACTGTACTGAGCCTGACCGACTTCCAATTTGGACACGTCGTTGGTTGTCAAGCGTTGAAGGTAGTAAAGAGATCCTGATCCTTGCACCAACACTTCGCCCATGTGAGATACATCAAACAAACCTGCTTTGGTACGAACCGCCTCATGCTCTGCGGTGATGCTTGAGAATTGTACCGGCAAATCCCAGCCGCCGAAGTCAATCGTCTTCGCACCATATTCCGCATAGACCGGAAATAGTGGGGTTTTCTTCAATTCTGTCATCGGAACTGCACCTCCTGAAAAATACAATCGAACTAGTTTTGATTGCCCTTGAGGCTACGGAAACCGTCCCACAAGAAAAGGACAGAAAAGGAAGAGATAGCACGCCAAATAAAAGCGCCCTGTCTTCTTCCTCCCTGTCCTTGGTACCTGAGAGTTGCCTTGACGAAACCATAAGCTATAGCGGTTTCACAAGTTTCCCCTTGGGTGGCTTACGTACAGTCGTAAGCTCTCTCCAGAGATGCGTCCGGTAGAGGTACTTTTGCCTGAGAGATTCACTTTCTTTCTTGAAAGCTTGCTCCTTCGGCGCCGCAGTGAAGCGGTCTCTCCCTACTACCATCATTCGCATGAAATTAGTTCATACATAACTTTTCTCAAACAATTCATACTAACCAAATAAAGAACCTTCTCTATCGTACCACGACACCCTGATACTTGAAAACAAGATTTCATCAAAATAAAGCAATTTCTTAATGTTAATCACAAAACGGATTATAATCGTTTGTATTTTCCTTTGATTATATCTAGTAAATGACAAATCCACGAAAGGAGTCAGGTATATGACGAATATTCCTATACATTTCGATCGTTCGTGGATACAACCGTTGTCAGACAAGATTCAACATGATGGACCCTGGCATCGTTGGGATCTGTTTCAGCTTGCCCTTGAAGCTGAGGAAGCCATCTCGGTCAAAGCGTTTGATGAGCTGCAAGCCCTCAAATATCTTCCGAATATCCAACCATTTGACCATCAATTGGTAACCGCCAAGAAAGTTCTTAACGAGATGCGCGGGCGAGCCATTCTAGCGGATGAAGTGGGACTTGGCAAGACGATTGAAGCGGGACTTGTCATGAAAGAATATATGGTTCGCGGCCTGGCTAAAAAAATTCTCATCCTCGTTCCAGCCTCGCTTGTGATCCAGTGGACCAAAGAATTGAATCAAAAATTCGGGATTCCGGCGGTTGCCCAGAAGAAGGAGTACATGTGGCGACAACATGATGTGGTGGTAGCTTCGATTGATACAGCAAAACGTGATCCTCATCGAAGTCACGTTCTGGATATCAGCTACGATATGTTAATCATTGATGAAGCGCACAAACTAAAGAACAAACGAACCCGTAACTATCAATTCGTCAAAGAGGTTAAGAAAAAATACTGCTTATTGCTTACAGCTACCCCTATCCAGAATGAAATGGATGAGCTGTACAACCTGATCAACCTGCTGCGTCCTGGGCATCTGGGTCACAGTTCCTCTTTCTCTTCCAACTATGTTGAGGGCAAACGGCAAGCCAAAAATAATGACAAACTTCAAAAAGAAATCGGTAAAATCATGATTCGCAACCGCAGAAGTGATGGTGGTGTTCATTTCACGACTAGACACGTGCAATCGATTCCCATTGAATTATCATCTGAGGAATGGGATTTGTACGAGGGCGTCACCGATTTTATCCGGACCTATTATCGTTCGGAGTTGGGGGCGATGAACGCGCTCGCTTTAATTACGTTACAACGGGAGGTTTGCTCCAGTCGAGAGGCCGCCTTCATGACCCTCTACAACATGTATCAGCGAGCTCCTGAAGATTCTCCCCAGCGCAGCGTCATCATGGAGTTGGTCGAGAAAATCAAAAAAATCGAAACTCATTCCAAGGCCGCCAAAGCCGTGGAGTTGATTCAGCAGTTGAACGATAAAGTGATTATCTTTACGGAATATCGCGCCACTCAAAACTATCTGCAAAAGTATTTAAGCGATCACGGCATCACCTCTGTCCCGTTCCGAGGCGGATTTAAACGAAGCAAGAAAGACTGGATGACCGAATTATTTCAGAACCGAGCACAAGTACTCATCGCTACTGAGGCCGCAGGTGAAGGGATTAACCTGCAATTTTGCAATCAGGTGATCAATTACGACCTGCCATGGAATCCAATGCGGATCGAACAGCGAATTGGTCGGGTACATCGCTTGGGACAGAAACGCGATGTTTTCATCTATAATTTGTCCACCACCGGAACAATCGAAGAACATATTTTGAATCTGTTATATGAAAAAATTGATCTATTCGAGATGGTCATTGGAGAGCTTGAGGATATTGTCGATCGGCTGAAGCTATCTAAATCCCTTGAGCACAACCTGATCGATATCATAATGGATTCCCGTTCAAATAGGGAAATGGCATTGAAGCTGGATAATATGGGGGAAGCAATCCGTTCCATCCGGCAATCGGTTCAAAACGTTCCACCTAATGCGGTCGCCAATCATCTAAGTCCTTGAAGAAACATCCCAGCCAATATGGAGGTTGCTTGCGTGAACCAACAAGAGGTCCGAAGATACATCGAAAGTTACCTGGCGGCCTTCTCTACCCATATCGTGGAGTCTCATCCCGCCTTTGTTACCGTTAAGCTTCCAGATGAAGTAGACAAGGATATCGGGAATCGCCCCTTCTACTGGTCCTGGGTAGAGAAAATGAATATTCCTCCTCAACCGTTAATCCTGAGCTTTCTTTTTGATGAAGAAAAGAAACCCGAGAATTTTCGCGGAGAGTTCGTTCATTTTGGATCGAGGCGTTTGCATCAGATTTTTGAATCAACCCGAAAGCATGGTAGCTTTGTCTGTTTATTTGAGCAGAGTCCGCTTGCCTCTTCAGCTATAACGAGAGCACATCGTTCGACTCCGCTGACTCCCTGGCTTTGTATCAATGTCAAAATCTCTTTTATCTGTGACAAAAAGCGAGACTGTCTGCTTTCTTTGGGAATAAACTTACATCATTTGCGGATGGTTGACGATTTCTACACCTTTTTGAAACGCTTAACACTCTCACCTGCCATACCCGACTACCATTATACGCTGGATCGTCGACTTTCGTTGGAGCATGCGTTCGATATGTTTAATGATCACGTGCACTCCTTTATTGCTACACAAGATCAGAAATGGGCTGAGGAAGCGCGGCGAAGACTCTCCGAAGAGCTTGAGATACTCGAAGCCTACTACACCCAATTGGAGTTAGACGAAAAGGAGAAAGACTCAAGAGAAAAGACCCAGACGGATACAACAGGGGGCGCTCAAGAACCTGATATTCCTACCAATGCGGTGAATTTGCCGTTAGAAGACCCATCTCCCGCTCCCTTTTCCCTTCCGCTCATGAGCAACCAACAGGATGTGTCTGCCCCAGTCTCTTTGGAAGAACATCGTCAGGGAGGCGGAAGTATACTCGATTTCCTGAGAATGAACAGTATCCCGGAAACTTCAAAAGAAAAGATTGTTCAACAAGATTGGAAGTCAAGTTCTCCTCAAGAGGAAAAAAATCGGAGAATGGCCGAGTTGAAGTGGCAGTACGAACCTCGAATCGACGTGCAAGTCATTAACGCCGGGTTGTTTTACCTGTACAATGAACCCCCTCTCTAAAAATAGAGAATGCTGACGCAAGAGTAAAAATATGTAAAACCCACACGAGAAAAACATTCTCTTCCTGACAGCAAGCAACAAATTGTTTAGGCATATTCTGGTTAAAATGAGTAAGGATAAGTGATTTACCTTTACGCTTAATCAGAAGGGATGTGCTTGAATTGTTGCAACGTATCGGCCAAATCTGTTTACAAATAATGGTTGTGATTGTCTGTACGTTTTCTCCCGCTTCCGTAAGCGCAGAAGAAAAGACGTGGACCGTGGCTTTTTCCCAACAAATAAACGTTTGGATAAAAGAACTATCAACCGCCGATCACCAATTTGACGATTGGAAAGGGGCGAAAACCTCTGTTCAAACCCTCGGACCTAATTCCATGCAGTGGTTGGTTACCCTATCGGCTCGGGACAAGCAAGTGGGTTATATGGTGGTCGCTGAAGAGAAACAGAGGAAAGAACAGCAATCTCCACAGTTCGTCCTGATGGAATACGGTTTAGGAGAATTTGTTTTATTTAACGATACGATTGCACCCAGACAAAAGGGCGCTCTACCTATATACGACGGATTCGCTTCTTATTGGAAATTTGATCAAAATGGATTACCCCAATACGTTGACGCAAAAACAGGAGAGCATTATCCATCCATGTTTCAACCGGACAAAGGGATCATGGAAACCCTTTCTCAAGAGGATTTGGCCCTAGCAGGCTTCCCTTTGACGAAAACCTCCACACTTCAGCAAGTCGAGACGGATCCATTTGACACGATTGATTGGATGCAAGCCCAACCGATCAAGACAACTGAAACAACTCCCGCTTTGTGGGAACACTTTGCCAATACCACAACTAAAAAATCATTTGTCGTTACCGCGTCATTGTTTCAGGATGAAGTGCTCGCCCCATTTACAGTCGGATCTGTACACGTATGGGGCGATAAAACGCTCTATATTGGTGTATGGGATGAGGGACTTCGTTATTTACCCTCCGCTTACATCACCAAAGTCGGAAAAATCGTACAATAAAAAAATAAAAAGGTAGCCTGTCTCTGGCTACCTCGATCCATTTATGCTATTAGTTTTTGAACCTTATCGGTGGCTGCTTGGTTGTACGCGTTGATTGACCTCATGAAAAACGTCCATAGTACTCATCCCATTCGCATTGATGACGGGTGCGCCCGTAATCAAGTTGCCTTGAATCCCCATGAGATTCTCATCCTGCCCTGTAATGACAACAGCATCCACTTGTTGTTGCCAATTTCCTAATTCGACAACATCAAATCCGTTAGCCCGCAACATTTTAGAGAGATCGGTTAATGAATGTTCAACAGCAATTTTTGGCATATCCATTCCTCCATCCAGTCTGTTTTTACTTGCGCAAGAACAACCTGATTGACATAGGAATTACACCAAACCACTTAGAAGACCATGGTTCTCGGGGTGGTTTGTTTTTTTTTCGCTCTTCTTTTGGTGTATCCATGTATTGTACGAATCGCTTGGTTAAGAATTTAAGGTAATCCTGAAACGACATCACGACTCCCCCTTACAGGTTTAGTCTTGCCGTTTGACCTGATATTCAACCATGCGTTTCAAGATTTCTTCGATGATCGCATCGGGTTGTTTCTTGGTCGTATTGATCTGAATCATTGCGAAGTCATAGGCTCCCTTCCGCTCTTCAAGCAATACCACAACTCGCTCAGCCGGATTGCCGGCAAGCAGCGGACGCCCTTGATCAGCCGTTACTCGGGAAATAATTTCGTCTGCGTCAGCGTACAGTCCGATAACCAGCGAATGATTCATCATCTGTTTTACATTCTCTGAACGAAGAACAGCTCCGCCACCAGTCGTGATGACTTGACTTTTCCGATCCAGAAGCTTGGCAAGCAAATGAGTCTCGACCTCTCGAAAATAGGATTCCCCTTTTTCCTTAAAAATCGTGGGGATATCCACACCCTCACTTTCTACAATCGCCTGATCAAGATCAACGTGTGTCATCCCTAAGCGTTTGGCCAACAAGGAACCAATTGTTGATTTTCCTGTACCCATAAACCCGACAAATACGATATTTCTCTCTGTGCTCACCAATATTTTAGTTCCTTTCCGGTACCGTAATCTGAACAACTCGTGTGTCTTTGTCGTAGTGAACCTGATACCCCATTACCTGACTAAAAAACTCCAACGGCACCATCACGTGGCTTTTTACCTCAATCGTTGGTTTTTTCGTCGTGACCGGGTGACCGTTTACTTGTATCTTGTTCGAGAAATCATGAACAATGACTTCTTTATTTCCAGCTTTCATGTGGATCGTTCTCTTTTCTTCATTCCACACGACATGATAGCCAAGCTTCTGCATAATTTCAGCTACAGGCAGATAGACGGTGTTATCTTGAATCCTTGCCGCCATATTCGGATAGAACGCCATATCATTAATCACGGTATCAACATAAGGTACCATCTCAATCGGAGCGAAACCCGCTTGATTAATTCGCTCGACATTTGGCACGAAGTAATGGGCTTCACCTCTCAGGGTTTGTCCCAACGCTTGGTCCAGGTGTTCAGGTCCTACAGTGAACCCATGATAACTTCGTTGTACTCGCTGTAAAAACTCCTTAAACTTGGCGTCTCCAATCTGATCGCGCAAACGATGGTACAACATCGCCCCCTTGGAATACCATGTCCAAGAAAATTCATCACGTGTCTCAAATTGATTGAGATTTTTACCCAGCTTACCGAATGGGTAGCGAGCCGACAATTGATTCGTTGTCGCCGTATATTCTTGAATAAAGGAGTCTGCCTGGCTTTTACCGTGCCGCTTCAAATCATAGAAGTACAGGCTTGCTTCAGCCATCCCTTCATCTAGCCAACCATAGATTGGTTCAATCGTAGAAATGCTGTTATACCAATACATATGAGCAATTTCATGAGGCAGCCAGTGATCGATCAGATTGTTCGCGTACATATCTTTGGAGAAGATCGCCATATTGGCATATTCCATCGCAAATGTTGTATTGGCTCCTGTTTCAGCGATTGCCACCTCTGGATATGGCAAGGCACCATATTCACTTATGTACGCTTCGAAGGCAGATTGGGCAATCGACTTCATTAAACTTAAGTTCGATTCATTCGTTGTCGCAATGTGCACCTGATGCCCTGGATTAATATCAACCGTTTCGATATGATACATCGGGCTTCCCACTAACGCAAAATTCAAGACCTTCTTGGCATGATACTCGACCGATTTGCGTCCATCCTGCGACGGTTGCGCTTTGCCCAGTCCCCACGAGGTTACCCACTGGTAAGCTTCAGGTGAGGTGAAGGTCAAATCATAGTCCGCATAGTGATACACAAACGGATCGCCAAACGAATTAGGTTCTGGTGGAACATACCACTGATTTTTCTGATCGACTGAACCTAGCATGGGATACCAGTTCGTCAGCGTCCAGATATCATCCTTAACCCCATAGCGTGTCCCGCTCCTGGGAACCATGGACTCGAATTCCACCTCGATCGCTCCCCTGCTTTGACTCCCCAACACGTTGTCAAAGCGGATTACGGTACCTTCCCTACGAAAAGGTATGCCTTTATTTTTGTAGCGAATCGCTTTAATCCTCATGGGGCTCCACGTGTAATCGTAGACATACAGGTAAAGTTCTTTCGCCTTGGGGTTATCAAACAGTATCGTCTCTTTCCCTGTAATGGAAGCCTCGTTGGTATGTAATTCGGCTGCAATTTTATAGGAAACATGCAGATTTTTAATCAGCGAAGGCACGAGCGGATCATAAAGGAAGGGGTCAGCTCCAACCGACGACTCCACGACACTAGCCTGCTGAGTGTGAAACCATTCGGATAATTGTGGCCATTTTATGACAACTCCTACCGCCGAAAATACGACAAGAATAGCCACACATATTAACAAACTTGTCTTCTTTACTGAGTTCATCTAACTCTACTCCATCATCTATTTGCCTATATTGTAACATCCCGAATGGAAGGTGGGTATCTTTAGTTATTCTTGTAAACTCCTGTCAAAAATTATCTAAAATTAATAGCGCTTACAAATCGAATTAGCCGATACAAACGTCCGCCACCACGTTATAATATTAGTGTTTGGTTCCAACAATTCCCTTATATGGAGGTATGTATGAGCAACAATCAATTTACCGATCCTTTTTCGGTATGGAAAAAGTTGTACGACCAGACGGAAGAGCATTGGGGCAAAATGTTGGGTGAAACGGTACAAACCGAAGCCTTCTCCGCATGGTTGGGTTACATGCAAAAACAAATGCTCGAATACCAGGATGCCGTCAGAAAAAGCACAGAAAAATACTTGGAACAAGCCCACCTTCCAAGCAAGAATGACATTGCCAATCTCGCTTCATTAATTGTCAATCTTGAAAACAAAGTGGACGAACTTGATATCAAATTGGATAAGCTTCAAGATCAACTCGCCGAAGTTCAGAAAGAAAAGACAGAATAACTCGATATTATTCAATGTTCATTATTTTTCTAACTTACAAGGTATGGGGGTTATGAAGATGACAAATTTACAAGGAAACGTAGCGATTGTAACAGGCGGTTCACGCGGTATCGGAGCATCAATTGTAAGGGAATTGGCGAAGAACGAAGTGAATGTTGTCATTAACTATCAATCAAGCGCCGAGGCTGCCACATCTTTGGTTCAAGAAGTGGAAACTACATACGGAATCAAGGCTTTGGCAATCCAAGCGGATATCTCTCAAGCAGATGATGCGCGTCACCTTGTAAATCAAGTAAAAGAACATTTTGGAAGAATCGACATACTTGTTAACAATGCGGGAATTACGCGGGATCGTACGTTTCGTAAGTTAACAGATGAAGACTGGAATCAAGTGATCCAGGTCAATCTCAACAGTTTATTTTACATAACCCAAGCAGCCATTCCGAGCATGCTTGAATCTGAAAATGGTCGAGTGATTAATATTTCCTCCATCATCGGACAGGCGGGCGGTTTTGGCCAAACCAACTACTCTGCCGCTAAAGCTGGTATCATCGGGTTCACCAAATCACTCGCTTTGGAATTAGCCAAGAGCAACGTGACAGTTAACAGCATCTGTCCAGGATTTATTGAAACAGATATGCTCGCCTTTGTAAAAGAAGAGATTCGTGAACAAATTAAATCCCGTATTCCTCAGCGCCGTTTCGGTTTGCCGGAGGAAATCGCCAAAGGCGTGCTCTATCTTGTCAAAGACGGCGCCTATATCACAGGACAGAGCTTAAATATTAACGGTGGTCTATACATGTAGGGAGGATTGGATTCATGACAGTTCCAAATTATATCGAAAGCTGGAATGAGATGGTCAAGCATTTGCCGGAGCCGTATCAAAAATCCATTGCTCGCATGGAAAACGTACGCGAAGCCTTGACTGGACCTGAACCCGAAGTAGGACTCACTCCAAAAGAGTGTATCTGGACCAAAAACAAAGCGAAACTGTATCGTTACATCCCAGTCAAACCACAAGAGGAACGTCATAAAATTCCATTGTTGCTTATCTACGCGCTCATCAATAAGCCTTATATCATGGATTTGACGCCTGGTATGAGCATGGTGGAATACCTGGTCAATCAGGGATTTGACGTGTATTTGCTCGATTGGGGAGTCTTCCAGCTGGAGGATAAGGATATTACCTTTGACGACTTGGTATTTGATTATATTCCACGGGCAGTGGATAAGGTTCTGCGCACGTCTTCTGCCAATGAGCTATCCGTTCTGGGTTATTGCATGGGCGGTACCATAACCTCCATGTTCGTGGCTACACATCCTCACCTGCCGATTCGCAACCAGATCCAATTGGCGAGCCCGATCGACTTTGAGGATGCGGGGACCTTCACCGTTTGGCTGGATGAGCGCTATTATAATCTGAATAAAATGGTCGATACTTTTGGGATCATCCCGCCGGAAATTCTGGACTTTGGGAATAAGCTCCTCAAGCCGATCACCAATTTCGTGGGACCATGGGTAAATTTGATCGACCGCGGCGCAGATGAAAAATTCATCAAAAACTGGAGACTGCTGAACAAGTGGGTGGCAGACGGAACGCCTTTCCCAGGGGCAGCCTTCAAGCAATGGATACGTGATTTTTACCAACAGAACAAATTAATCAAGGGCGAGCTTGTCTTGCGTGGACACCGCGTCGATCTCAGCCAGATCAAAGCCAACCTCTTGACGGTCGTGGCCGAAAGAGACCATATTGCGCTTCCTTGCCAAAGCATTGCCCTGAACAATGTCGTCTCTAGTGAAGACAAGTCTGTTCTTGAATTGCCAACAGGACACGTCTCCATTGTCAACAGCGGCGTTGCCTTAAAGCAATTCTTCCCTGCTCTTAACGAGTGGCTCAGTGCCCGCTCGAACTAATTGAAGACGATTTTCGTCAGAAAAGGAAAGGTGGTCGTCAGCGTGACGACCACCTTGTTCATTTAGCTTGCTATCGGTTCAATACTTACCCCATTCTGATTCGCCCACGAATGCAAATCCATGAGGAATGAAGTGATGTGCGGACATTCAGCGGAGATGCAGAGTGTATCCGCTGTGAGTTCAATTACGCTGCCATCCACCGTATTCACACGCTGCTCCATCACAAGCTTCGCCGCTTGCTCCAGTTGTTCATTCTTGCCGATTAGCACACTTCCCTCTAATTCACGGGGAGCCAACCGTCCAGTTGGGAGGTAAGTACGATCAGCGAAGACTTCCTCAGCAACGGGCTGACCCATTTCAAGACAGGTTTCCACTAACGGACTTCCAGAAAGAGCATATAAAAGCAACTCTTCATTAATATCTGCAACCGCCCGTACAACCGCTTCCGCGATGTCCGGACGTTCTGAGGCCTCGT
Organism: Brevibacillus ginsengisoli; assembly: GCF_050113715.1. Classification (NCBI taxonomy): domain Bacteria; kingdom Bacillati; phylum Bacillota; class Bacilli; order Caryophanales; family Paenibacillaceae; genus Brevibacillus; species Brevibacillus ginsengisoli. The sequence continues at coordinate 88,075 of NZ_JBNJQR010000008.1, forward strand.
GATACAGGGCGCCATGCAGTTTGACATGGTGGAGAGAACCACCGATCGCCCGGGTAATTCCATCCAGCGCGGCCACTTGATACAAGACGAGTTCATACACTTCCTTGGGAGATAGATGCATCGAGCGTCTTCCGAAGCCTTGCATATCCGGATATCCCGGATGCGCCCCGATCATGACTCCATTCTTCAAAGCAGCATCTACTAGTTTGGCAATGATATGAGGGTCACCCGCATGAAATCCGCAAGCAATATTCATGGAGGTAATCCATTTTAAGATTCCCAAATCCTCACTCAATCGAGAACGGCCAAACCATTCTCCCAAATCGCAATTTATATCGAGTTTCATCTAATCTTCCCACCCTTTGGTTAATGTAAGCGCATACAATAATCTGGAAATTAATTACTTTCCCACTATTAGAATACCATAAACATGTAACAAACAATGTTGAGATTTTATTACAAAAAAGCAACGAGGCATCTCGTTGCAGTTTGATCCACTTTATGTAGCAGAAGATGATTCTACTTTACCTGTTTCGTTCATTAGTGATTCCGTTAAAGCCATCAATTGAGTTTTCTCCAGTTGATAATCAAACTCTTTGGCTTTATCAGGTTTGGAGTTGTTATATTCGGTAGGAATTTCATGTCGATGAGACCGCTCCACTCTGGTTACAAAATGCAGCTTCTCCAATGTTTTAATCGTCTCTTCGATTTCGTCCGCCTCTACATACATCGCCACATAGTTCAACCGTTTCGATACGAAATGAATGGATCCAAAGCGCCGTAAATTCTTGGCCACACGTGGATTTTTGATCCAAACGGCTAATCCTAGTCGTTTATCCCTCATGCTCTACTCCTTACCCCTTCCATCATTCTTATCTATGCTATCATGCAACACAGGTTTTATCAAGAGAAGTTCAGACAAGATTTTACATTCAGTATAAGCGAAGCAGAATTTGGTTTTATGAAAAAAGGGACAAACCTTCATACTGTAAGGTTAATCCCATTTGACTTACTCCAAAACGCCATCACGCTTTTTTGGTTTTACAACCGCAGCTCCCACCTGTTCCGCAGCCTTGACTCATGGCTTCGAGGAATGGATTATTGCTCGGCACCTTGATAGACTCGGAGACGGCATCGGCAATCGTCCGGCTTACCGTGTACAACATTTCGTCCAAACGTGACTCCGCTTTCTTAAAAGCTTGTATACTATCAAGCATTTCAATCGAGTGTTTCAATTCACGGATCTCGGCAGAAATGCGGGTAAAGTCAGGATGATATTTTCCGAAGCGCTGAACTTCTTCATACGCCTCTTTTTTCTTTGCAAACAACCCCCGTAAACGGATCACTTCTTCATCTTGAGCCATCCGCTGTTTGGATGCGAGGTATTCTGCCACTTCTTGCGATTGATTGATCATAAGCCCAAGCTCATACGAATACTCAATCAGTTCCGCCATATCAATGGTATCGATTGTTTCTAACAAGACGCGGCCCCCTTTCTTTCCTCTATTGTACCATGGGGAGATATCACTATTACAAGCTTCTAAATGTAATCTGGCAAGATAAGTCTAATTCTATTAATATCTTCCAGGCGAATCTTTAGCTTGCGTCGCCCGGCCTCTATTGTAATCATCCAATATCCCATCTCCACTTCAACCCGTTCGGGTACTCCTTCCCATTCTTCACCTGATGCAACTTGCAAATAAACTTGCAGCCGCAGTTCCTGCGCGCGCTTGAAGATATCACGCAAGGTTTGCGGATGATAGGATTGAGCGTGTTGGGTCCACATTTTAGGCAATGACCTGATTTGAGGGTTCTCTTCAGGTTTCTCAGGCATAATATTCTCCACCCGATACCCATCCCATGGGACAAGTAAGGTAAATAAGCCGATCTGTAAATCTTCCCTTGCCTCAATTCCTGCTGATTCCCCGTTCATTGAAGCCAAATCTGTCGCATGATGAACTGTGCCTTGGCTTGGTTCAAAACCGCACTGTTTTAATAGATGAAAAAACGGCTCTTGCTGATCGAGTGAAATCAGGAAGTCCGTTGACGAGATGATTTCTTGCAGGAACGGCTGAAGGATTGGGATACCTTGCAATTCTTCCAGCAAATTGGGATGTGCTGTTGAAACTCGCACTACCTGTTGGAAAAGAATTTGTTTGGCTTCTTTTATCCACTTGCTGACCTGTTCGCAAACCGTTGGCGGAATCGGATAAGGACAACCCTGTTGCAACACTTGAAGAAGCCGCTCCTCTGTTCCACCAGCGGATACATAGGCTTGCACCTTGGCGGCTTGCAGAGTACAGTGAATCATTTCACCTGAGAATTCCATACTGCTGAACTGACTTAACTCCCAAAGACTCAGAAGGGATACCGTCTGACTAACCAAAATCATGCCCGTGGGTTCGACATACCAGAAGTCCGCCGTCTGTTGATTATTCAGTAGTAACTGGGGCTTACGGCAAAACAACTGAGCGTTCTTCTCCCCTACCTCTAGATATCCGCACCCCAATAACGGATGTAGAAGCTGATCTTTTAGTCTGGTCATGGCATCACTTGGTAGCGAGTACCCTAGACGATCCAGGCGGGAAATCATAATCTCCACCGGCTGCCAATCCTGTCCTTCCACATGCAGGATATCGTACATGGCAGCTTCCAGCCAGGGTTCGGGCGGGAGATAAGCCGCTAAAAGGCTACTCACCAACCATTCATTTCTCTTGTTTGCCTCCAAATTGAAAAAACGGTTGATTTCCACATAGTCCAGGACTAGACGATTACCCTCCCACCGACACAGCCCTAGCCGAAGCAATAAGTCCAGCAGCAAGGCTTCTTGTCCTGTATACGCCTTGCGGACTTCCGATGGAAACGAATGATCATACCAGCCGTGGATATGTTCAGATTGAAGGGAACAACCGGAAGTTAGTTTTGACAAGGATCGTTTATGTACGGTCCGTTTCTGCGTAAGCGTGATATCATGCTGGTGAATGTTTAGTATACATGAAAACAAATCCAGATGAATTCCGCGGCCAGATGGTATATAATAAGTCAGTACCTCACGATGAGGTGCCTGATGAGAGAACATATGAACCAGCTCTATAGCGGTTCGTTCTTTTGATAGTGCGCGTCGAATCTCCGACGGCATGAGATAACCGATTTCACTCCAGATTTTTCTTACCGTATAAACTAACCCCAGTCTGCGCAGTCCTGTCAGACCGAACGAAAGTTGCGGATTCTTAAGTTGGACAAGCGATTCCCACTCTTTCTTTTTGATAAATCCCTTTGATGATTGTTGAAGAAAAAGAATAATAGCTTCTTGTTCGATCGGATGCAAGTTTGCCCAGAGTTGGTGGATATAATTCTGATTGCCTAATAGATTCAGCAAGTCGCCACTTGGCAAGTCTTCTTGAAGAGAGTAGTCAGGCAAACGTCTGTTCAACTCCGCTTCGATGGCTTGTACTGTTTTGTCTGATAACATGCTGACGCATGATTTGAGTTGCATTTTGTTCACCTGCCTCTTCAATCAAACGACAGAACCGTTTGTTTCACTTTCATGATTTTATCAGCTTAGACGATTTAACGCGAGGAGGAATCATCACGATGAATTACTTGACAGCATTACTTGCGATGACAGTCACTCTCTTTACGGGAGGTCCAATATCTACTGAACAACCATTCCATCTACCCATTCAACCAGTGGCTTCAACACCGGCTGAGCAACATTCGTCCTATGAATCCGTCTCGTCTCCATTCCCAACCGAAGTCGAGTCAGCGCTCGCCAAGGTGAGCCGTACAGGTGGCTATCAAGTGGTGCAAGGAAATAAAACCTATGTGGTCATCGGGCTGGGGCAACGCTCGACAGGCGGATACAAGGTGGAGATTGACGGAATTGAAACCACTTCTGATCAGGTAATAGTCAAGGCGCATGAGGTAAAACCATCACAAGGATCCATGAGCATTCAAGTGATCTCATACCCAACAAAAGTGATTGCGCTCCCTAAAACGACACTTCCTGTAACTGTAGAGTTAAAATAGCATCATGACTTACCGGAAGACAGAAAGCAGAGGAATTCTCCTCTGCTTTTTTTGTCATAAACCGTGCTCTCGCATTAATGGACTTGAATCTCGAACATTTTCTTGACGCCATAGGATTCATGATTATTGTGAGCCAATTCGAGCGTGATTTGATGGCTTCCCTTCGTTAATCCCGAATATACAAAGTACGGCTCAAAAATTTTGGCGACCTTCTTGCCATCCACATAGAGATGCACATGACCTTCGCCATATTTGTTTTCTTTGCCCATATTCTCCAGAGAGAATGCGAATTTTTGAACAGTTAGCGTAATGTGTAAAGCGTCCCCTTTTACTTGATGAGAAACCGTAAACGCTGGGGATTGAGCGGGGGTTTCAGCTTGGGCCTGAGAAGAGGTGAACTGCTCTGAACCAGCCTGGCTGGATTTAACCGCGTACATACCAAGTTCGACACCTGCTACAACCATGATTCCCACTAAAAACTGAGAAATGAATTTTTGCCATTTCACGTTTAGACACTCCTTCCAAAATAGCTTTATGAGGTAGAGTGTCCAATTATCCCCAACTTATGTAACGATCCAACAAAAACGACCACACCGGTTTGGATGGTCGTTTTTATCGCATGGTGGATTAGTCTCGGTCATTGAAGAAAAACAATATTACCACTACCACAATGATAATCCAGAGAAGTTCCTCATTATCACGTCCAAATGAATCTAAAAAACCCATGCGGACCCTCCTTTCCCTATCGCTATAAGCTATGCATGGAAAGGGCGGAGTGTTAGCCAACAGACAAGTCAAAAACAAATTAAAATTATGATGTTCGTTTATGCGCTTGAATCAAGTGAATATAGGGATTTAATTGTTCCACTTCAATCTGATATCCCATTTTATCCAATTGGTCTATAAGAAAACTGCGGTCCGCATAGTACTCCTCTTCTATTTCTTGAACCCTCTCAAGTTTTCCCTCGTTTACTAGATGATGAAGATGCTTTTGCCTTTCTTCGTGATCCATAAACATTAAATCAGCAATCACCAAACGTCCAACAGGCTTGAGTACTCGATCAAATTCATGAAGCGCCAGAGCTTTTTGTTGATCCGTTAAATGATGCATGGCATAGCTGGTCACGACAAAATCAAACGTGTGGTCAAGATAAGGTATCGCCAAAAAATTACCCAGTTTGGTTTCTACCTCCGGATTTTTTCTTTTGCATAGCGCAAGCATTTCTGTTGACTGATCAAAAGCAGACAACTTGCGACAATGACCGGCAAAGCGCTTTGCCAGATTTCCGGTTCCTGTGCCAGCGTCCAAGCCTGTTTCGCAGCTTTGCGGATTCACCCTGGTCACGACTCTATCCAGCACTTGTTCATATCCCGCATGCGGTCCATTCTGATTCCCGAAAACCCAGTCATCGTATTGACTAGCAAATTGATTAAAGTTCCAGCGATCGCTCCATTCTTTGCGTGTATTTCGCATTTGTTTGCTTGATTCAGCCAATTCGTAAAGCGAATTCGCGTCCAGACTATTTTGTGATTTGAGCTGCTCAATCATTGTTTCCGTTGTTTGAATCGCATTTTTTAGCTCCACCCAACGGTCATACATAAACGCCCGCTGCAGTTCCAGATATGGCAAAACCGAATGGGCTGTCTCATCAAGTTGGGGCAACATCTGCTGAATTTGCTCGATCGGCATTCCCACTTCTCGAAGTGCGATGATCGTTTGAAGTCTCCACGCATCATCTTCGCTGAAATGGCGATACCCCGAGTTTTTCTCCTTTACGGGGGCTATCAGGCCCTTTTCTTCATAAAACCGAATCGATCGAGGCGTTATCTGCAATCGCTTAGCCATTTCCTGAATTAACATTGTTTCTCCCCTACCTTCCGCCTTTCTGGTTACTTTCTTGTTTTATTGTAAACCTTTACGTAAGGTGAATGTAAAGAAGTTAGAAAAGACTTCGTCCCTTTTCCCCTCTCATCGGGGGACTGAAACGTCGCTCTGTGGAAGTTCGCAGAGAAGAAATAACGTCCGCTCTTTCACTACGAAAGGGATTCGCCAAACGCTTCGCGCCCCTAAAGGGGTTGGGTGGCGACTCTCTTTCCTTTCTTCGTTCTTCCCCCTCTCACCGGGGGGCTGAAACGTCGCTAGGCTTCACTTCCAAGGAGGCTGCAAGCGGACGAAGTCTTTTCTTGAGCGGGCTAATGCCGATGGAAGGATTATTTAATAACTTTACTTCTGTAAAGCGATTAAATAATCCGATAAAAGATGCAAAAAAGCACCCTACGTAACGGGTGCTTCTCCAATCAAGTGATTAATGACGAGAGGCTGGCTCTGAGATTTCGGAGAGAGCTTGACCTGCTTCATCCTCCAGAATGTGACGAACAGCCAGATCTCCAATTGCCACGATCCCCACCAGTTTGCCGTGCTCGACGACAGGGAGACGACGAATCTGGTATTTGGCCATAATGCGCGCGGCTTCATCTGCACTCATCCCGGGTTGTCCCAACACAATATCACGTGTCATCACATCTTGTACCTTGGCGGAGCCTTCACGCTTCTCGGCAATCCCACGAATCACGATGTCCCGGTCAGTAATGACACCAATCACGTCTTGTTTTTCGTCTACCACCGGGATAACTCCTACGTTGAAATCACGCATTTTGACAGCCGCTTCATATACATTGTCCATTAGCGTTACCGTAGCCACATCTTTGGTCATAATTTCACGTAATGTACGACTTGCCATCTGTCTTACTCCTCCTTCTTCAATCACGTTTTTTATTATTCTCCGAAACTCCCTTTTCATACAGAAATCGATACATTCACCATTCCGTTAATATTGCATGCAATTCACTTTAATTCATTGCACTTCCAATTAAAACCGACTATCATAAGAGAGTGAATATCCGTATAGGAGGAAAGCCGATGGTAATCAAAGATACAGGAATCGGTGGTAAGGAAACACACCTGGGCGAACTCGACCATATTATGGACGCACTAGGATTCGTTCGAGGAGCTTGGGATTACAATCACGCTACATACGACTTTAAAATGGATGACAAAGGCACCGTATTCTACCTTCGTGTACAAGCTAACGCGGTTGAAGGAAAATTGGAAGATCCCCATGCCTTGCTGAAACTGGAAGATCCATTCATGGGAAAAGCAACCTTCCCACACGGTTTAGATTATGACTACCCTGTGCCAACTACAGTTGTGGAAAATGCAAAACGCAAAATTTCTTCATTAAAAGAAAAATTGTCTAACCACTAAGAATGTACGAGAGCACAGAGAGGAGATTTTTGACCTCTCTGTTTTACTTATTCCGATCGAATTAGGAGGTTTTCGTGAAAACACGCGGCGTACCCGATTTTCTGCTGCTCTTTTTGACCTTACTGCTCGTCGGATTCGGGATCACCATGGTGTTGAGTGCTAGCTCCATTTTTGCCCAGACGACTTCCTTCTCCTCCCAGGGGTGTTCCTATTGCGGAGGGGACGAGCTGTATTTCGTCAAAAAACAATGTATCTGGATTGGTTTAGGTCTGATCAGCATGCTGGTAGCCATGAATATACCTTTTTCGTTTTACAAGAAGAATTTTATTCTGATTGCCCTGATCAGTTTCTTCCTTCTTGTCATTGTCTTAATCCCAGGGATCGGTTCCGTATCAAAAGGGGCCAGATCATGGATCCAAATCGGTCCAATGGGTAAGATACAGACGTCAGAGTTTGCCAAACTCGGGTTGATTCTCTATCTTGCCGCTATCATTTCGAAAAAGGGAGAAAACATTCGCCATTTCAAAAAAGGCCTGTTGCCTCCGCTAGTTGTGAGTGGACTCTTTTTTTTCTTGATTGCGATTCAGCCTGACTTAGGCACAGCTGTCATCTTATTAGGAACTGCCTGCATTATACTGGTTTGCGGCGGGGTGAATATCAAACAGCTATTTATCATATCCGTTCCCCCGTTCATTTTATTTTTTCTTCTTTATATCGCCTTCGAACATCATGCGATCAATCGTCTGCTATCTTTTACCGATCCATGGTCTGACATACAAGGGAAAGGGTACCAGTTAAGCCAATCCTACTTCGCTCTGGCGCATGGCGGAGTAACCGGAGTAGGCTTTGGCAAAAGTATAGAGAAGTATTTATACCTTCCCGAGGCTCATACGGATTTTATTTTCTCCATTATGGGCGAAGAGCTCGGCGCTATTGGAGTGTCGATCTTTCTAGTGGTGTATCTGTTGTTTCTCCTGCGTGGTGTTTACATCAGTCTGAAAGTAAAAGATACCTTCGCCAGTCTTGCCGGAATTGGTGTGATCACGATGATTTCCATTCAGGCGTTTATTAACATTGGCGGAGCAACCGGGACGATTCCGATTTCGGGGGTACCACTACCGCTGATTAGTTATGGTGGTTCTTCCATGCTTGTCTGTCTGATGGGGATCGGTGTGTTGCTCAGCGTTTCCCGGGAAGTCAACCGTCAAAAGGCAACGGAGCTCATGAATTCCAGTAGCAAATCCATGTAACTTGGATCCGCACAATAAAAAAGGCACCTTATCGGGTGCCTTTTTACGTTCTTAACTGGATTGTTCAATTTTCTCTTCCGTTTGAAGAATAATTCCTTCCACGCGGATATTCACTTCTCGAACCTGAAGTCCCGTGAAGGTCTCGACGTCTTCTTTTACCTTCTCTTGAACCATTCGACAAGCACGATCAATCCGCATGCCAAACATGATCTTTACCCGCATGTCGATGACGGTATAGTCTTCGTAAATTCGGACTTCTATGCCTCTTGCAGGTGTTTTTCGACTGATTATTTTGGTTAAATCTTCATAAATTCCACCTGAAGCGGCAAGTACTCCAGGTATTTCATTGGCAGAAACGCCGGCAATCATAGCGACAACCTGATCAGCTACGTGAATCTGTCCTCGACTCTCCATAGTTAGCACCTCATTTCCTTTTGCTAACGTAACCCTACAAAATGCCTTTAATCTTATTATTACCATTATTATAACTTGATTACGCTTTCATTTGAAGAATAAAATCCTTTTTTCGCGGTTCTAAAGTAGGATTTGCGCAAAAAACATCTAGTATTGTCGTTTCTCCAGATTGTAATGCGAGTGCAAGTTTCTGCTGAAGTTGATCAACGCTTTCTACTTTATAACTATTCAGCCCACACGCTTTTGCTAACAAGGCGAAATCGGGATTCTCCAACTCAAGTCCAAACGGGGTAAAGCCTTCAGCCTGCATTTTCACGGCCTCTAACCCCAAAATATGATTATTGGCCACTATAACCGTGACGCCTCGCGCGTATTGCTTGAGGGTCATTAATTCCGCTAGATTCATCTGTAATCCGCCATCCCCTACCAATACAACCACTTGCCGATTGGGGTGCACGATTTTAGCCGCAATCCCGGCAGGCAATCCGTATCCCATCGTACGCCACTTGCCTGAGAATATGGGAAGCTGGTTTTCAGCGCGAAACATTCGATTGAACCAAATGGTATGCTCTCCCGTATCCACGGCTATAATCGCGTCGTGCTCTACAGATTGCTGGATGATTCGAATGAGCTGTTCCGGCTTAATCCCTACTTGTGTCGCATTGATCGAACGCAGTTCCGTTTCCTGAAAGTACTCCTCGTGCAACCGCTTAATTCGCGACTGCCACTCGAAATGGTGATTATGTTGAGAGATTTGCAGCTTTCGTAGCCAAATGGGAAGCACATCCTGCAAGTTGGCAATGACTGAATGCAGGTTGCTTCCAGGATGAATGGCTTCAGGATTTTCATCCACTTGTATCAACGACAAATGTTGCGGGATGAAGGATTTGGGAAACCATGTCGCTCCGAGGATGATTAACGTATCCGCTTCGGTTAAAGCTTGAATCGCCGCTTTGCTGCCCCCCTCACCGATCCCACCAAGAACAAGGGGATGCCCGTCAGGAACGCATCCCTTGGCGCCTAAGGAAAGTAGAATTCCAGCCCCCAACCTTTCCGCAAAAGGAAGGAGCCATGACTGAGCTTGGCGAGCGCCGCTTCCCAGCAACACAAGCGGTTTACGCGCCTGTTTGATTGCTTCAAGTGCTCCTGACACCTCTACTCGATCCGGTTGAATATGGCGAGCACAGCGAGGCAGCTGTGCGGATAAAGACAATTCAGTAGACTTCGCTAATACATCCTTGCAAATACTAATATGGGAAACCCCTTTTCGCTCTTTGGAAGTGACGAATGCTCGTTGTAATACTTCGCCAATTTGGTCCGGATTGACCACCTCCGCTGAATAATGCGATATCGGCGCAACGATTTCTTGCTGTTGAAGATACTGCTTATAATAACTGCCGATCCACTTGGTATCTACTTGTCCGGTAATGGCGACTACCGGGACCCGATCCATATGTGCATCTGCCAACCCATTCAGCAAATTCACAGTTCCGGGACCGCTCGTCCCGATACAAACGGCTACTTGATGGGTTAGCTTGGCTTCCGCTGAGGCCATCATGGCAGCTGCCGATTCATGTCTTGTGGTAATCAATCGGATATCCTGCTGTTTTCCCAACACGTCCAACCATGGAAAAATAGCGTCACCTGCCACTCCGTAAATCTGTTTTACTCCCCATATGGTTAATTGCTTCGTGATGTATTCGCTCACTGTCATTGTTTGCATGCCCGTTCTCCTTTACGTAAGCTGCGATTGGGTATGTCGGTTATTATGACCACCCTTCCAAAAATTTACTCCGCATCAAACACCTAAAAGACACCATCCAAGGACAAACTACCCTTACACCAAAATTGTGTCTAAGTAGGAGGATTGGTGATGCAAAAAAAGAAACTTGTCTTGTTGCTCTCTCTACTTCTCTGCTCCGCCCTAACCATAACGGCCGTCTTGCCTACATCCATTCAGACCTTTAGCCAAGCGATTCGTGAGGTTGGCTCATCAGGTGATGACATTATCGAGATGCAAGGGCGATTAAAGTTATTGGGGTTCTATACTGGTCCTATTGACGGGCAGTTTAGCTGGCGAAGTTACTGGGCTTTACGTAATTTTCAATATGAGTTTGGACTTCCAATCGATGGGGTTCTCGGGCCGCAGACCAAGGTGAAACTGTACAATGCGACCACGCACTATAGACCGGGTGAGGAAGAAGGAAAAGCCGGACTTGGACAAAGAGCTGGTGCAGGAGCCGGGGTTGGTGCAGGAGCTGGAGCGGGTGCAGCCCCCGCAGCCCCCGCAGCCCCCGCTCCGAAACCAGTGAAGCACACCAGTAAAGTCTCTGATAATGACTTGAAGCTTTTGGCTAATGCTGTATACGGTGAAGCGCGTGGAGAGCCTTACATAGGGCAGGTCGCCATTGCTGCCGTTATTATGAATCGCACACGGAATCCTGATTTCCCGGATACACCCTCAGGCGTTATTTTTGAACCAGGGGCTTTCACGGCGGTATCGGATGGTCAAATCTGGCTAACTCCGAACGAAACAGCGAAAAAAGCCGTTCAGGATGCTTTAAACGGCTGGGATCCAAGCAGTGGCGCGACTTATTACTTCAATCCTGATACGGCTACATCCGCTTGGATCTGGAGTCGTCCTCAAATTAAAAAAATCGGTCGCCATATTTTCTGCAGATAACGGATAGAGCTTAAAAGACTAAGTGTCGAACATGAACCGGATGAAACAACAAAGAAAGGATGCCACTTGTGCATCCTTTCTTTGTAAATCGTAAACTAGAAAACATCAGTTCATAACCTTAACGCTTATAATGCTCGGCCATTTTAACGAATCTTTCCTCACTCTCTGTAGTGCCACAAACCCCACACTGAATCATGTAGGCGTCTCCACGATAAGGCTGATGAAACGTGTCTAGTTGTTCTGGCGCCAGCTCTGCAACGATTTGTCCAGTCTGAGGGTCTAAGCGGACGTACCTGGGAATTTGTTCAATCACCGTGAAACGCATGCGATTAGACTTACAGGTTGGACACATATAAGGATGCGACATGAATCATCTCTCCTTTTCTTTTGCAAGCGATTTGTCACTAATTGATATTCTCCCAGTTTACAGTTTGGCTATTCAAACTTTTGAACGAATTACATATTTCAGATGACATTCAAATCGAGATTCGTTAGACTAAACATTGGTTGTTTTTGCTAAAGGAAATATTATGTTCGAGGTGAATCAAGTGAATTTGCGTCTATTTTTTACGTTGGTAATCGCCAGCTTGCTCCTTGCCGGGGGAGCGCACTTCTTTGTAGAAAACGAACTTATCGGTTTTATTACAGCCTCTATCTCTGTTGTGATCCTTGCCGCTTGGTTAGGAAAAGCGACTGAAAGCGTCGCCTACTACGCGGGGGATCGCGTTGGCGGATTTCTCAGTGCGACTTTTGGGAACGCGGCTGAGTTGATTATCGCGTTTTTTCTCGTAAAAGAAGGCCTATTTGACATGGTGAAGGCTTCCATTACGGGCTCGATTATCGGCAATATGCTGTTGGTATTGGGGCTTAGTGTATTGCTTGGGGGACTGAAATACAAGGAGCAGAAGTTCAATGGGCTTCTGGCGGGTCATAATGCTTCCTTAATGACCCTTGCTGTCGTCGCTTTGTTTATTCCTGCGGTTTTTATGCGAGAGCTGCCCATTCCCAAAATTAATACGCTTAGCATCGTCATTGCTGTCATCTTAATCATCGCGTACATACTTTGGTTGATTTTCTCCATGATCACCCATAAAGAATTTCTTTCCGACATCGAACCGCATGATGAGGAAGCGATCTGGTCCAAAGGAGTTTCCATCCTGATGCTGGTGTTGGCAACAATCTCAGTTGCCGTTGTTTCTGAGTGGCTCGTCCATAGTGTAGAAAGTGTCTCCAGAATGCTTGGCTGGTCTGAGATGTTTGTCGGTGCTTTTGTTATCGCGATTATTGGCAACGCTGCCGAGCATAGTGCCGCGATTATGATGGCAATGAAAAACCGCATTGGAGCTGCCGTTGAAATTGCGATTGGCTCGAGCTTACAAATCGCATTGTTCGTAGCCCCGACACTTGTTTTGCTTAGTTTATTGTTTGGTACTCCTATGAACATTGTCTTCTCGCCTTTTGAATTGGCGGCCATTGCGGTCGGTACCTTCATTGCGATTTCTATTTCAAAAGACGGCGCGACTAACTGGTTCGAGGGTGTCTTGTTGCTCGCTGTCTATCTAATTCTAGGCACTGCTTTCTTCTTTGTTTAAGGGAGAAAAGACTTCGTCCCTCTATGCTCTGTTTAAGCTCACGTGTAGCATTTGCGGTCCGCTACGTTCACTTCGGAAGGGAGTCGACAAGAAAATCACTTCGTTTCTCAGTCTGATGTAAAGAATGCCGACTCTTTTCCTTCCTACGTTCACTCCGCTTTGATTCGCTTAAAATGAGCTTCGAGTGGACGAAATCTTTTCTTAGTGGGCTTGCGCAAATGGTAGTAATGATTAATTACTTTACTTCTGTAAAGCAATTAATCATTACGAAATAGGAACAAAAAAAGCGAGGGAGCTTATCCCTCGCTTACTTCTTGGTTAAAACAATCATGTAAATTGGCCAGTTTACGTTCGAGATTATCTAAAATCTCCCGACCCATCTCTTCTTCAATCAATCCTAACCGTACAGCGAACTCTATTTCACGAGAAAGCCCGAACATCTGGGTATCCAGAACCTCTTCATAGAGAGGGCACTGCGGCATGGTCAGGTGTTCCATCTGAACATCAATCAATTTATAAATTTTGGCCGCATCTGCTCTAAGTAACGTTAGCGCCTTATTAACTAAGTCAGGAATCCTAACCTCTGTCAACATTGATCCCTCCATTTGCCCATCCTTACCTACATACTACGTCATTCTTCCTCTTTTGAAAAGAGTTCAATACTCTATCATTCTACGTGGAGTGCCCCACCATGTCAAACGGATGGAAGGAATGTCTCAGAATGTTGCCAGGAAGCAAATAAATACGCTACAATTACCAATGGCAATTCTTAGTTTATATGTGTCAGGAGGAAGTTTCTAATGTCAGACGTAATCGTAATAAAAGGCGCCGTCACCTACTCCATCACATTGGATCCTAGCGTATGGATTTTTGATGAGCGGAAAATCGATTTTCAAGATTTAAGCATGATTGATGAAGATAACGATACGATTGAACAGCATGTTTATCTGCAAGGAGCAGGCTCACATTGGGACCGTGAACTTAGAGAAGGGGCAACTCCTCCCACAGAACGCCCGAGTATGCCGGAATTACGCAAATCGCTCGAAGGAGATTTCGGTATGAAGCTTTCTTTTTTCCTGAAGAATGCCCAGGTCTCTTCTGAAGCCACTATCCTGAGAGTACACCGAGAAAATGGTGAAACTGTTGACTTTTCCTTAGAAGACGCCAATCGCGCCATTTTGCAATTTGCTCAAAACGGCAAGCCGATTCGCGAAAAGGGCCCCGTCTTCTTCTATTTACCGGAGCAACTGAAAAACCATGCGCAGCCGATCGATTCCGTTGTCGCTTTTGAGTTAATTTAAAGATATAAAAAAAAACACCCTTTTCGGGTGGGAGGTACTTCGTAGTTCAGTCATCATCCGATCGAATGTGCCAGTGATTCATGCAGTTTGCGTCTTTTGATCTCCACCGATAAAAGCTCGATGAAGTCTGGATCCAAATTAAGAGAAATCGCGCGTTGATACACATCGACTAAAAGGTAATCTGTCAATTGTCTCACATTCGTCACCTCCAACTGGATTTGAAGTCATTGTAGCACCTCCAATAGAAACGAACAATCGTTCTGTTATCCACAAGAGTTGTGAGTATCATGTGATTATCCTGTGCACAAGTTGTGTACAATTAACAAAATACCAACCAATATCATGTGGATTTCTGTATGATCATTATCCACAGATACTCTATTTTTGTCGAAAAGATAGATGAGATTCGCCAAAAAATTACAAATCTAGCAACCGTTTAATAGAAAAAGCTTTCTTCCCTTGTTGGAAAGAAAGCTTTTTTTCCTTCTATGAAACAATCTGTCGGTTTACGTTAGTGAATGGAAATCGCTACAATCTCGGTGATGATAACCATACTAAAAACGAAAAAGCCCAGCGAACTTGTAACCAAAAGCATTTTGGACAGCTTATTGCGTTCTTCCATGACTACCTCCTCCTTTTTCTATCAAGTCAATCTCGGAAGTTGCTCTACATATTCATTATACGAAAGAGCCCATGGAAAAGTTCCATAAAACTTATGGAAAACTTATGGAAATTCGACCTGCATGCGAACCTTGTGCTCCATTTGATACAGATTCCACGCTACCAAAACACCGATCAGAAAGCAAATACTCCAGGGAAGCCAAGAAAGATGTGAAGTTTTCCCCATGTCATACACCCAACCGCCTAGTGTCGTTCCAATAGAGCCGCCAATGGCTAATGAGTAGCTATTAAAACCGTAGTAAGCTCCAATATGCTCTTTTGGCGCAAAGCGTGGCACCATATCGATCAGATAAGGCATGGAGATCATCGTACCCAAGGCAAAAATAAACACATCCACCATCAATGCCCATAAGGAACCCGCGAACGAAAAGCAAAATAATCCGAGTCCCATGATGAAGGTTCCGATTCCGATCAGGGTAAATCGCTGCGTATATGGCTCCAACCACTTGGTTACCTTCATCTGTAACAAAATAATCGAGATAGACACTGTTGCGAGCACAATGCCGACATATGTTTTGGCTCCCAGCAAATCTTGTGTAAGTTGAGGAATGGCCAAAAACATCTGCATATACACATAATAAAAACCAATCAAAATGAGCGTATAGCGCAAAAACGGCTTGTCACGCAGGATCAACCTCACACTTGCACCGATACTGCCGTGGGCGTTGGTTGACTGCACTGCAGGCAATAAGAAGAAGGCGACGGCTGCGCAAACGTAATAGATACAGCCAGCGAACACTGACAACCAGAAAAAGTCCAACGTCGATAATATGATTCCGATTAATTGAGAGCCGACAATTCCGATATTGGAGAGCACATTGCGAAAAGCAAAGACGTCTTTGCGCATCTTCTCCGGAGTCAGTACGGTGAACGCTGCTGCACCAGATGGTTCAAACAACGAACCGCCCAGACCGGACAGAATCGCGGCAACGAAAAAATGCCAGGTTTCATGGCAAAAAGCGAAAAGTAGAAAGCCAGTAGCACGGACTATCATGCCAAGCACCATTGTTCCCTTGAATCCAAACTTGTCGGAGGCTATCCCGCCAAGAAAAGCAAAGCCTTGCTGGGAGAACTGGCGAACGCCAAGCACCATCCCCGCCATCGCTACAGTCCAGGCGAAACTGCCAGTCAGATACAAAGTCAAATAAGGAATCAGCGCGTAAAAGCCAATATTCATCATGAACGAGAGAATTAAGAGCAGCTTGACAGGCGCAGGAGATTGCCGCCAAATTGAGTTTTTCATATGATTCGTACACCTACAATCCTCTTAGCAGTTAAGAACTATTCTCAGGGTACAAAAAAAGGTATAATTTGAGAAACGATCAATTTTGCTTAGAGTAATCAAAATCTTGCATAAGAGGAATCATGCCAATGGACTTTGAACAATTAAAAGCCTTTTATATTCTTGCTCAAACCAAAAACTTCACGAAAGCCGCTGAAATGCTCCACCTCGTTCAATCCACGATAACCATGCGAATCAAACAGTTGGAGGAAACGGTTGGCAAACCGCTCTTTATTCGCGATAAACGATCGGTTGAGATTACACAGGCGGGTCTGGCACTTCTCCCCTATGCAGAGCGGATCTTGAAGCTTGCTCAGGAAGGGATTCATGAGGTAGCCGCATTGGAGCCCTTCGAAGACCGTCTCACGATCGGCAGCTTGGATTCCATCTGGTCATTCATGCTGGAACCTCTTCTCAAGGAGTATCATCTACGCTATCCGCAAATCGCGATTCGCACCAAAACTGGACATTCCTCCGATGTAGTCCAATACTTGCTGGATCAGATCATCCAGATTGGCATTGTTTACATTCCGCCTTCTCTTCCCAATTTTGAGGTGATCCCCTTTTACGATGACGAGATCGTGTTGATTGGAGCACCCGAACATCCAACTACGCTGCGCCAATCCGTGCATGTGAGCGAATTGCATACACTTCCCTTGCTGTATGTAAACTGGGGCCCTCCATTTCACGAATGGATTCTCAAATCACTCCCATTGGGCTATGTACCCAAGCTGCAGGTTGACAAGGCTATACTTGCGATTGATTTTGTCAAAATGGGATTGGGAGTCAGTCTGGTCACTCGTTCCAGTGTCAAAGACGATCTGTCTCGTGGAGAACTCAAAGAAATTGCCATTGAAGGGAGCACTCCTCCGAAACGCCCCGCCTATATCGTACTGCCGAGAGACAAAAAAAAGCGGCCCAGCGTTGAAAAGTGGCTGGGCCTGATGCGTGAATTCGGTTATACGTTTAAGTTGTAGGCGAGTCTTGCTCTCTCATTAATAATTGCAAGGAGTGGGCAAACTCTGCGTCGTCGGCCTGAGTTCTGGCTGCCGGACCTCTTGTTCGCCCGCCGCCTCGCCGATATCTTGCTTTTTCATTACGTTCCTCCAATTGAAAAGCAATGGTTTCCATGCGATAAATCCTTCCAAACGGGTTAAGGGCATGCGCTCTTTTGCCTAGGATCAGCGCAGCTAACCCGATGTCTTGGGTGATGACAATATCGTTGGCCCTAACTTCGTTGGCGATTCGCATGTCCACTGCTTCTGGCTCAGCGTCAACAACGACGTGATTCGCCCCTGTCAATTGATGATTAAAGCTGGCGTATGTAATTAGCATCCAGTTCTTTTCACTTGCCAACCGCTCGGCAATCGCCAAAACAGGTCTTGGGCAAGCGTCGGCATCTATTAAAATCCGTTTATCTTCCATGCCATCCTCCGTGAGTCAGTTTCATCTACCTACTCTATCATCTTTGAAACCTTTTTTCACACGTCCTTTCAATCTGAATGAGGGCAAACTGCTTTTTACACAAACTAAAGATGTTGAGAGGAAGCAATTTTTGCTATGATAGAGAGGAAAGGAGTGTACCCATTGCGTTACGGATTTGAATTAGACCATCGACTCGGGATTCCACTACCAAGCCTGAAACAGGAATGGGAAGACTACACAGCTGAAGAACGTGCTTCTATTCTCTTGGAATGGGAAGAGATTCGCGCAAGAATCCCAGACCGAATCAAAGAGCTGGAAGTCATCATTAACCATAAACAAAACGCCTTATCCGTAGAGGATAATTTTCAGGTCTCCTGCCAGCTAAACAGTGAAATCGCTGAATTAGCCAGTGTGATTAATGATTTGCATATCTGGTTCAGAATTCAACAGGACCACGGAGCCAAAACCCATCAATAACCAGTCATATGCAAAAAGAGCAGATCTCAGACATACGAGAGATCTGCTCTTTTTTGGTTAACATGAACATATGATTTAGGCCACTTCCGTCTTGATCTTGTCTGGAAGCCTCATTCCATACGGTTTTTCCATCAGGTTTTCCCAGAATGGAATGGTCTTTTGAATCATGGGACCGGTCAGTACGGCGATCAATAGAGTCCCCACATTGACTGGGCCGCCCAAAAACCAACCAATCAGCAGAACGCATACTTCGATACAGGTTCTCACTCGTTGGATGCTCCAGCCCCTTTTTTCGTGAAAAGCAAGCATCAGGCTATCTCGTGGTCCAGCTCCCAAACGTGGTGAAATATACATGCCAATTCCAATTGCAGTCAAGATCATCCCAAGTGAAAACTGGATGATTCGCGTGAACAAAAGATCAGCGTGAGCAATATCCAACCACAGAAATATATCCAGAAACCATCCAAAAAACAGTACATTCAAAATCATGGGAATCCCTGGCTTTATCTTGGCCACGAGATACGAGATTACCATAACAACAACGCCCACCAGCTGAGACCAGGTACCAATGGTTAGCCCGAACGTTTTTTGCAAGCCGATATGGAATACCTCCCAAGGCGCGACACCAAAGTTGGCGCGAATGCAAAGCATACTCCCGAACGCAATGACAGCTAATCCCAGTGTAAACATGACATATCGAATGATCATTGCCTTCACTCGACGGGAATGACTCGACTGACTCACTTCTCCACCTTCTTCTCGTTCACGCCTATTTCAGCCACTCGGCAACAATTTCATAGAAAATCCCGTCTTTGCGATAGTACGCCATGGCTTGTGATTGGGTCAGCAATTCTCCCACTTCTTCCACCCGATCTTGCGTCAGCGTGACTTGTCGCTGTTTCCCGGCTTCATCCCTGTACTCGACAACCAGATTCACTTGTTCTTCACGGAGATGTAGTATCAAGGCTTCCACCGTAGCAAATTTTAAGCGTTTCAATGTATGATCACTCCTGCTTCCTTCCTGATGCGTTCTAGTATAGCACGAACCACTCTGTCTCATGAACCACTTAAAGTGTACCATCCCCTGATTCATGGTGAACGGCTTGATCCGAATGCAGAAAGCGGCGTTTTATGATGAGATAGACCAGCTGAACAACGATCAGGAGGGCTGCGAACGTATACGCAAAGCGGACACCTAACTGGTCTGTCACCGTACTCATCATAACCACAGATACGCCAAACCCTACATACTGTAACGTCCCTCTGGCAGAGAAAACCTTGGCCAGCATCTCTGGATCACTCATTCGTTGAACAATGGTTTGCTTGGTAATCATCTGAATTTGATGCACGGGTCCCAACGCGACAGAGAGTCCAAGCGCAAGCCACGTCCATGATGTATACCCGAAGCCCCACGTAAAAATAGCAGCCAAGAGAGTAGAAAGAGTAAGGGATATGGCGGCTTTGGAATGGATTGGATTGCCTATTGCATATACTATGAGCCCTCCAAGAATCATGCCGATAAAATAGCTGGCATTGAGAAACCCCCACCACTCTGCTCCCTGCAATAAGGCTTCCTTCACATAGACAAGCAAAATAGCCGATATCCACACGCCACCAGCCAACCCATCGATTACTTCGGACAAAATGACGGTGCGAAGGGAAGGTTGATTCCAGATATGCTCCCATCCAGCCCGAATCGACTCCCACTTCGACGTGGATTCCTTCGACTCGGTCGATCCTTCGCTCTCTTCCGGTAAGGGTAAAAGAAATAGGGAAGAGGCAATATATAATCCGCATGTTGCCCAGAGGACGTTCGTCTCACTCCAAAAAGAAACAAGCACCCCGCCAAATGCCCAGCCAATAAACAGCACACCTTGATCCGTACTGGAAAAAAGGCTGTTCACCTTCACTAACTGTAGCTCATCGACCAAACGAGGTAGAAGGGCATTACGTGAAGGCGTGGCTACGCCATCTAACAGGGCGATAGCAAAAACGAAGAGAAACGAATAAGAAACGAAAGCAGTTCCTAAAAACCACTGAAAATAAACGGTCATGACAAAGAGCAAAACAGACTTAAGCGATTGAGAAATAACTAATATTCGTTTCAAATCCAATCGATCAAACAGAAGGGGAGCAGCAATTCCGCTGATCAATTGCCCACAGACAGCGACAATCGGAACCATGCTCGTATATAAGGCCGAATCAGTTGCACGGTACAAAAAGGAAATCAATGCGACAAGATAAAAAATATCCCCCAAGTTCGCCATCGTCTGGCCAGCCCAAAGAAACCAAACTTTATGATTAGACATAACAAATAACCCCTCTTCATTAGAGAATTGATGGATGAACACTCTCACATTTGAAATGGGGTTTGGTTTACAAGGGGGATCCCTACTTCCGGTCAATTTTATGGTAAATTATAGCATAAAAGTCACCAGTCGACTATCTACTTCTTTTCACCATCACCTGCATGAAATCATGAGCAAGCATTGTTTCTGGATGAAGCTCGGTCGCCTCCATTAAGAGGTCGTTCAAACTGATCTCCCCTTCCTCGTCCTCATACCGCGGACTAAAATGAGTGAGGATCAACGTCTTGACTCCCGCTTTTACGGCAATTCGAGCCGCTTGCAAAGCTGTCGAATGTCCGCTCCGCTCGGCTAATTCAAGATGGGGATGCGCATAGGTCGCTTCATGAACCAACACATCGGAATCCTTCGCCAATTCAACCATCGCTTGACAAGGTGAGGTATCGCCACTGACCACGATCTTTCTTCCCGGTTGGGATGGCCCCAAGAATTGTTCCGGTTGAAATATCCGACCATCCGGCAGTTGAATGGTTTCTCCTTGTTTTAGTTTCCCGTATAAAGGGCCCGGTGGTATTCCCTGCTCCTTGGCCAAATCCACTTGAAAGGCTCCCTTTCTGGGCTTTTCCATAATCGCATATCCGTACGCCGGTACGCGATGCTCAACTTTCGCACAGGTAACCATCATTTCTTCATCCTCATAGACTTGCCCCTTACAGATGGTTCGAATGGAGAGCGGATACTGTAGATGAACAGGGCTTACACGCATAATTCCATGGAAATACTCATCCAACCCCGGTGGACCAAATAAGGTAATCTCACTTGGTGCCCCTCCTCTTAGCGATCGACTGGCTAACAGCCCAATTAAACCGTATAAGTGATCCCCATGCAGATGGGTAATAAATATTTTTTCCAATTGGCTCAGTTTCAGTGGTGAACGCATCAGTTGATGCTGCGTTCCCTCCCCACAATCGAACAGCCACCACTTCCCCCGCTGCGTAAACCAGACGGCCAACCCGCTAACGTTCCTTTTGGTGGTGGGTGCTCCTGAGCTTGTTCCCAAAAAATGAAGAATCACTTCCGATCAGTTCCTTTCGTACAGTCAACCTTTTTTTATAAACAAGTACTATCGATTCATCTATTATATCCCTATTCTCCTCCCCATAGGTCACTACACAAGCTAAATCTCACCATCCCCCATACAATATGATAAATCATGATGAGGGAGGCATGTCCATGCCGGCACCACAAGCCAATCCGCGAATGCTACTCATTCAACAACTTCAAAAAGCCATACAAGGTGAGCATGAAGCGATTCAGTTTTATAAAGCGTTGGAACCAATGGCGCCACCAAGTCATCAGAAATATATTCGGGATATACGCGAAGAAGAGCGTACCGATCATCTTCTCAGGTTTACCAATCTGTACAGGCAATTAACTGGCCGAAACCCTCTTCTTAAGCCTGGCCCTCTTCCACATGACTATATTTCGGGATTAAAAAGAGCTTTAGACGATGAACAGGAAGCAGCTTCGTTCTATAAAGATGTCTATCTCTCGTCACAAGATCCATACGTTCGTCGTCTTTTTTTTGATGCGATGAATGATGAAATGCGGCATGCCACTCGAATTGCTTTTTTATATAGTAACTACTTTTTGGAACAAGGCAAAATATAAGTGATAAAAAGAGCCCCCAAAACCGGGGGCAAACAAAGATTCATTTATTGGACAAGATGTTAATCATTTGGAAGAAGTTGGTGATTCCTGATAAAATAAATATTGATCAGGTAATAAATTTGTACACATAAGGAGATAAAACTATGGCAAAAAACAAATTACTAAGAATGGACAATGTTGGCATCGTTGTAGAATCCCTTGATAACGCAATCTCTTTCTTCGAGGAGATTGGCTTGAAGCTCGAAGGGCGAGCTACTGTCGAGGGTGAATGGGCTGGTCGCGTAACCGGGCTGGGTTCACAGTGTGTAGAGATTGCTATGATGGTTACCCCAGATGGCCACAGCCGCCTTGAACTTTCGCGATTTCTCACCCCACCTACTATATCAGATCACCGAACCGCTCCTGTAAATGCCCTCGGTTATCTACGCGTCATGTTCACCGTTGAAGACATTGACGAAATGGTATCCAGACTCACTAAGTATGGTGCTCAGCTCGTTGGGGAAGTGGTTCAGTACGAGGACTCGTATCGGCTCTGCTACATTCGTGGAAATGAAGGACTTCTAATCGGTTTGGCGGAACAACTCGGTAATAAATAAGTGACGTTTAAAAGAAGACTTAACTGAAAATATACAATACTAGAGTAAACTAGAAACAGAAAAGCAGTGTGAAAGTATCTCGAAGAAGTTGGGTGCATCATATAAACACCGACTAACCGCATCGCGGCCGGCAGCAAGCCGCCTCTTCAACGAGGCGGTTTTTTTATCGTAAAGATCAACATCAGGTTTTACATAGCCTTATTTTTATATTTTTTAAATTGATCTAATGGTTGGGATCGAGTAATCTATGATCAGGAAATATATAGTAATGATATCAAATTATACCGTTCTTCTTGAGTGTAAAAGGACCTTGGGAGAACGAAGTTTACGCGAAAGCTAGGTGATCAGATGTTTAAACCTTTTCATTCTTTCTGTGCTGTTCTCTTTGCCATTGCTCTCTTCCTATGCCAACCAGTATTCAACGTAACTGCTGATGAGCCGTTGAAAGCAGCTTTTCTTCGAGATCACAACCTTTGGATGAAGATGGGTGACACCGAGACCCAACTTACGTTTCAAGGGATTGCCGATTCTCCGAAGTGGTCTCCTGATGGAAAGTGGATCGCCTTTTCCAAGCGCGATACAGAAACAAGCGATTCTGAGATTTGGGTACATAATGTACAGACCAAGAAGACATTCCAGGCTTTCCATTCCGGCGATCATCCTGAGTGGGCTCCCAACAAGAACATCTTGGCCTATCAAGACCAGTCCGTACTAGACATCATCGACTTTACTGGTGAGGCCCCGCTCCCTTTTCAAAATGTCGCGGTTGGTGTAGGCCAATATTCGTGGCTCCCAGATGGCAGTGGTTTCTTAGCTACCGCCCAAGCGAAACTGCTCCCAGATGGATGGACGAATCCGATCATCTATAAGATTGCGCTTAAAGAACATCCCGACTCCGCTGATTTATATCAACAGGCAACCAAGTTCTATGTCCTCCCTTCCACTATTAAAAAAGGAGATGTAGAAGTCCTGTCAATAGGCGCTTCTCAGTATAAGTGGTCTCCAGATAGGAATTGGATATCATTTCTAGTGAACCAGACCGCCAGTTTGTCCATGGACAGTAATATGCTGTGTGTGCTATCTGCTGATGGGAAGACGTTTACCCCTATAGCTGAGATAGCATCTAGATTTGGTGCTGAATGGGCTCCAACGACCAACGCGCTTGGGGTTATCCAAGGCGGCGGCAGAATCGTCTTTGGTTTTACCAATAAACAGCTTCTTATTACTCAATTCCCCTCTCTTCAATCTGAGTCTTTGACACCTCGGAATTACGCTGATCTTGCTTTTACTTGGCTGAATGATCAGGCTGTGATTGTTTCCCGTACACCGGAACAACCTTGGTCAACCACCCCTTCCAAGCGGGCGTTGCCGATTCTTAACCGAGTGGATCTCCAAGACCACAAGACGAAACAAGTGAGTTTCCCGTCAGCCGGATATGGTGATTTTGATCCAATCTTCTTACGGAAGCAGAATACGCTCACATGGACACGATCCAACTGGGACAAATCTGATGTGTGGATCTCAAGCCCTGATGGAACGAATCCGCGTAAATGGATCGAAAACCTTGAATCCATTAGTTGGTTTACCAAATAGACTGCTCTTGTGAAAAGACCAATGCTTGAAGAATGAAGAACACAACCGTTCCTAAAATCAATAACATAGAAACCGCTGCGATCGTAGGGTCAACTTGAGTTCTCAGGTTCTCCCACATCACGATTGGCAGCGTTTTTGTTTTTTCTCTTGCCACAATGATCGTGACAACTACCTCATCGAGTGACGTGATCAAAGCGATTAAATCGATATGTTTTCAGAAATTCTTATCGACTAAAAAAACAGTCGCATCCCCTAAACAGAAACAATCCAGTAAGGAGATTGCGACTGGCTTTGGCGTTCGTGGACTCTTTTCGGGAATGAAGGTTGACAAACGAAAGTCAATATTAAATCATTGTTTCCAATAAAAATTCATTTCTCACCCTTTTTAATCTGGGCGCATACCCTGCATCATACCAAGTGCCCAGGAGGGATGTTGCGATGAAACGATTTCTTTCCCTTGGCCTAGCGATAGGTTTAGGGCTTGTCGGAATCCTTGCCGGATGTTCCAGCTCTAGTGAAAAAATTCGCATCGGGGAAGTGACTCGTTCCCTATTTTACGCACCACAATATGTCGCGATCGAAAAAGGCTTCTTCTCGAAAGAAGGACTCAATGTGGAACTCACCACAACATGGGGTGGCGATAAAACTATGACCGCTCTCTTATCGGATGGGATTGATGTCGCCCTTGTCGGATCGGAAACCAGTATTTATGTGGCTGCTCAAGGGGCTCAGGATCCGGTCATTAATTTTGCGCAGCTCACGCAAACCGACGGCACCTTCCTTGTCTCACGCAAGCAAGTAGACAGTTTCTCGTGGGATCAGTTAAAAGGCAGCACGTTCCTAGGTCAGCGCAAAGGCGGCATGCCACAAATGGTCGGCGAGTACGTGCTGAAGAAGCATCTGGTCGAACCGCATAAAGACCTAAATCTGATTCAAAACATCGAGTTTAAAAACATCACGTCTGCCTATGCCTCGGGTACAGGCGAATACGTGCAGCTATTTGAACCGGACGCGTCAACTGTAGAGAAGTCAGGCATCGGTCACGTTGTCGCTTCATTCGGAAAAGAAAGCGGCAAGGTTCCTTACACGGCGTTTATGTCAAAACAGAGCTTCATTCAAAAGCATGAAGACTCCATTCAAAAATTCACGAATGCCATCTTTAAAGGCCAACAATGGGTAGCGACTCACTCCCCAAAAGAAGTGGCGGACACGATTGCTCCCTACTTCAAGGACATTAAACCCGATATTCTGGAATCGGCCGTAAAACGGTACCAAGAACAAAGATCCTACGCTACCGACCCTATTCTCGAGGAAAGCGAATGGAATAACCTGCAGGATATTATGGCGGAAGCTGGCGAGTTGAAAGCGCGAATCCCCTACAAACAATTGGTGAACACCACTTTTGCCGAAAAAGCGAAAGCAGGGAGGTAATCACGGATGACTTCTCTTCCTTCTACTCCAGCCAAGATCGAACTACATCGCGTTTCTCATCTCTATGTCAATACGATTAGCGCTTTCTTAGCCGTTAAGGGAATCGACTTGCGAGTAGAAGAGGGTGAGTTTGTCTGCTTGGTTGGGCCTAGCGGCTGTGGAAAAACCACGATTCTCTCGCTGATTGCTGGAATTGAGCGGCCAACTGCCGGAAAAATCCTTTTGGATGGCCATGAAGTGACCGGCACTTCTCGGCAAATTGGCTATATGTTGCAACAAGATTATCTGTTTACCTGGCGTACGATTGAGGACAATGTGATGCTTGGGCTAGACATCCAAGGAATTCGCAATAAAGATACAGAGGCGTATGCTTCTCGCCTTCTTTCTGAAATGGGCTTGCAGGAGTTTCGCAAAGCTTATCCGCAGCAATTATCAGGTGGAATGCGCCAGCGGGTTGCGCTCGCCAGAACCCTTGCCTGTCAGCCAGATGTGCTGTTGTTGGATGAACCCTTTTCGGCGCTCGATTATCAGACCAAGCTTAAATTGGAGGATTTGATTATCGAAACGCTTCGCCGTCATAAGAAGACGGCCATTCTCGTGACACACGACTTGTCGGAAGCGGTAGCAATGGGAGATCGCGTCTACATACTCGATCGCAATCCCGGACGCGTTCACAAGGAAGTTATCGTCCCGGATGAGATACGCCAGCCTCTTCCCTTTCAAGCCCGTAATCAGGAGGGGTTCACCGTACTTTTCCAACAGGTGTGGAAGGAAATGGAGCGTGTAACGGATGCAACCCATTGATACCAAACAAATCCACCTTGCTTATGTGAAACAAGAAAAGAGGATGCGACTGTACGTTTTCCTCACTCAACTCATTATCTTCGCTCTCTTCATGAGCCTTTGGGAATGGGTGGGCAGGGTCAATGCCATTAATGTCCTTTTGTTCAGCTATCCGAGCAAAATGTGGGCGTTGTTTGTGGAAAAATTACTGGATGGAAGCCTGCTCCCCCATCTTTATACAACTGTCTATGAAACGGCGGTCGGGTTTATACTGGGAACGCTCCTTGGAACGTTATTTGCCGCCGTGATCTGGTGGTTTCCGTTTTTGTCACGTGTGCTTGATCCCTATTTAGTCGTATTAAACAGCATGCCCAAGGTTGCGTTCGGCCCCCTCTTCATAGTGGGATTCGGCCCTGGGTTCTTCTCAATCATTGCGATGGGGTTTGCCATTTCGGTGATCATTACCACGATCGTCATCTACAACAGCTTCAAGGAAGTCAACCAGAATTACATCAAAGTGGTGCAAACACTGGGCGGCAACAAACGTCAAATTTTCACGCTGGTCATTTTGCCGGCTACCGTTCCGGCGATCGTCTCCACGTTGAAAGTGAATGTCGGCCTCTCATGGGTTGGGGTCATTACCGGAGAATTCCTGGTCTCGCAAAGCGGGCTCGGTTACCTCATCATCTACGGCTTTCAAGTATTTAACTTTACCCTCGTAAGCGTTACAGTAGAACAACAGGATCACTTACTTCCTTAAATCTCCATTCAGAGGATAAAATCGGTACATTTATCAAACACTACCATTCAGTGGAGAAGCGATTTTAATCCGCTATGAAGAGCTAAGTAAGGAAGAGAGCCAATGTTCTTTCGCAGATATAGCCCCTCAAAAAAACGATCTCAGTCACTAGTTCCCGTAAGCTTTCATGAGCTTTTACAAAAGGTAAAAGACTGGACCGCCCCAAGCAAAGATTGGTCCGTCACTCGCATATCCAACGTGTTTTCCCTGTTCTATTACTCGTATCTAGTCGATTCCGAGCAATTACAGCAATCGATTATCAAACAACTGCAGGCGATTGAAGGCAATTATCAAGCCGCAGAGGATCTGCTTCAGGTCATTCCGTTGGATGAAATCGTATTGACTGAGGATTTCCCGAAGGTAATGAAGCATTTAATACAGGGATGGGTTTTCATCCATGTTGATGGCTTATCCAAAGGCTTACTCTGTAATATCACAAAATCCGAAAAACGAAACCTCACCAAACCGGAAATCGAGAGCCAAATCTATGGTCCGCAGATCGCTTTTGTGGAGTCACTCCAAACCAATATGGCCATCATCCGCAAATATGTTCCGCATACGAAACTGGTGGTCGAAGAGTTTGAAGTTGGCAGACGAACGTTAACCTCGATTTCGGTTCTTTATATCCAAGATATCGCTGACCCCCAAAATATTCAGGAAACTAAGAGTCGATTAGAACAGATTGACATTGAATATATTTTGGACAGCACGATGCTCTCTCAGTTAATTTCGGACCAAGAAAGCTCCCTTTTCCCCGAAATGCTGCTGACGGAACGCCCGGATCGAACAGTCGCGGGAATGATGGATGGTAAAATTGCCATTCTTGTGTCTGGGAGTCCGTTTGCTATTTTGTGTCCTTGCAGTTTAGTTGACTTCTTTAAATCGACGGAGGATTTGTATTTCAGATGGAGTGCAGCAACATTTCTGCGCCTCTTGCGGATTACAGCCGTAATCGTCTCGGTTCTGTTAACTCCATCATATGTTGCTGCGCTTACCTTCCATTACCAATTGATTCCTTCTACCATGCTGGTTTCGTTGGCGCAATCCCGTTCAAGAGTCCCTTTTCCACCGTTAATGGAAGCTTTTATACTGGAATTCATGATTGAGCTGTTGCGTGAGGCCGGTGCCAGGCTCCCAACCAAAGTGGGACAAACCATGAGTATCGTTGGCGGTATCGTTATCGGACAAGCGGCGGTACAGGCTGGATTTACGAGCAACATTCTGATTATCATTGTGGCTCTGGGGGCTTTAGCCTCTTTTACGACCCCCTCTTACATGATCGGGAATGCCATCCGTATTCTGCGATTCCCGATGATCCTGTTAGCCGGCATGCTTGGCGGTGTGGGGATTATGTTGGGCATCTGTTTTACGCTGATTCACCTGCTGAGATTAACCAGCTTGGGACATTCCTATCTGTATCCGTTGTATCCTCCCGTCTTGCGTAAGATCCCGAACAGTGTTGTTCGCGCGCCTTTCAAGTCTTTATTCAGACGTTCTGTATCGACTGCCGACAAAAATCAGTCCGGCTCGAATCACCTTCCCCACCCCCCAAAAACTCCGGATATCTTTGAAGAACCGGTAGGTGGACAGCATGAATCATCCTAATCAACAAGCCAGAACCGTACCTTTACTCCGCTCTTTCTTGATTTTTTTCGTTATTCCCGCGAACCAGATCGGTGTCGGTTTCATGGGATTTGAGTCATACGTTTACACGGGTTCAGGGCATGACGCTTGGATCTCTGTCCTCATGGCGAGTGTGGCTTCTATGGTAGCTGTCTGGTTTATGGTTCGAACGCTTTTGCGATTCGAGTCAAAGGATCTATACGACATACACGGGTTCGTCTACGGCAAATGGATTGGAAAGTTCATGAATACGATCTATATGATTTATTTGTTTCTCACGGGTTTTACCATTTTGCGCACTTATATCGAAGTCGTGCAAGCTTGGATGTTCCCGGACCTTGAAGCATGGTTCTTGGCGACACTCTTGGTTCTCTTAATTATATATGGCGTGAATAGCGGGATTCGCGTGATTGTCGGTTACTGCTTTCTCACAATCGTTTTCTCCGTCTGGTTGGGCGGGCTCTATTATTACCCACTTCAATATGCCCATTGGGAGCACCTTTTTCCCATCATGGAGGCAAGTCTTCCCGAGTTATTAGCTGGAGCTCAAAAAATGTCCTTCACTATCATCGGATTCGAAATCATTTACTTTGTCTTTCCCTTTCTGCAGGACAAAGAGCGCGTTATGAAGTATTCGCAGTTTGGCTTACTGTTTACAACATTTATTTTTGTAAGCATCATGATGGTCTCTATCGTTTACTACTCTGGTAAACAATTACTTAAAACTGTCTGGGCTACCCTCAATTTGTATAAAATTGTCGAACTGCCCTTCCTGGAACGCTTCGAATACATTGCGGTCGCTTACTGGATGTTTATCGTCACTCCAAATTTGTTCTTGTATCTCTGGGCATCTACACGAGGATTCAGCAAAACTTTTCATATCAAACAGCGTACTGCCCTATACGGATTATGTTTAGTCATGATTATCCTTACCATGCTTATTAAGACAAGAGACCAGATTAACAACTTTACAGATATGGTAGGGTATGTGGGCCTTGGATTGTCATTTGCCTATCCGATCGTTCTCTATGTTTTTGTCATGATAAAACAATCCTGGCAGAGGAGGAATAAGAGTGAAGACCCGGCGTAAGACCTTACTGTACGGCCTGATCGTCTGTTTGACGTTGTTCCTGCTTTTTTTTGCCGGAGGGGTAGAGAAAAGAGTTCTGGAGCGAATGGGCTTGGTCGTGGTCATTGGGTATGATGAGCTGCCCCGGGACCGACTGCTGGGTACGGTTGTCCTGTACCAGATCGATCCCGGGGCGAAGGAAAAAGTGAACGTGATTTCCAATACAGCCTTTACGAGCAAAGGTTTCCGCAGCGCGGCGAATGTAGAATCTGCCAAGAAATTGGCTGGTGGCCAAATACGGGTTGTGACCTATCACGAGTCACTCGCTCGCAAAGGCATCATGAATTTGGTGGATTCCTTAAGTCGTGATGCCGATATAGGTACAGGGATATACCTGACAGTCAGCAAAAACAAAGTCCTCGATCTCCTATCCCATCGATACCCAGAATTCGCGAACGTTGGCACCTATATCTATCAAAACATCAAGCAAAACACTAATGGCGAACGGTTAATTTCGTCCACTCTGCATGAATTTCTGCACGATTATTATTCGGTTGGAAAAGATCCGGTGCTTCCCTATATTGCTCAACAGGGGGATGAGCTGATGATCAATAAAATAGCCTTGTTCAAAGACGATCGGATGGTAGGGACAATGTCCTTACAAGACTCCTTCCTAATCAAATTGCTACAAAATCGTGTAAGCGGTGGAAACATCGAATTAAAAATTGATGGGAAACCTCTGGCTAAATACCTTCTCAAGGGAGGGCAAGGAAAGCCCATTCATATCGTCCTTGAACAGATTGGAAGCAAGAGTAAAATTAACGTCGTAGATCCCAATACGCCTACTTTTGAAATTAAAATCAAGCTGGAAGCGAGACTGCAAGAGATTGTCACCCAGATCGATCTGAGTAAACCCGAGTCATTGAAAGCGTTGCAGTCTGAAGCGAACAAAGCACTTGAAAAGCTGCTCCAGACATTCTTGAAGGAAACCCAAAAAATGGGTGTCGACCCTGTTGGATTTGGATTAAAATATGATGCCCAAGTACGTCATGCCAAACTTACGAAAGAGAAGTGGCGAGGTGATTACAACAAAGCCAAATTCAACATCAGTGTAAACACTATGATCATCCGCACCGGCGTAACCAGATAATTCACCCCATTCCAAGGTGATTATTCGCTTCATTCGAAAGGTTCCAGACGCGAAGCTCATACGATTCGGCTCCCGAAGAGATAAACGGGTCCATCTCAGCGATTGCTTGGGCTTCCATCATGGAACCAGCTCGAATAATCACCATTCCCCCACGATAATTGCCAACATAAATTGTCATGTATGACTAATTTCAACATAATCTGGTATTGTTTACGGTTTACGATTCTGGGAATTTGACAGAGGAGCGTTATGTTCCTTCCTTGCATAAGCATTCATCGTCGCGTGAAGCATAATCGTCAAGGCGCGTTCCAATAATTGTTTGTTCGGGAACTGATGATGCACATCACGGCAGTCAGAGGGCAGGTTTACTTCTACTCTTGTCATTCACTCACTCTCCCTTCTTCTGTAAAAAACAGTCGTGATCGTTCTTTTTGAATCTATTCCGCTGTGCCTGTACAACATGATTCATACCCTCTCTTGCAAGAAGAGAGAACAGTTTGAATTCAGGTAGGTGACAACATGAAAACAGCGCTCTATATCCGCGTGTCAACGGACGAACAAGCAAAGGAAGGGTACTCGATCCCTGCTCAAAAGGATAAATTAATGGCCTACATTCGTTCGCAGGATTGGGAATTTGTCGATCTGTACATCGATGAGGGGAGGAGTGGAAAGGATTTAGAGCGTCAGGAGTTACATCGCCTGCGTGCTGACATCCGTACTGGCCGAATTGAGGTTGTCCTTGTCTATCGTCTTGACCGATTAACTCGCTCGGTGCTGGATCTCTATCATCTTTTGCAAGAGTTCGAGACGTATCAAGTCAAGTTTCGTTCAGCCACAGAAATATACGATACGACGACGGCGATGGGACGTCTTTTTCTTACGTTGGTGGCTGCACTGGCTCAATGGGAACGAGAGAATCTGGGAGAACGCACTCGCATGGGAAAAGAAGAGAAGATCAAGCAAGGGAAACGCGCAGGTGGCAATATCCCCTATGGCTATCGGTTAGATCATGGTACTCTGGCTATTCATGACCAGGAAGCCACGACGGTAAAGCTTATCTACCAACTCTATCACCAGTACGGTAATATGAATCGGGTAGCTGACCGCCTTTTTCAACTGGGTATATTCTCGCGAAAGGGTACACCCTTCTCGGTGAAAACCGTTCGAGATATCCTCCGAAATCCTGTTTACATCGGCACTTTGCGTTACAACCATGCCCGCAAACATCAGAACAAGAACAAAGCAGTTCCATTAGAGGATGTGATTCTGATCGAAAACGCTCATCCCGCCATTCTCTCTGCAGAGGATTTTTCTTCTCTCCAACAACAGTTGAAACACCAATCTAAAAAAAGCCCTCGTACACTTTCCTCTACGTATCTCTTCTCTGGTTTGGTGCTCTGCCCGCACTGCCGTCATACTCTAATAGGCAAAACCAGTAAAAACCATCGGTACTACCACTGTTCCTATACAAAACCAGGTGCCTGTCACCAATACAGCATCCGCGAAGATCAACTGGAACGTCTGTTCATTCAGTTATTCCAAACCCTTTTGAGACAGATCACGATCCAACTGCTTCCACTGACACAGAACACCACATTGGAACTCAAGCCCAATGAACAATCCTTGTATCAAAAAGAGCAAGCTCATCTCACACAAAAAGAGCATCGACTCCACGAACTCTTTCTCGCGGGAATGATCGATATTCAGGAATTCCAAAAACAAATAACCGCTATCCAGCAACGCCGAGAAGAAATCAACGAATTGCTGAACCAAAAAGAAAGCTCCGATGCTCTGAATGATGAGAGTTGC
Source organism: Brevibacillus ginsengisoli (assembly GCF_050113715.1). Taxonomy (NCBI): domain Bacteria; kingdom Bacillati; phylum Bacillota; class Bacilli; order Caryophanales; family Paenibacillaceae; genus Brevibacillus; species Brevibacillus ginsengisoli. The sequence goes on from NZ_JBNJQR010000008.1 coordinate 121,304, forward strand.
CAGACGCTGATTGAGACGCTCCTCAATGTTGATCAAATATGGAACTACATGAGTCGCGATGAACAGCAGAAGGTCATACACCTCCTGGTTGCAAGTATCAAGTTGCGCTATCACGATCAGCAAAAGATGTGGGTCATTGACTCGATTTCTTATCATCCGTAATGCGCGTTGTTGTTCTTTTGTACCGTTTCTCCTGGTAATGGTAAGTCTTGCGCTGATTGCCATCGTCGCGACCATCATGTATAAGGGAGTCGCCTATCTGGAGCGAAGGCTTACCCGCCAGTTTAAATAGATGAGAAAAGACTTCGTCACTCTAAGCTCTGTTTAAGCTCGCGTGTTGTCTCAACTGTCCGCTCCGCTTAAAATGAGACACGAGTTGACGAAGTCTTTTCTCCAGTACGCTTACGCGAAGGAAAAAAGTCGAATTACTTTCCCACTGTAAAGTAATTCGACTTTCTTAATTAAAGAGCAAAAAACAAGAGTCTCCCCCACATCTTTAGGCATAACAACAAGTGGAATTAGCCTTCTATGTGTGGATTCAGGTTTATTTTTTTAAGTGTGATAAGGTTTTTAAGTACTGTTTACTGTGTACAGTGTCCGACCCATCCCTAAAAAAGTAAACCCAGCGATTAAAGTTGTAAACTGGCAGCGGGCATTAAACTAACGGTCAGATTACGATCGTTGACCCCAAGTATGGTAAGAAAAAGCACCCTCGTGAGGTGCTTAAGCTGACACTGGGTTAAAGCATGCCTGCCGAAAGGAATGATTCCGTTCAATGTAAGTGTAAGGCTATCACAACAATAGCTCCATGGCTGCGCGTTCTATATCCGCAATCTCGAGCAACAGCTTAGACGCATTCACGAGCTCTTGGTGCTCACCTGTTCTTCCTGCATGCTCGATTGAAGCAGAGACGCTAACCCACATTGGGGCGATCTCTGTAAACATACAGTGGGCTTGTTCGATCCTCGGGTCCTCCAGCCGATCAGCACATTCTCTCAAATAATCCCTAAACAGATTCCGAAATAAAGCGCCGCCGGTTCCCGCACGCTCCATTAGCGTCGCGGTAAGACATAAATCATGTTCGAAATTGTTGCTGCGAGAAGGCCACTTCAAGATTTCATTGCTCATTTTAACAATGCCCTTATTGCCAACATTCCGAATGGGCGGGTTCAGATAGTCATGCGCATTCATGGTCAAGGATTCGCGTATAGCAGGAACAAGCGGAAGCAATGCGGCGTTTGGCTCGATCGTAAAGGAACGATTCCGGGAGCTCATGGGTCCCTTTGCATTTCTGGCAGCGGCCAAGCTTGTCAAACGCGTCTTCACAAGTCCACCCTGTTGTCTGGTGTCCGCCATGTAGGCGTATTCGTCATCTATACCGTAAATTACCGCATAGTGACCGGCGAAGTGCACTTTGTTCTTAAAATAATCCAAGTAATAGGCATCTAATTTAAGCCCAATCGGAATGCCGTGTTCGATGCTGCTTCGGACGTTCTGCCACGCCTTATTGACGGACGAGGTTTCTTGATATCTGACGTTCAAGCCGAGTCGTTCGGCGAGATTAGCGGTCAGTTTATCCGGTTTTACCCTTCCTCCGATGAAGGGGAAGTCCATTCCCTTCGAATCCCAGTATATGAATCCAAGCCCTTGCCCGAGTCCGAACAACATCGGCTCAGACAGGCGGACTCCCGCATATTGCATTAAATTGCCCATGGCGGTTGTTTCGCAATGTTCGCCTTGATAAGGAATGAAACCTTCAATAAATTTGACCATGTCTACTTGCCTCCTCCAATAATTCATGGATTAAACGGCTAACGAACGCTTGCTCGCTCTCGATTAAGCTGAATGGATGCAAGAACAACGCCCTTACGTTCAGCGGCAAGCTAGCTCCGCCTTGTGATTCGTACTTCTGTCTTATTTTTAACGAGGCTTGTTCAAGAAAATCCAGTCGTTTCCGTAAAGCAATGACGGCCTCTTCCTTCCCGATATGGGGCAAAGCGGCCAAACCGAGATCGAAGCGGTTGTCACGTTCCCGTGTAGACGACAGACTATCAAGAATTTCATTTTTCAGCTTACGTATACCCACTTCGGTGAGGGCAAACCGGGTCGGCGTTGGCCCCTTGCCGGATTTCTCGTCGGATGTCTCAGGTGAGATCCATCCTTTATCGCTAAGTTTCTTCAATCCTGCATATATTGAAGTTGTACCGATATTCGCCCATTCCTTATAACCTCGCTGCTCGACTAACTTCATAATATCGTATCCGGAAGCTTGACGATGTTCCGCGATCATTTGCAGGAGCATGAATTCGACATTCGATAATGTATGCATAGAGAGACTCCTTACCTTAAGTATTTCATATACGGAATATAACATAGGTGTAATAAAAAATCCAATAACCGAATCTGCTAGAAAACTACAGCTTGAGAATGTTCAAATCAGGAACTGACGAACTTCCGAATGTACGGGTCTTGAGGCGGCACTTGAGCTCGCGGCATCGACCGAACATGCCGATCCTTTTTTGTACCCAAGTGATCAACACTACTTCGCGGAAAGCAGTTTGTCGTCGTATGACGCTGACGCGACAGCGTTGCTGTTGCACCATGTACTTGAATTCCTCAGGCGGTTAAATGACTGAGAGCAAACTCATGTATGCGGGAAGTCAGTTAAGCTATCGGAGAACGTTAGTTCAACAAAACAGCGGCGAATAAAGGCTTTATTTTATAGCCTTTATTCGCCGGACTTATATACAAGCATTTCCAAAAGGCGTTTCCACACGAAATGAATACCCAATATAACAAATAAAGCCCCGAACATATTAGATATATACAATATGTTTGAGGCTTTATTTTATTTTGTTTTCTTATAGTAGGTCTTGATAAAATCAGTTAGTATGACTCTTGTTAATTACCAAACCTTCCACCAAGGTTTCTTCGCGTCTTGAGAGTCCGAATGCTCTTCTTGCTTTTCCTCCAGCAACTCAGGCGGCAGCTGGTCGAGGAAGTTTTGTACGACCTCTTTGAATTGCTCTTGAACATGAGGAAGCATCTCTTTTAGGACCTCAACAGCCTGTTGCTTCTGGTCTGACGATATCAAGGCATTGGCATAGTTAAAACCAACGTAAGGATATTCAAAGTTTGGTTTCCAATATTTCTCGGCGAACTGGATCAATTGATAGACATAACCGGCCTGTCCTAATTCACCTGTTACATTCATGATTGTGATCTCGCTGTCTCCGCTTTTGGTAATCGCTTCCTGGTATTTTTCCATCGCCAAAAGCAAGTTCCCTTCTTGCATGGACAATCGACCCATGATCAGTTGCGGACGCCAAGCTCCCTCTTCCCGACCGAAAAACTCCAGGCGTTCCATTAATTCCTTGATTTTCCCGTGTTCGACGAAGTTAGAGACGTACCAATCCAAACCATTATCCTGATTTGGATCTTTCACTAATCCCGCTTCCAGGAATTCAAAGGCTTTTTCTTCGTTGCCTTCCAATACCAGAATTTTGGACATATTGGTATACGCGCTGCCCGCGTTCGGATAGTTCTGAATGACATAAATAAGGAGTGATTTCGCTTGCTCAAACTCTTGCTGGTGCATATGGACTACCGCGCGAAAAATCAAAGCTGGTTCAATCGGTCCATACAATTCTAACAGTCGATCCGCGGCCTGGGCAGCTTCCGTGAAGAATTCCTTGCTCACGAGATCCATCGCAAACTGACGCAACATATCTTTATCGTCCCAAAACCGCTCCATGGTAGGCAGGGCGACTTTCTCCAGAAATAATTCTCGTGTCAGCTCAATTCGTTGACCATGCTCATTGGTGAATTCAATAAGATCAGACATTAGAGGACCCCTCTTTCGTATGCTTGGCTACCTATTGTATATTCGAGAGGCGCAAGGGTATTCCCTGTTTAAATCCAAGCTTTTATATTTACTTTGCGTATAAATTCCTCAGTGGATTCTTTTAGGTTATTTTCTTTATCGCTCTCATCGTCTGACATCCCCATGAGTTGACGGAAAAGGGCTTCATTACGCGTAGCGAGCGCAAAGTCAAGCAAAGCTTCACGCTGGATTTTCTCTGCTTCTTGCTCCAGTAAGCTCTCCTCTGTCGCCATATCTGATTCAATAATTTGAAATGCTTTATCGATTCGAGGAATGCGGACAATCCAATCGAATACGCTATCTGGATTCCGGTCACGTCCAATAATGTATGCATGTTCTCCAAGAGGCAACCCTTGCTCAAAGGAGTCTGCGATTAGAATGACGCGTTGTCCAAGCTTGAACATTTACGTCAACCTCCTCTACCATTACCTGCACAACAGTCATGCTCGTCATGTGTGATCGTGATGTATTCTTATGATACTCAGTTGAAACCTTGTTGGGAAGCAAAAAATCAGCTAAACTTCATTACAAGACATAGAGAAAACAGTTGAGGTGAAACGAAGCTCATGAACGCATGGTTCTCGTTATTTATTACATTCTGGACCTTTGTTCTTTTTGGCCTCTTGGTTATTGGCGGCTTCTTCATGTTCCGCAAATTTTTGAAGTCCATGCCCAAGCAGGATGGCAAATCTGATCTGGACTGGCAGGATCACTATATCGATCAGACACGCTCCCTATGGACAGATGAAACACTAGCTTTCCTGAATGAGTTGGTGGAGCCCGTTCCTCCCATTTTTCGTGATGTGGCCAGACGTACCATTGCGGCTCGCATCGGACAGTTGGCCCTCGAGGAAAAGGCTTCCGTCATCACCCAGGACTTGATTATTAAAGGATATATTCAGGCAACCCCGAAACGTGACCACAAGTGGCTGGTTGCTCATTTACAGAAAAAAGAGATTGAGCTTGCTCCCTACCAGCAGTATTTGTAAGAGATCACTCTTGCCAGCTTGGGCTACTTTGCTAACAAACGCTTGATGTCTTCTTCCAGATCTTCTGGTTTCGTCGTGGGGGCATAGCGTTTCACCACGTTGCCTTTTCGATCGACGAGAAACTTGGTGAAGTTCCATTTAATCGAGTCGGTCAGCATACCAGGCGCCTCTTTCACCAGATAGCGATAGAGTGGATGAGCGTCGGCCCCGTTAACATCGATCTTGGCAAACATCGGGAACGTCACATGGTAATTGACTTCACAAAATTGCTGAATCTCCTCTTCCGTTCCCGGTTCCTGACTCATGAATTGATTGCAGGGAAACCCAAGCACAACCAACCCGTCCATTTGATAGGTTTCGTATAAGGATTGCAAGCCTTTATATTGCGGCGTAAATCCACATTTACTCGCCGTATTGACAATGAGCAGCACATTGCCCGCATAATCGTTGAGTGATCGCGCTTCTCCTCGAATCGTCCTCACTTCGAATGAATAGACGCTCATATCCATCACTCTTTTCCTTCTTCTTTTTTAGGTTCTTTTCCAGATACGCCCCCGGAAACCAGGAATGTCATGACGTCCGCACTCTCTGCTTCCAATACCTCCACTTGATCGGAAGGAAAAAGGAGCACGTTGCCCGCGACATTGTACGATTGCGGAAAATAAACCGCTACATGATCCTCAATGCCATACATACTCATGGAATCTCGTGTAATGAAACCGATCGCCTTAGCATAGCCATTCGGAGTCAGTCTAACGAGTACCGGACGATCGAAGCTTTTCTTATCTCCGACGAACGCCCCGATTAAATCCTTAATCGATGAATACAACAGTTTAATAAATGGCAAGTGGCCAAATATTTTATCAACGATCGACAAGAGGCCTCTCGTCAAAACATTGGACGATAAGAATCCAATCACAACAATACTTGCCAGCGTAATGACAAAACCAACGCCAGGAATAGGAAGTCTAAGCCAGCTATCTACGGTGACAAACACTTTGTACAAAACATAGATGGTTACGGCTAGTGGAATGGTAAATAATAATCCTTCAAAAAAATATCTGGCAACCCGTTTCAATGTTAGTTCCCCTTTCAATTCTTCTGTATTCCATTGTACTGATTCTATTCTCTGATTCAAGTTTACAGGTGTTTATCATGTGGTTATTAGAGACGATCCCGCTCTATTTTGGTATGATAGAACAAACTATTTGGTAAAAGCAAGGAGGTCTCGTAACATGGAAACGTCGCAAACTGTCGTGAGTGCAGAATGGCTCCATGCAAATCTTCAGGATCCCAATCTGGTTATTCTCGATTGCCGCTTTATGTTAGGTCAACCTGTCTCAGGGCGATCAAACTATGAAATCTCTCATATTCCTGGAGCTGTTTATGTAGATTTGGAGGCTGACCTGTCTGGTCCCAAATCAAAACATGGTAGTCGCCACCCTCTGCCTTCTGTGGAAGCAATGACCGCTCTTTTCTCCCAATTAGGAATTGATGATCAAACAACCGTCATCGCGTACGACGATCAGGATTTAGCCATGGCGGCAAGACTCTGGTGGATGCTGCGCTATGTGGGCCACAGCAAAGTTGCCGTCCTGGAGGGAGGATTTGCTGGCTGGCAAAAAGCCGGGTTTCCAACCACCACTGAAGTCACTTCTCGAAAGCCACGCGATTTTAAAGCCCATGTACAAGCTGAAATGCTGGTTACACTCGATGATGTACTCTCGCGTGATGATCAAACCGTCTTGATCGATTCCAGAGCGCGTGAACGCTATTTGGGTGAAAACGAAACAATCGATCCTAAAGCCGGACACATTCCTGGTGCGCTAAACTACTTCTTCAAAGAAAACCTGACCACTGAGAGCACCTTACTTCCTACACCGGAATTACGCAAACGCTTTGATCAAGTCGTCAACGCCAAGGAAGTAATGGTTTACTGCGGTTCTGGTGTGACAGCCTGTGTCAATCTGTTGGCCCTCCACAAAATCGGACGTACCGATGCCAAGCTGTATCTGGGAAGTTGGAGCGATTATTCCTCCTACGAATTACCCGTCGCCACCAAAGAATAATGAAACGCATGATCCTGTTTTTTCTGCATTTTGGGTATCAGCAGGCGCTCTCCTGCTTGTTTCCCGCCTTTATCTTTATCACACTAGCACTCTCGCATGTGATCATCATTCCTGGACTTCCTCGATATGATTTTATTTTACTCGCTTGTGTGGGGATGCAGGCTGTCATGGTCTGGAGCAAGTTGGAGACGGTAGATGAACTAAAAGTGATCACGGTGTTTCACTTGATCGGGTTGGCCTTGGAAATCTTCAAGGTCCATATGGGTTCATGGGCGTATCCTGAATTGGCATACAGTAAAATCTGGGGAGTTCCGCTCTACAGCGGTTTCATGTACGCGAGTGTGGCCAGCTATCTCTGTCAGTCTTGGCGTAGGTTGGATATCTCGATTGAGCGATGGCCGCACGCTCTTTTGACAATTCCATTGGGGGCTGCGATTTACCTCAACTTTTTTGCGCATCATTACTGGATCGATATTCGTTGGGTGTTGACGGTCCTGATCTTCCTCTGCTTCAGACAGACGAAGGTACACTATCATGTAAACGGTCGCTCCTATTGGATGCCGCTGTGGCTCTCGTTTTTGTTGATCGGCTTTTTTATCTGGTTGGCCGAGAACATCGCGACACTGCTCGGAGCCTGGCAATACCCCAATCAACAGCATGGCTGGCACATGGTGGGATTCAGTAAAATCAGCTCTTGGTTCCTTCTCGTGATTGTCAGCTTCATCATCGTGGCTCAATTGAAGCATGTAAAGCTAAACCGTTCATCGATAGCGATAGAAAGATAGAAATCCAGTTCATTACGACTGGATTTTTTCATTACAGAGACTCCGCAATATTCGTTCGAATGCTGTGCCATAGAAACAAAATACAAGCAAGAAAGGCAAACACAAACGCCACAAAAAAAGACAAACTCATCTGGTTAATGGTCCCCGCTATAAGAGGACCTGTCATTGCCCCGATGGAAAGAACGGCGGAAAAAATACTGAATGCTGTCCCGTAGGATTCTCTTGGCGCTTGTTGGGTCAAGATCGTTGACATCGCTGGAAAAAGCATGCCAAAGCAGACCCCAAGGCTAAGCATCCATGCTTGTAGCGGAAAGTTGACCCCCACCGCCAATCCATACATGATGAGTCCTAAACAGCCCAATCCAACCAGACAGCGAATCTGTGGAGCTATTCGGTGAAGTGCTACTATACTTAAAATGGTTAGCGAACCAACGCCCATCACCCCAAACAAACTGCCCGTTACACTTGGTGCCAGATGATTGCGCTCAATGAGCAAAGGAACCTCGAACATCAGCGTCCCTTGCGCATACAGTACACAAAACCCGGTTAGATAGGCTAACATCAGTTTGGTAAAAGACATACTAACTGTTCCCGCTTGAGCCGTTTTCGAGTCTCGCAAAGGAATCTTCTGTCGCCTCACTGGAAGCCTCCAGATCGCTACGGCTCCAGCTACCAGCATGATTACACCAAACCATTGAAAGGCTTGGTGGTAGCCCGCATGGGAAGCAAGGTAACCACCAACCACCGGCGATACCATCGAGGCAATGGTCATTACCATTCCGTTTTTGGCCATGACATTTCCCTGCTCTATGGATGTTCTCCCCAACTCCCCCAACATGGCAAAACAAGCTGGCGTAACAAATGCCATCACAAACCCGAAGACGAATCGCAACAACAGCAATACGCCAAATTCATCTACTGTTCCTTGCGCAATCAACAACAGACCTGCTAAAAACAGGCCACCACTGATTAAAAACGGCTTGGAATAGCGATCCAGTATGGGTCCAGCAATGAGATTACCTACCAAATTACTGCTGGAATAAGCGCTTAACAAAACCCCAATGAGCATGGCGGAAGCCCCGAGAGATTGAGCATATGGAGCGAGCAAGGGCATCTGCGCATGCATGTCAAACGACGAAAGAAACAAGATGAAAAACAAGGTAACCTTCACTGTCTTGATTGTCCCCACTCCTTTTTAATCCCATGTTATCGAGACAACCCGTGAAATATGTCAAAAACCACACCTCGTCATGAATGAATGGTGTGGTTTTCCCTTTGGTGGTTAAGGACTGATTCGATTGTTGATTTGAGAAGTGAGTTTACTAAACTTCCAATAGCTGCCGATTCTCCAGATCGCGATGTAAATCATCCCCATGATCATCATGAGTACGCTAAAATCAATTGGATCTAAGCTTTTAAAGTACTGCGCCAAGGAGAACCGGATGGCAATGATCGCGATCAGGATATATTTAAAATATTCATTAGGCTTGGTATAGATCAACCCATCCGCTCTTCTTTCATACTCTGTATGCTTCAGCATAATGAAGCCAAACACGCTTCCCAATATACCAGCAGCCAGTAGCTCCCAATAGGCCGGCCAGTGAAAGATTCTCCCTGGAATGTGCATGATTTGTTGCATGCTAAACGAGATAACGATGAACATGATGATGACAGGGATCAACATCCTAAGCCCATTTCCTTTGATGGGACGATGTGTTCTTCGGGTTTTTCTCCAAATAACCAGTCCAATGATGACAATAGCAGCTGTCATAGAAATGATGGATTGCATACCGTCTTCGCTCCTTCTTTTTGCATCTTAGAACATGTAAAACTTCTTCCTATAACGATATTTTTCGGTCAAGTAAATACGCACACAGACGAATCACTAGAAAAGCCGCTACCCAGCTAATGACCATACTAACAAGTACTTCCCATGTAAATGGCGACGAGATAACAGGATCCTCGGCCGCTCCAGTTTTTATGAACAGATTGTTCAGTAATGACGTGTTGATTCCACTGTAAAAGAAGCCAATCCCACTCATAAATACTAGCCACAATAAAGGAATGAGAGGACGAAGTGAAGTGTAAGCAGCACTACCCATAAGCATGCTGATGGACGTAAGGAACGGACTGAATCCAATGACCAAGATGAGCAAATTTAGACCAGTTAATACACTGGCTTCCACATCTGTCCAAGCGTACTGCGGAAGAACTAAGATAATGAATACTGTGTATAACGAAATCAGCGCGAATAATAAGCTCGCTCCAACAACCACCCGCAAAAAGAGGGCGATCCATTTGGAGCTGACTAACCAAACTCTGGGATAGGGAAGTGTCAGCCACCATCCATATGTCTCATTTTCCCACTCTCTTTTCATCATCGAGACTCCTGTTACAATTAACACATACGGAAAACCTGTGGTAACAACCCAGAGATGATATAACTCAAGGTGATGATGATTTGCAAAGTAAGTGACGATTCCAACGCCAAATATCGCAAAGAGTGCCAGGTAGATCGTCCACCAGCTTTTGGTCACACGGGAACGACCTTGTTTCCTCCAGCTTCCCTTCAAGGTAAATTCATGACGGACAAGTGCCCAAAAAGTATGAGAGGAACTCATCGTCTCCACTCCTTCTGATAGTAAGTTCGGAATACATCCTGCAAGGAACCGTATTCGGCACGCAAATCCTCAGTTTCCCCTGACCAAATAACCCTACCTTTATCCATGAACACGGCATAGTCGAACAAACCTTCTACTTCATGAATGTCATGTGTACTGATCAGAATGGTTTGCTCCCCACCCTCCAAAAAATCAATCATTCCGGCCACGATCGCTTCACGAGAAATGACGTCAATCCCAGCAAATGGTTCATCCAAAATAATCAGAGGAACACGGCGAGCCATACAGAGAATCAGCATGACCCTTGCCTCTTGCCCTCGGCTCATTCCCCCTACTTTCTGCTCCAATTCGATGTCCATAAACTCAGCTAACTTCTGCGCTGCTTCCATTTCGAAGCCTGGTAAAAAAGTGGCACCCCATTCAAAAGTCTGCTGTACTGTAAGTTTGGGATACCAGCGCGCGCGGTCAGGCAGATACGCGATCTGGCTGTTGGCTTGCCAACCTGGCGTTTGTCCAAGGACCTGGATTTTCCCTTCATCTGGTCGGATCAATCCGGTAATCGCCCGAAGAAAGCTGGATTTCCCACAACCATTCGGCCCGAGAATACCGACGATTCGACCGGAAGGAATCAGTACATCAAGTTGATCCAACGCTTTTTTATTGCCATATGTCTTTGTTATCTGTTCAGCAATAACGATTGCGTTACTCATTGATTCGTCCCTCCCATGGCTCGATTTTTTTGTCTGAGGTATTCCTCGACATCCGTGAAGGAGAGCCCCAAGCTTTCCATTTGCTCCATAAACGCCTCAATATATTTGGCCGCAATCTCGGTTCGAAATGACTGGACTCTCTCGATCGACGACGTGACATACGTTCCTTGACCTCGTCGTTTCTCCGTTAAGCCATCGCGTTCCAATTCCTGATAGGCGCGCATCACCGTATTCGGATTCATACGCAGTTCCTGAGCCAATTCTCGAACGGAAGGCATTTTATCTCCCAATTTCATTTCTCCTTTGGCGATTGAGCTTCTCACCTGATCTAGAATCTGTTCATACAGCGGTTGGCTAAAGTCAATCTTAAACCGTAGCGAACCTACTTTTTGTTCTTCCATGGGCGTTCCTCCTGCCCTACTTCTGTATATAGTGTATTATATCACTTAATACACTTAATGCAAGTGGTGAATTAGCATTCATAAGAAAACGGGCACAAGAAAAAGGCCGAGCGTATACACTCAGCCTTTTCGATCTTGTTCGTCCTATTTTAATAGTCACGCACGCACTTACGCATTCGTTCTAAGTCCCAGCGAGCTTTCATGGAACGTAATCGTCGAATATTTGTCTTGCGCCACGCGGAGCTGATATTCGCTTTCAAACAGCATCACCAATCGTCCGTAGCGATCACGTACGGTTTGGCTTCGTGTTGCCACCTGATCTAGTGCTGCTTTATCCCCTTCAATCCAGCGAGCAATCTGATACGGCATGCGCTGCAAGATAATCTCTACACCGTATTCCGCCTTCAGACGGTACTCCAACACTTCAAACTGAAGGACACCGACAACGCCCAGGATTAGCTCATCCCACGGCTGCGTCTTAAACAACTGAACCGTTCCCTCTTCAGTCAATTGCATGATGCCTTTTTGGAACTGCTTGTGCTTCATCGCGTCTTTTACCGTTACTTTGGAGAAGAATTCCGGTGAGAAGTGAGGCATTTCTTCAAATTCGAAGGATTCACCTAGACAGAGAGTATCTCCAATTTGGAAGACTCCCGGATCATAGAGACCGATTACATCTCCCGCGAACGATTCCTCGACAATTTCCCGATCTTGCGCCATAAATTGCATCGGCTGAGCGAGCTTGATGTCTTTATTCAAACGAACGTGTTTGACAGTCATCCCACGTTCAAAGCGACCGGAGCATACACGTAGGAACGCGACGCGATCTCGGTGTGCCGGATTCATGTTGGCCTGGATTTTGAAAATAAAACCGGAGAATGGACGGTTGTATGGATCGATCAAACCGATGTTGCTTTTCTTCGGAGACGGTGGCGGCGCCATTTGCAGGAAGTTATCCAGAAACGTCTGAACTCCGAAGTTGTTGATCGCACTGCCAAAAAATACAGGAGTAAGCTCCCCTTTGTTGATCAGTTCCGCATCAAACTCGTCTCCAGCTACGTCTAACAACGAAATTTCGTCCTGAAGCTGCTGCCACAGATCCTGACCGACCCTCTCTCCAATGACAGAGTCTTCTGGCCCGCTAACCTCGACGAATTTGATCTCGTCATGGTAATTGCCGTTCTCGTAAAGCTCGACCCGGGATTGGATGCGATCATATACCCCGCAGAAATGGCTGCCCATCCCGATTGGCCAGTTCATTGGATAGGAACGAATACCCAGTACGTTCTCCAGTTCTTCCAGTAGGGCAAATGTTTCTTTACCGAAGCGGTCCATTTTGTTGACGAAAGTAAAAATCGGAATCCCACGCATACGGCAAACCTTGAACAGCTTGATCGTTTGCGCCTCTACCCCTTTGGCTACGTCGATAATCATGACCGCAGCATCGGCAGCGGTAAGTGTACGATAGGTATCTTCACTGAAATCCTCATGGCCCGGTGTATCCAGAATGTTAATATGGTGACCTTTATAGATGAAGTCCATCGCACTGGAGGTTACGGAAATTCCGCGTTTTTTCTCGATTTCCATCCAGTCGGAGGTAGCGTGCTTGGAGTTTTTACGTCCTTTTACCGTGCCCGCTTCCCGAATGGCGCCTCCAAAATAGAGCAGTTTCTCGGTCATGGTCGTTTTACCCGCGTCCGGGTGGGAAATGATAGCGAACGTACGGCGTTTCGCAATCTCTTGTTCCCATTGAGGATTTATTTGAGTCATGTTTTCATTTCTCCTATGTCAAAATCTCGTTATCTCTCATCAGTACGATTATACAGAGATTCGTCCACAGACGAAAGCTAAAACATTTAAGCCCTATGTATTGGTATTTTTTTCAGCAACCGTTATACTAAGATTGCTTAGTAAAAATATTTTGATTATTGTTAGGAGGCCTCCAATGTCTAATACGACACTTGAGAAACAAGTTGCTGCCTTTCGCGAATTCGTCAAAAAAATGACGAGTTACAATCAAGCCCTGGCTGTTCTTCACTGGGATATGCGCACCCAAGCGCCTCGTAAAGGAATGGATGCCCGCGCTGACGTCATTGGAGTGCTTTCGGGTGAAGCATTTAAACTCTCCACCTCCAAGGAGATGGAAGAATATCTGGAAGCGTTGAGTGAACCGGCTACATACAGCACACTTGACCCGATCACCGCGGCGACCGTCCGTGAGTGCAAAAAAGAGTTCGACCGCAGCAAGAAGCTCCCGGTTGAGAAATACCAAGAGTTTGTGGTCACCACAACTCAAGCAGAGACCATCTGGGAGGATGCGCGACGCCAGAATAATTTTGCCATGTTCCAGCCGTATTTGGAGAAAATCGTGAAGCTCCAGCTTGAGTTCATCGATTACTGGGGTCACAACGGCGTAAAATACGATACGTTGCTCGATCAGTATGAGCCTGGTATGACGAGCGGCCAGCTCGATCAAATGTTTAAAGTGTTACGTGACAAGACGGTTCCTCTCGTGCACGCCATTGCGGAATCACCGAATCAACCGGATGTCAGCTTCATGACCAAATCCTTCTCGATTGCCGAGCAAGAGGCCTTCAGCCGTTTTGTTCTCGAGAGAATCGGCTATGATTTCCAAGCGGGACGTATGGATCGCAGTTCTCATCCGTTCGCGACCAGTTTCGCACCTGGCGACGTGCGCATCACGACTCGCTACAAGCAAAACGATTTCCGTGAAGCCTTGTGGAGTTGCATCCACGAAGCGGGGCACGCAATTTATGAACAGAACATCTCTTCAGAATTGTTCGGTACCCCATTGTGCGACGGTACCTCCATGGGTATTCACGAATCCCAATCCCGCTTCTGGGAGAACATCATTGGCCGCAGTCTGCCATTCTGGAAGCACTTCTATCCAGAACTACTCAAAGTGTTCCCAACTCAGTTCGCTGGAGTCAGTCTGGAACAATTCTGGCGCGCGGTCAATCAAATGTCGCCTTCTCTCATCCGTACGGACGCGGATGAATTAACCTACAACCTGCACGTGATGATCCGTTACGAAATTGAAAAAGGTCTTATCAACCAGACGATCGAAGTAGCTGATTTACCGCGAATCTGGAATGAGAAAATGGAAGAGTACCTGGGCGTTGTTCCTCCAAATGATGCGGACGGCGTCTTACAAGATGTGCACTGGGCTGGAGGAAGCTTCGGTTACTTCCCAACCTACTCCTTGGGGAATGTGTATGCCGCACAGTTTAACAATACCCTGCGCAAAGAACTGACCAACTACGACCAACTGATTGAAGCAGGTGACTTCGCGCCGATTCGGGGTTGGCTGAAGGATAAGATCCACCAGTTCGGTAAAATGAAATCTCCGAATGAACTGGTTCAGGAGATTACAGGTGAAGCTGTAAATGCGAACTACCTCGTGAATTACTTAGAGAAAAAGGTCAAAGAAGTATACAAACTGTAGGAATGTGAAGAGCCCTGCCCTAGTGATCGTGCTAGGCGCAAGGCTCTTTTTTAATGAAATAAAGAAAAACCGTACCCATAATGGATACGGTGATCTTTTCATACGTTGTTACAATTAGTTTTCTGACGCACCAACGATTACCAACAAGATGAACAGAACGAGCACCAACGTAAACATATCTCCAAAGAAACCATTAGACATTCCCGATCCCCTCCTTTCTTTATGATACATGGCATTTTATTCAGAAAGGGGGATCATTCGTGTTAGAGGAAATACCTATTTTAAGCTTTTTGATGCATCTGTCCTGCATACAATCTTAAGTCGATACAACCACACTTCGCTCTCGAACGTATTTGGTCAACTCAACCGTCATCTGGTGGTAATGAAAGGGCGTTATCAGGTAAAGACCCTTGAAGTATTTCACCGCTACGTCCAGCAACTCTTTGGCCATTCGCGTGCCTTCTGCTCTCGCCGCTTCTCCTTGGACGTTCTTCATCCGTTCCAAAGCCTCTTGCGACAGCTTGATTCCCGGGACCTCGTTATGCAAGAATTGGGCGTTACGCGAGCTGGTCAAAGGCATGATCCCTAGAAAAATCGGGATAGGGATGTGTTGCGTCTTCTGATAGATGAGTTCAATCGTCTCCGCATCATAAACCGGCTGTGTCATAATATAGTCGGCACCTGCTTCGACCTTCTTCTCCAACCGCTGCACCGCCGCATCGATATTGCGTACATGGGGATTAAAGGCGGCTCCGACGATAAATTGCGCTTTTTGCTGGAGCGGTCTTCCCGAAAACGAATAGCCTTCGTTCAGTTGCTTGGTCATGCGGATCAGATCGAATGAGGAGACGTCAAACACAGAGCTTGCCCCCGGTAAATCCCCAAAACGAGAGGGATCTCCCGTGATTACGAGCACTTGATCAATCCCCAAAGCATGCAAACCCATCAAATGGGATTGTTGACCGATCAAATTACGGTCCCGACAGGCAATGTGAACTAGCGGTTCAATGCCAAATTGACTTTTCATAATCGCCCCAAGGGCCATATTGCTCATTCTCACGTTGGCAAGCGAGTTATCCGCCATCGTAATCGCATCAGCTCCAGCGTTGTGCAGTTCACAGCAGCCTGTCAGGAATTGCGAGATTTCCAAATCTTTCGGTGTATCGTACTCAACGATAATCGTGTGTGTTGTTTTTACCGCTTCCACGATACTTGGCTTCGTCCTAGGCAGGACCCGATAAACCGGCTCAGCTGGACTTGGTGCCGCTACCAAAGCCGGATTGATGCGCTCTACCGGTTCCAATCCACTCAAAGCCTCACAGATGGCGCGAATATGATCAGGGGTGGTGCCACAGCAGCCCCCGATGAGACGAGCCCCTTGCTCACGAAGCTGCAAGGCACTCTGTCCAAAATACTCAGGCGATGATTTGTAGGCGTATTCTCCGTCCGATAACCCTAATCTCCCCGCATTGGCAAATACCGAGACCCAAGTCTCTTCAGGCACAACCGCACTCTCCAGCGAACGGAGCATCTCGGCAGGACCGAGGCGGCAATTTAAACCGACGATGTCAGCACCCTTCATTTGAAGATGACGGAACGCTTCCGTAAGTGTATAGCCGTCTCGTGTTCGCCCAACCTCCAAGGTAGCCAATTGGGCAATAATCGGACGATCGGTTAAGGAGCGCACGAGTTCTGTGGCCAGTAAAAGCTCATCCAAGTCAACAAACGTTTCCAGAACAATTCCGTCCACCCCTGCATGAAGCAGGGCTACCGCTTGCTCTTCGAATTGATCTTTGTATCCGTCCATTTTGAGATTGTACACACGTCCAGCCGTAATGGAACCCATGCTCCCCACGAGGTAGGCATCCTCAGGGAGCACGTCCCGGGCAATGGATACAGCCGCCCGGTTAATTCGGGAGACCTTGCTTTCCAGTCCGTAACGTGCCAAGCTGTCTCGATGAGCACCAAACGTATTGGTCTCAAACAAACGCGCTCCTGCCTGATAATAAGCCTTGTGCACCTCTTGCACCAACTTCGGGTTGTTCAGACAAAGCTCCTCATAACAAATACCGACTGGTACACCCAACTGATAGAGCTGCGTGGCCATCGCCCCATCACCAATCAATAGATGAGACTTGAGGTATTCACGCAAATCTGTTTTGTTCATTCGATTCCCCTCTTCCCTCATCAAGTCTATTCATCGGATTCATCAGGCGATGCGGCATTGAAATAACGAGCTTGCGGATGCGCGAAGACCATTGCCGAAACAGATGCCTCCGGGTCCATCATGAAACCCTCTGTGAGATGAACGCCAATGTCTTCTGGACGAAGCAATCGGAATAATTTCTCTTGATCATCCAAATTAGGGCAAGCCGGATACCCAAACGACACACGAATTCCTTGGTACCTCGCCCCAAATCGCTCTAACATCGTCATCTCTGCCGGATCCGGGAACCCCCAGCTGTCACGCATGACGTGATGAAGCCGCTCTGCAAACCCTTCCGCAAGCTCCAAAGCTAGCGCTTGAAGCACGTGAGATTTGAGATAATCCCCTTGATTTTTCCACTCTTCCGCCTTTTCGCGGATGCCTTTTCCAGCCGTTACGGTTAAAAAGCCGACGGTGTCCATCTCCTTGCTCTCCACTGGTCGCAAGAAATCAGAGAGACACAAGTATGGCGCTTGCTTTTGTCGCGGGAAACTGAATCGCTCCAGCACTTCCGAGTGATTGGCGGGATTATAGATCAGGATGTCGTTGCCATCCGCTTGCGCCGGAAAGAATTGATACATGCCATGCGCTTCGATCAAATTCTGCTCGTGCGCCTCCCGCAACAAATCTTCAACCACGCCGTAAAGCTCCAGCACTTTTGGGTCGCCCTCTTGAAGCAGACGCTCCACGTTGCCTTTTACCCCAAGATGCTTACCTAACAGCATCCGCAGATTCAGATACGGCTGCAAATGCGTAATCGGATAATTGCGCAGCACATGTCGGTTGGTATCAGGCGGACTAAATAACGGCGCGTGGCGATCAATTTCCGAACGAATTGGACGCTCCTTAGGCGCTGGGCTGGCTGTGGTTTGATCAGCGTTCTCTTTCAACTGTTGCTTTTCCGCAAGTTGTTGTTTTAGCAGACGCTCGATCTCTTCCGGATTTTGCAGCTTGTTGGCAATGTCGAGTCCATCCATAGCGTCTTTGGCGAATAGAACAAGTCCCTCGTACTCCGGAGCAATCCGGTTAGATGTAAATTTGCGGGTAAGCGCTGCTCCTCCCACCAGCATCGGGACGTGAATGCCCGCCGCGCGCAAATCTTGGGCGGTGATCACCATTTGCTGCGCCGATTTCACCAACAATCCCGACAAACCAATCGCATCCGGCTTCTCTTTGCGGCAAGCCTCGATCAGCTGCTCCGGCGGAACTTTGATCCCGAGGTTGACGATTTCATAGCCGTTATTGCCAAGAATGATCTCCACCAGGTTCTTCCCGATGTCGTGGACGTCGCCTTTTACTGTGGCGAGAATGATCTTGCCTTTGGATGCTGAAGATGACTTCTCCATGTGTGGTTCCAGATGAGCCACCGCCGCTTTCATGACTTCCGCGCTTTGCAGCACCTCGGCTACG
Organism: Brevibacillus ginsengisoli; assembly: GCF_050113715.1. Classification (NCBI taxonomy): domain Bacteria; kingdom Bacillati; phylum Bacillota; class Bacilli; order Caryophanales; family Paenibacillaceae; genus Brevibacillus; species Brevibacillus ginsengisoli. The sequence continues at coordinate 139,844 of NZ_JBNJQR010000008.1, forward strand.
ATCAGCTGGTTGCCGTTAAACAGGCGGCCAACCTCTTCCATCCCCGCCATCAACGGTCCATTAATGATCTCGAGTGGCGGATATTTTTTCAGCGCTTCATCCAAATCTGGGATCAATCCGTCCTTGGAACCTTCGATTACGTATTGCCCAAGGCGTTCTTCGAGTGTAAGAGTAGAAGTTTCTTTTACCTGGGTTACTTTTTTCTGTCGATAGAATTCGGTGAACTTAGCCAGTGTCGCGTCATTGGTCTCGAAAAGTAAGGCCTCCGCCAGCTTCCGTTCGTGTTCGGGAATAGACGCGTAACGCTCCAGCTTCTCGGTATTGACAATCGCGTAATCGAGTCCGGCCACCGTGGTGTGATAGAGAAAAACAGAGTTCAACACTTCACGACCCGCGTTGGGCAAGCCAAACGAGATGTTGCTGATGCCAAGCGTCGTTTTACAGAGCGGAAACGCTTCTTTGATGAGGCGTATTCCCTCAACGGTCTCCCTCGCCGAGCCAATGTACTGCTCATCGCCTGTACCTACAGGAAAGACGAGCGGGTCAAAAATAATATCCTCAGGCTTCACACCCAACTCGTCGACCAGCAAGTGATAGGAGCGTTTGGCTACCTCCAGCTTCCTCTCACGGGTAATCGCCATTCCTTGTTCATCGATGGTTCCGACGACAACCGCCGCACCATACCTGTGAATGAGCGGTACCACCTGTTCAAATCGTTCCAAGCCATCTTCGAGGTTAATTGAGTTGAGAATCGCTTTCCCCTGAGAGTAAGTAAGCCCCAGCTCCATTACCTTGGCATCGGTGGAGTCGATCATGAGCGGCGCTTTCACTTTCTTGGTCACGTACCGGAGGAACTGCTTCATGTCGTTGTACTCATCCCGATCAGGGTCTGCCAAGCAAATATCAATCACCTGCGCACCCATACGAACCTGTGCGCGCGCAACGTCCGACGCTTCCTCGTACTGTCCATTGGTAATCAAATCACGGAACTTCTTGGAGCCAATGACATTCGTTCGCTCTCCAACAAGCAATGGGCGGTTGTCCTCCTCCACGTACACAGGGTCAATCCCGCTTAACGCGCTGATATGTCGCTTCGTCGCTTGTCTTGGTTTGTAGGATTTCAGCGTCTGTGCCATCGCTCTCACGTGATCAGGCGTGGTTCCACAGCAGCCACCCGCAATGTTGAGCCACCCTTGCTCCGCAAAACCGGCCAGCTTGGTTGCAAGGGCTTGCGGTGATTCATGGTAATGTCCGTTCTCATCCGGAAGTCCGGCATTCGGATAACAGCTGATCGAACAGTTGGCCAATTCAGACAATGTGCGGATGTGGTCTCTCATGAATTCCGGCCCTGTTGCGCAGTTCAAACCGATGGATACAGGCTGTAAATGCGCGAGCGAAATATAAAAAGCCTCAATATTCTGACCAGCAAGCGTTGTCCCCATTGGCTCAATCGTTCCGGAAATCATCACGGGCAGTTCAATTTTTAGCTCCGTAAAGGCCTGACGAATTCCAATCCCGCCCGCTTTCACGTTCAACGTATCCTGAGCGGTCTCCAACAATAGAACATCGGCTCCGCCAAGGATTAGCCCTTTTGCCTGACGGTAGTAGGCCTCTACCATATGCTCGAACGTAGCGCCGCCTGTGAGCGATAAGGTTTTCGTTGTTGGACCCATCGAGCCTGCTACATAGCGTGGCCAATCAGAAGTAGAGAACGCCTCTGCCGCTTCCTTCGCGATACGGGCAGCCGCTATATTGATTTCTTCGTCACGCGCCTGCAGCCCATATTCCGCCAATACGATATTGGTTGCCCCAAACGTATTCGTCTCGATGATATCCGCCCCGGCCTCGAGATACTTGTCATGGACATTGCGAATCACATCCGGTCGAGTCAAATTCAGCATCTCATTACAGCCATCCAATTCCTCTGTGCCAAAATCATCAGCCGTCAAATTGGCTTGCTGCAGCATGGTGCCCATCGCGCCGTCCAGAATTAAGATTTTATGCGTTAATTGTTCTTGAAAGGTAGGTTTGCTCATTCGGTTTCCCTCTTTCCTATTAAACTGGGGACAAATAAAAAAATCCTCTTCTTGAAAAACATAAGAAGAGGATCACGTCATCATTAACGTAGAATAAATCCCCTCTTATCTTTCAAAGCATCTGCTCTGCTGGATTTGGCACCTGTTAATCAGGTTGCCGAGGCTTCATAGGGCCAGTCCCTCCGCCTCTCTCGATAAGAGATCATAATTCGTTACATATGAAGTTGATGTGATGTTACCACTCTCTGGCGGGTACGTCAACGAAAAATTCTGTTTTTTCCGATGCTTCGCCCATTTTTCTGAGCACTAGGCAATTGCCCAGACCGAACCAGGCATTCGTGTATAGACTAATATCATAACGAAAGGAGGCAAAAACAAAAATGAGTACATCATCTTTTTGTAATAATATTGGCGGTTGCTTCGGGTTGATACTCGTTCTGTTTATCCTGTTGGTCATCGTCGGTGCTTCTGACGAATAACACGTTGGAAAATCCGCTTGCACGAAAGGCCGTTCGCTAATAACCACTGTCTTGAGCTAGGATGCCTGCTTCTCCCCAGGTATCCTTTTTCTTGTGGTTTCATACTGTGTCAAGGTTATTTGTATCAGACTCCCGCACAAGAAGGGAATTATTTTGAAGTAATAAAGAGAGACTTGTTCTTGGAATCCCATTTGTATTTTATCGAAAAAATCCTTGCAACATCATCTAGTGGTAAAAGGAAGCGTTTATTAACAATCAAAGTTTTTGCACCGATAACGGTCTTCTTCCCATTAATCAGTGCTTCGCTTTTATTCCCAACAAATTCTACATCTTTATTGTTTAGCATCACACCAATATTATTGCCAATAATTGAAGGAGTCCAATTCATTTCTCCACCTAGTTGATGGATGATTTCGGGCACTGGAATGTATATTTTCCCGTTTATAAAAGTAACTGGATGGTCCAAAAAAAGAACCCTTTCACCATTTACAAAAGTCTTAATAGCAAATTGAGAGTTATATGATTCTAACGAACGAGATATGCTCATGGAATATATAGATGAAGTTCCATCTTCTTTTGAGAAGGTTACTTCATAATCGCCAATCTTATATTCGTATAGATAATCTCCACCCTCGGTACTTGCAATACCAAGTGGTTTACCAAACATTTTAATTAATTGTTGCTCTGTTATTTTGTAAGTGGGAACATCAATACTTTGTACGATGTCTTGATAATTCATCATGACATCGGTTCTAAAAACACAGGCTTTGCATGCTTTAGACTTAGAATACTTGGTTACGAACGGTTGGGGATCATAATTCACATAAGTTGGTTGTTCGGTTGATGGCTCTCCCCACACTTTCACTAGATTCGCTCGTGTCATCCCAATATAGATTGGAAAGTTTTTTAATTTTCCTTGTTTCGCATAAGCAAACAAATCGGGAGTAATCTGATAAGCTTTTGAACTTGCCTCTGCTACATTACCCTGTACACTGATGATTGACATGATTACCATTACAGAAATGATTAGTAGGTTCCGTATAATCTGCATGTATATCTCTCCTCTCGGCAAATATATTACCACTAATTCCATTATATGGATATACCTTCCTCTTAGAGTGTGTCGATTCGGTTGTCACTTCCTCTGTTCTTTGATACGATCAACAGGTACATCAGATAAAATAGAATTTGTAAATGTTAGGGAGGTACTCACTCATGAGCGAACTTCAAGCGTATACGAGCCGTTCTGCCCTTCTCTCCTCCATTGAGGTTGTAAAAGAATTGGGACAGACAGATTTTGAAACTTACACGATCGTGAAGGAACAAGACAGCCCACAGCATTTCCTCCACTATTCGTTCTTCCATATCAAACTATCCGAGGGCGGCATTCGAGAGGATTACGATTATTTCTTACCGCTTGATGCTGATGAGGTTTTGGCGTTCGTCCTTGAAGAACAGCCGTATCAATTCCCTGATCACTGGAATAAAACCTATCTGCGCAGTGGCACTGATGACCGTCTGATTCCGTTTGAGCCTACCTATATCGATGAACTCGAACGGGAGAAGGAAGAAGAATTGGGGATTTTGGAGGCTCTAACGCGTTATAAAAACCTTTTTGAGAACGCTGAGGACAAGGATGCGTTGACACAGGAATTCTTTAAAGAGCTAGAAGCCAACCGTAAAAAATTCGATCCAAAGTAAGGCTTCATTCTGCTGATAGTTGCATCTTACTCCGGAAATCATATATAATAACATTTATATCGTTTGATACCACACATCGATGAAGAGGAGAGTATTTATTCGCACACCCGAAGCGAGTCAGGGATGGTGGAAGCCTGATGGTTCGACGAATGAAGAAGCGCACCTCGAAGATGCAACCTGAAGGTCTGAGCTATGCAGCAGACTGTGTAGGGCTTGCCGGGTTTGCCCGTTACAGCATTTTAAGCTGGCTCTTATTCGCTTACGCGAGGAGCAAGAAGAGTGGTACCGCGGGAGTACATAATCCTCTCGTCTCTTTTATTGGAGACGGGAGGTTTTTTATTTTGATGAGAAAGGTTGAGGACACATGAGCCAAAGCTACAAACAACTGGTTGCCCAAAAAATTACCGCCGCTCTCACCGACTTAGGTGTAGAGGATTTCTCCCTCGACAAGGTAGAATCCATGCTGGAAACTCCGCCGAATCCTTCAATGGGAGACATCGCGTTCCCTTGCTTTCAATTGGCAAAAGCACTGCGTAAAGCGCCTCCAATGATCGCTGGAGACTTGGCAGCCCAAATCTCTGGTCACCCTCTGAAAGAAGTACAAGTGGCCGGTCCATACGTCAACTTCTTCCTGGACAGACACAACGTCAGCACGGAAGTCATCGATACGATTTTGAGCCAAAGAGCCGCTTATGGTTCCACCACGGAAGGGGCAGGCCGCAACGTGCCGATCGACCTCTCCTCTCCTAACATCGCGAAGCCGTTCTCGATGGGTCACCTCCGTTCTACGGTGATCGGGAATGCGATTGCCAACATTTTGGCCAAAACCGGCTACAATCCAGTGCGCATCAACCACTTGGGCGACTGGGGCACACAATTCGGGAAACTGATCGTTGCCTATAAAAAATGGGGCGATGAAGAAAAAGTCAAAGCGGAGCCAATCAAGGAACTGCTTACACTTTACGTCAAGTTCCACGAGGAAGCCGAACAAGATCCTTCCCTCGAAGATCAGGGCCGTGAATGGTTCAAACGTCTGGAGGATGGTGACGAGGAAGCGAAGCACTTGTGGCAGTGGTTCCGCGATGAATCCTTGCAGGAATTCATGAAAATCTACGACCTGCTTGGCGTGAAGTTTGACTCCTTCCACGGTGAAGCCTTCTACAACGACAAGATGGATCGTGTCGTAGAACTTCTGGAATCCAAAGGACTGTTAACGGAATCAGAAGGTGCGCAGGTTGTTTCACTTGATGAATTTGACATGCCGCCTTGCCTGATCAAAAAATCAGACGGCGCGACTCTTTACGCTACACGTGACCTTGCCGCTGCCCTCTACCGTCATGAGAATTACGATTTTGCCAAAGCGCTCTACGTGGTAGGCGGCGAGCAACGCCTTCACTTCCAGCAGCTGTTCAAGGTCTTGCAAAAAGCAGGCTACGACTGGGCGAAGGAAATGTATCACGTTCCGTTCGGCATGATGCTTAAAGACGGCAAGAAGATGTCTACTCGTAAAGGAAAAGTGGTTCTTCTGGAAGAAGTGCTCGCTCAAGCGATTTCAGACGTATCCAAGGTCATTGAAGATAAAAATCCAGCTCTCGCCAATAAAGAAGTAGTCGCTCGCCAAGTAGGCGTTGGAGCGGTTATCTTTCACGACTTGAAGAATTTCCGTCTCAACGACATTAACTTCTCTTGGGAAGAAATGCTGACGTTTGAAGGCGAAACAGGACCGTATGTTCAATACAGCCATGCGCGCGCTTGCTCCCTCCTGCGTAAAGGAAACTACCAGGGCGGTGCCATTACCTTGACACCAGATGCGCTTGATTCCGCAGAAGCATGGGCTGTGATCACCTTGCTGATTAATTTCCCAGAGGTCATCAAACGCGCGATGGAAGACTTCGATCCTTCCCAAATTGGCAAGTATGTGGTCGATTTGGCGCAGTCCTTCAACAAGTTCTATGCCAACGTACGCATCCTCGCGGAAGACGAAGCGGCCAAAACAGCTCGCCTTCACTTGGTGGCAGCCGTTGTCGTGGTGCTAAAAGAAGGTCTCCGCTTGCTCGGATTGCAGGCTCCTGAAGAAATGTAAGATCCAATTTTATGAAAAACGTCGAGTCGTTTTTCACAGAAAAACAGTCTTCCCACTCCTATGGGGAAGACTGTTTTTTCTATGCTTCTATTTCGATTACCCACAGCTCTTTTCCAGAGTTGTACCCGTAATTCGTTTGCCCTTCCCCGCACTCTCAAGTCCCTGCTGTTGTTCCCATAATTTTTGCCCTCGATGAAAGAATGGAAAGGCAATAAACGTCAACAGCATGAGGATAGCGAATATGAGTGGCCCCTGATTGAACCCCAGTTCTTTTAGCAAATTACCGCTAATCCAAGTGGTCAAACTCTGTCCGATAAAAGCGAATCCGCTGGCGCCATAATAGGTTCCTCTCAAATGTTCGGGAGCAATTTCTCCGATCAACACATCCCCAATCACAAAGCATAGAATTTCGCCAAGCGTATACACCACCATGGTCAGGGAGAGCCAGACGAGATTATGAAATAACCCAAATCCGAACAATCCCAGTCCGAATAATAAGCAACCCGCCTTCAATGCGGTTAACGAAGAGAAACGCTTCATGAACCTCGTTAGCGGATACTGAAGAATCATGACCGAAAGCGAATTGATGACAAAAAGAAACGAATAGATTTCTACGCGATCATGACCGATATATTGCGACAAGGTGGTATCCAAGTGTGTGGCTGCCCCATAGACGAAGATATTGCCGAGTAGAAAATAAAGAAATATTTTATCGGTAAAAACAATACGAACCATTTGCTGTATCTTGACCGTAGTCGCCTTCTCCTGCGTGTTTTGCTTGAAGGTGATCTTAAAAAGCACTAAGAGCACGGCGTACAAAGCAAAAATAACAGCAGCTACAAAAAACGGCAAAAGGGATGATGAGCTCCCCGCTCCAAGCTTTAAACCGACTAAAGGTCCGATCGCTCCCCCTACATTAATGGCAAAATATCTCGCATTAAAGGCATCTGCGCGCTGCTCGGCTGGAGTTACATCAGCAAGCATCGCTCTGGCTGTCGGTTCAAAAACACTTCGGAAAAGTCCATTCAACGAACTCAGCAAGAAAAACATCCAAATCTCGTTAGCATAAGCAAATCCTAGCAAGACCAGACTCCAACAGGCCATCGATGTAATCATCACGGGATAACGCCCCAAACGGTCTGATAGAGCACCGCCAAAAAAGCTGCACATGGTGCCAACCAATAGGCTTACCGCCAAAATTCCCCCAACGATGGCGGGATCAATGCCCTTTCCCTTCCCCAGATAGACCCCTAAAAACGGGATGGTCATAAAAAAACCGGTTCGTGATAAAAAGGTTCCGATGATTAACCCCCAGGCAACGGGATGAAAATCAGGTATCATTTTTTTCCAGATTCTGTTCAAGCTTCATCACCCTTTTTACGTTTGTTTATCCTCGGTGTCATCCGAAATGCTATTCAGTAGTTAATCTTAAGTATAGCTATCCAAAAAGGTGTAAAAAGTGTAAGATTTGATAAAAGCTGTTCACCTTTTAATGAACGAAATGGGGGTCTGTATGTTACAAGCTCTGCATTTTTTGGAACTTCGCTCGCATTACAACGGTCAGGAAATCGGGAAGCCCTTCTCCGTCACGGTTGACAAGCTTACCGATGTATGGCACTGCACCCCCCGTTACACCAAATTGATTGTCCGCAGACTGTGTGAACTTGGATGGATTGAGTGGCAAAGTGGCCGAGGCCGAGGAAATACCTCTATGCTGACGCTTAGAACTGATCCGGACGACATCCTCTTCAAGGAGGTCATGCTGAAGATGGAACAGGGCCATGTCAAAGAATCAATGGATCTGATGAGTCGTTTCGGGGCTGCAGCAGTCAAAGATCAGTTTATGGAGTGGCTATCCAACGGGATGGGCTGTTATACGCAAGCTGTTTCAGACAAGTCCTATGATTCGCTTCGTTTTCCCGTTTTCCGCTCGATTGTCACACTGGACCCCGGATTGCTTTATTACGGGTTCGACTTTCATATGGCGGGCCAGGTGTTTGATACGCTGGTTCAGTACGATCAAGAAAGCAAAACCATCCAACCTTGCATCGCCCACTCCTGGGAAAAAAGCGATGATGACCGTGAATGGACCTTCCATTTGAAAAAAAACGTCATGTTCCATCATGGTCGAGAACTGAATGCCCATGATGTCGTCTTTTCACTGGAACGATTACGGTCGAATCCAAATCGATTTGCCTCTAGCTGGATGTTTCAAGACATCGAACAACTAAAAGCGATTGACTATAAAACGGTACAGGTCTGGTTAAAAGAGCCCAATTACCTCTTCCTGCGATTCCTCTGTACCATTCCATCGAGCATTGTTCCTGAAGAGATCGTCCGTAAAAATGAAGCGGAATTTGGGAAAAGACCCATTGGAACAGGGCCTTTTCGAATGACTAAGCTAAATGAAGGAATCTGTATTCTGGAGGCGTTCCCGGAACACTTCAATGGCCGTCCTCATTTAGATCGCGTCGAGGCACTCATCTTCCCCGAGACAGAAAGTGGTCGTTTGAAAGAACCGGATTGGGATTCTGTTTTTATTTCAGACGGAGATGCTTCCAAGCAGCATCGGGAAGCGTTCAAACATGACGATTGGTATGCTATGGAGAAACTTACCTGCTGCACTATGCTCGTTTTTAACCAAGGAAAACCAGGCCCGCAAAGCGAGCTCAAATTTCGCCAAGCGATCCATCACATGATTGATCGTAAGCAGCTGATTGCCGACTTGGGTGGAGACAGAATTTCAGTAGCGCCGGGATTCCACCCCGCTTCCCTGGACCCTGACGATGAAAACGCTTCTCCCTCCCGCTTAAGTCACTCGGAAATTATGGCGCTATTGAATGAAAGCGGCTATTGCGGTGAATCGTTCCATCTGGCTACGACTAGCTACCACGAGGCAGATGCTGTTTGGCTTAGAGACCGACTCCTGGCATTTGGAATTCAAACGGTTATTGATTTCAAAGATCCTGCTGAGATGGCGGATCAAGATACGTTACCGCAGCATGACTGTCTTTTGTTCGGGAACTCCTACAACAATGACGAAGTATGCGAGCTGGAAATGTATTTACAGAAAAATTACTTTTTGTCCTCGTTTAACGAGCAAGCGGTAGAAACTGTGCAAAAAGCCACCCAATCCATTTGTCGGGAACCTGACGCAAATAAGCGCCAACAGATGCTACAGAAATTGGAAGATTACATGAAGGAAACGCATTCCGTTCTGTACCTCGTCCAAAAGAAAAGCAATACCTCCTATCACAAATCAGTTCATGGAGTTACCATCAATCCCTTTGGCTGGCTTGATTTCCGAAAAATTTGGTTCCATCCGAACTACACGCCTTGTATGAATAAATAACAAATTGCTTGGCATTTTCTTTGCTCCAGACATAGTTTGCTCCCACTCGTACATCCTAAAAGGTAGAAACCTGGATGCACGTAGGAGGAAAATATGGTAAAACTCGATGATATTATCATTGCGCGCGAGAAGATGAAGGGAATTGTCTACATGACTCCCCTGGATTATTCCAAAACTTTTAGTCGGCATTCTCATAACGAAGTCTATTTAAAACTCGAAAATCTCCAAAAAACCGGCTCGTTCAAAGTAAGGGGCTCGTATAATAAGCTAACTTCTCTATCAAAGGAAGAGCTAAAAAATGGCGTAGTAGCCGCATCCGCGGGGAACCATGCTCAAGGAGTCGCTTATTCAAGTAAAATGCATGACGTTCCCTGCACCATCGTGATGCCAAAGGGAGCACCAATTAGCAAGATCGAAGCAACGAGAAACTATGGCGCAGAAATCGTTTTGGAAGGTTCCGTGTTTGATGAGGCTCTCTCCTATGCACTTAAGCTTCGAGAGAAAATGGGGGCCACATTTATTCACGCGTTTGATGATGAGGCTGTTATTACGGGGCAAGGAACTGTCGGGTTAGAAATACTCGATCAACTCCCAGATGTTGAGGCCATTATTTGTCCTGTTGGCGGAGGCGGACTCATCTCTGGAATCGCAGTGGCGGTTAAAGAAAAAAATCCACATATTGCGGTATATGGCGTGCAAACACAGGCTTGTCCAAGCATGAAGCAATCCTTGTTGGAACACAAACCCGTTACAGTCGAATCCAGACCGACGATGGCGGATGGAATCGCCGTCAAGACACCTGGTCAAATCAACTATGAGATCGTTCAAAAATACGTGGATGATATTTTTTTGGTGGACGAAATGGAGATCGCGAGGACCATGCTCATGGTTTTGGAGCGGAATAAGCTGTTGGTAGAAGGATCGGGTGCTTGTTCCCTATCGGCACTGCTTTATGAAAAAATAAAACTGAAAGAGAAAAAAGTCGTAGCGATACTAAGCGGCGGAAACGTCGATATGAATTTTATTTCGCGAATACTGGAACGCGGCATGGTTGAGTCGGGAAGGTATGTTCACTTTATCATTACCTTAAAAGATAAGCCGGGCGAACTGCAAAGAGTATTAACATCCATAACCGATCTTGACGCCAACATTCAATCACTTAACCTGAATCGAATGGACAAAAACATTTATCCAGGGTATGCCCAAATCGACATTTCCCTGGAAACAAAAAATCACGAGCATATTGAACAACTGCATAAGGCGTTAAGCAAAAAAGGCTATCCGGTAGAAATGAGTTGTTTCAACCCGCCCGTTCAATTGTAAAAAGAACCTGCTGAAACATTTGTCCCAACTAATGAAATCTCCCCGCGTCAAGCTTCGGGGAGATTCATTAGACTCTCTTCGTTATTAGGTTTTCGGCGAGATTCAGCTCTTCCACAAAGCCCGAGAGCTACTCAAGGTGCGATCGGACTATCAGCTATTCTTCCAGTTAGCGGCCGTTTCGGTAACGAAGGCTTCGAAGGAAATCGGCTCTCGTTTTAGGATTTCACGCTGAAGCTCGAAATCGCATTCAGTCGCCACAAGCCCCTTGTCTTGGAAGTACTGATACATAATTTTAAAATCTTTTGCCATCCATTCCGGGAGGCTGGTTCGGGCTTGTTCATACCATGCGTCCAAATCGTCACCGCCATAACGGATTTCCTCTCCTACTATGCGGCTGTAGATGTGCGCGATCGAATCTCCTGTCAGTGGGTCCGGACCGATTACCGGATATTCTTTTCCTTCATAACCTTCCAGGAGGAGAGCATTAACAGCAGACTCCGCGATATCTCTCGCATCTACACGATTCAGTCCGATAGAACCGATCGGTTGCGGATAAATTCGAAGCCCGAGTATCGCATCCCGAAACGAGTAATCGTTCTGGTAGAAGTTATTCGGTCGCAGAATGGTATACTTGGCACCCGACTGACGAATTGCTTCTTCAATGGGAATCTTGCTTTTGAAATGGGGAATATGTTTAGAATCTTCCGGCATCGGCACCGATAAATACACGATTTTTTTAACGCCGGCTTTTTTAACTGCCTCAACCGCTGTAAGGCCTTGTTCGGTTTCCGTCTGCGAAAGGGCATTTAATAAAAATACGGCATCCGCTTGATGAAAAGCCTCTCCGAGAGTATCGGGCGATTCCAAATCTCCCGGACAAATACCTACGGAATTGGGCAAGCAGTTGGCTGCATTGGCGTTTCGGGTCAAAACACGGACGCTCGCTCCCCGTTTTACCAAGTTCGCCACTACTTGACTCCCTACCGTGCCTGTACCGCCCAACACAAGAACATTCATCTTTAGCTCACCGCTCCTGTAACATCATTGTCTAACTCCGACTTTAATCTCGACAAGCTTTGAGGTTCCAATCGGCTTTCTGCCAAGCTAAGTACCGCTTCATAGAATTCCTGCGGAGCAAAGCGTTTCATGTCGCTTAACATTACGAATCGATCCGCGTGTGTGATGGATGGAAGCATATAATGAAGGAAAATCATCATGGCATGAGGCTGAATGGAAGAGCGTATTTTTACGGATAATTCATGTATTTGGTCATCGTCCAGGTTGTTACATAACGCTTCCATTCCAGGTCCTTCTTCACGCTGCAGGTGAATGAAGTATTCAGCGGTAAAGCTGTTTAATCTTCTGCCGATCTGGTACCAGATACGTGAACGCTCTTCCATTGAAGCCGTATTCTCCAAATCACTTACCAGTTCGTTAATTTCGTGAACCTGCCGATCCAATACGACATGTTCCTCTTCCAACTGTTTTGCTGTTTCTGGGGCATACTTCATATACACATCGTTCAGGTGAAGGTCCTCATCATGGGAGTGGGCTTCCAGAGTGATGACAATTCGTCTCCATTCTTCGATAAACGACTCTACCTTCTGTTGATCCGTAACGTCTGCCGATCCCACTTGATAACAAATCCCGCTTAAAGCTAGTCGAAGCCCCTTGTGAACCGGTCCATAAAGATCATAGCGCTTATACATACTATTGACTCCTTTCGTGTAGCCATTTAATTTCATGATTAACTCAATCGTTTAAATGACTCGTCATACCTGCATAAGATAGCATGGAGCGCGGCCCCACGGGAATTACACGAAGGTCGTATTCAATGGTATACTAAAGTAGTAGATTTAATCGGTGTTTGGATTCCCCCCTTCTCCCCGCTCACTCCCTTCATTTACATAGTCTCAACTCGTCTTCAGGACGCAGCCGTTAAAGCCCGTGAAAAGGTGGAATTCAGAGAAATGGAAAAATCCTTTTACTTCGCCGTCACCTGGTCTGACGCCAAAAATTACATGGATGCACTCAAAACACTGGGAGTTCCCCACTTGATAGAAACTTCCGAGGAAATTCCTTCGCTTGCTTCCGGCCACCTTGCCATTGTTTTCCCTAGCCTTCCTGTTCGGATTTATGCCAAGGTTCGGACACTTTTTGGAGCGGACGGGAAACCGTATTAAGACAGCGCAATCTCTCACATCAAATCGATACAACATAAAGCGATAGGAGTAGATACAATGATTCTTGTTAGTTCCTGCCTTGGTGGAATGGAATGCCGCTACAACGGTACCTCTAGTCTGGTTCAGCGTATTCAAGAATGGGTCAAGCAAGAGAAGGCCATCATGGTATGTCCTGAATTGCTTGGCGGATTTAGCACTCCACGTGAGCCTGCCGAAATCATTGACGGAACCGGCCAAGATGTATTGGACGGCAAAGCCAAAGTGATAGATCAATCCGGTAATGACGTGACAGAGCTTTATGTCAAAGGAGCAGAATTAACGCTCGAGCTCGCTAGAAAAGTCGAGGCAACGCATATTGTCCTCAAAGAATTCAGCCCTTCCTGTGGAACGCAAACGATCTACAACGGGAGCTTCTCTCATACCAAAGTGCCCGGTGAAGGCGTAACCTCAGCCTTGTTAAGAAGGGAAGGTTTTACGGTCATCTCGGAGAACGAGCTAGGTGAATTGGAGCTCTGATAGGAACCACTTTAACTGGTTGTTCTGTCTAAGAACACCTCCCCTTTTTGTGAAACAGCCACAAAATTGATGAATCACAAAGAAAGCTCTTGACTGTGAGTGAATCCCACAGACAAGAGCTTTTTCTCTTTCGGTTTTATCAAACTGTTCGCAGACCGAAATTATTTTACTGCTTTCAATGCCACAGCAATTTTCGCAGCGACTTCGGCATTATGCTTCACGAGCGCAATGTTGGTTTCGAGGCTTTTGCCGCCAGTCAATTCTTTTACTTTTGCCAAGATGAACGGAGTTACGCGCTTTCCTGTAATATTATTGGCTTTCGCTTCGTCCAGTGCTTGCTGAATCACTGCTTCAATCTCATTGTAGTCAATCGCGTCCGCTTCTGGAACCGGATTGGCGATGATCATACCACCGTCTAGGCCCAGCTTCCATTTGGTATCCATCATCGTTGCTACCGCTTCAGGTGTGTCTAGTTGGAAATCTACTGGGAAACCGCTTTTGCGCGAATAGAAGGACGGGAACTCATCACATTTGTAACCAACTACTGGAACCCCTTGTGTCTCGAGGTATTCAAGTGTACGGCCAATATCCAAAATGGATTTCGCACCTGCGCAAACAACCGCCACATTCGTTTGAGCCAGCTCTGTCAAATCTGCAGAGACATCCCATGTTACTTCTCCTTCACGGTGAACGCCTCCAATACCGCCTGTCGCAAACATTTCAACACCAGCGATTTCAGCTGCAATCATGGTTGCTGCTACTGTTGTCGCACCGATTTTCCCGCTGGAGAGAATGTATGGGAAATCTCGACGGCTTACTTTTTCCACTTGTTTGTTGGTTGCAAACTCTTGAAGCTCACTATCGTTCAAGCCGATTTTGATTTTGCCGTCCATGATCCCAATGGTTGCTGGCACCGCACCATTTTGGCGAATGATGTTCTCAACTTCTTTAGCCATTTCGATATTTTGCGGATAAGGCATTCCGTGAGAAATAATGGTTGTTTCAAGGGCTACGATAGGCAAGTTGTTCTCAAGGGCATGTTTTACTTCATCTGTATACGTAAGATATTGTTTCATGATCAATTCCTCCTAATGGGATTCTATATAAGCGTAAATATGTTCAGGCTGTAACAGTGGAGATACAGAATGCTCAGTTTGAAGCGTGAGAGCTGAAGCGGCAAGACCTAAACGGCATGCCAGTTCCAAGGTTTCTCCTTGCATGATTCCATAAAGAAATCCCGATGCGAACGCGTCTCCGGCACCTGTCACGTCCACCACCTCTACTGGATAAGGCGGCAACAAGCCAGCGTCTTCTTGTGACGAATAATAAATTCCCTGTTCTCCGAGTGTGACAATCACATTCTTCACACCACGTTCTCTGATTTTCTCGCAAGCTCGCCCACAATCTTCGGTGGATTCGATACTCATCCCGGACAACAGCTCGGCCTCTTCCCGATTGGGCATGATCGTATCGATTCCTTCCAAACTCTCTGGAAGCTTCTTGGCCTTGGTCGATGAGACAGGATCAACATACAAAGGGATGGATTCATCCTTGCAACGCTTCATCAGATAGGCCAAACAATCGGCTGGAATATTCGTATCGAGAAATACTGCCTCAGAAGAAGCGATATGCGACCACTTCTCCGCAAACATCTCAGGTGTCATTCGATCGTATATATCCATGTTCGCCAAGGAGACGACCATTTCTCCATCCGTATCCAGGAGGGCCGTGTAAGAGCCTGTCTGCTCCCGCGGAAGGATCCAGGTTTGACTGACTTCAACGCCATGCTGTTGAGTCTCCTGAAGGACCCACATGCCTTCCTTATCGTCACCCACGCTGCTGATCAGCGAAGTGGTACATCCGAGTCGCCCAAGGTTCTCGGCAATGTTGCGCGCAACTCCCCCGCAAGACTCCGTAATCGTAACAGGATTGGAAGAGTGGAATTTGACCTTCTGTTTACTGTGCGCTTTTCGATCGAGATTGGCTCCGCCGATACAGGTAATCAGCGATTCGTCCCGTAAAATATACGCTCGACCTTTAATCTCGCCCTGTCTGGTTAAACTAGCAATATATCCGGCAACGGCTGACCGAGAAATTCCTATTTTGTCCGCCAGTTCCTGCTGGGATATAAAAGGATTCATTCGGATGTAATGTAACACCTGTTTTTCTTTGTCCATTGAACAGCCTCCTTTCACCAGTTTTTTCTTCTCAAACAAAAGTTTATCACTATAACATTTGTTTGTAAAGCGGCGAGATAAATTTAAAAAAGGATGACTCGAAGCTGCAAAAGCTACGTGTCATCCTTGTGTTATCACTGATTTATCCCTGTAGGAGCGTAAAGATTTCCTACTAATCATCTTTTATTGGAACCATAATCGTCAGCATTGGTTGATCCGTTTGCGGGTCATAAGTGGCCGGGTACACTTCTAGGTAATTGATTGGCTCGGTTACCGTCTGATACCCTTCCTGCTTGATCCAATGATCAATGGTTTCGTAGGATTGATAGACTTCCTCTCCCGTCGGATGGTTCAATGTCGCATAAAGCTGGGAAGGAACTATAAAGGAAATCATTCCTTCTGGAAGCTGCGCCGCTTGTTTTACCTCCGAGCCGATGTAATAGGTAAATCCATTTGGAATATCGTGAACCGAAATCCCGAGGATATACCTGGGTTGAACAGTCTCCGGAATCTCGCTCATACGCTCCCGAAACTGACTCATTGCCTGACGAATCTCCCCATTGCCAGCCTGTTCATACGTTCCCTGCCATTTGATGCCCACGATTTGAAACGAGTCCTTTTGAACGGTATTGATCTTCATCCGGTTCCCCCCGATTTCATTAATGATTGGTTGGGTTTATCCACTTATCCATACAAGCGAAGTTTTGGATCTGACTCTGTTCCTGTCAGTCGCTTCGTGAATGTGCGCTGCCAATTAGCAGAAAGTGCCTCCACCTTCAACATCCTTTCCGCTTCCTTAAGATTGGTGCGGTCCTTGTGCATAATGTGGTTAGCGTATTGGATGGAGATACCATGAGGATCACGCTCCAGCAGAAGGATAGGTTTCTCTTGACGCACCGTTCCTTCTTGGAGAACACGGAAGTAGAAGCCGGTATACCCTGTTTCTTGCACTTGCAAGGCCAACTCTGGGATATCGTATCGTTTTGCGAGTTTGTGGCAAGGTTGACGGGGCTGACTGACTTGAACAACGGCCGTTCCCATTTGAAAGATGTCACCGATGCACACATCGGACTCCAGCATTCCTTTGACGGTAAGGTTTTCACCGAAAGCGCCCACTTGCAGCTTTTGGTTCAACACCTTTTCCCAGTAAGGATAGTGTTCGTAGCTGTAAACGCAAACAGCTTTATCCACACCTCCATGAAAGTTCAAATCCGCTTGTTCATCGCCTTCCAAATTCACAGAAGATAAAAATAATTCACCCTGAACGGGAAGCTTCAGCATCCCCGTCAGGATTTCTCCTTTACTGTAGGCCATAAGCTGCGGTTTCCCCACTTGAATCGATAGGATTTCTCCTTGCAGCATGGCTCTCACCTACTCTTCTTTTTTGGGTTGTTTGGCAAACCAGGCTTGCGCCAGTTGACGAACAACCTCTTTGGACAATGATTGCTCAGCTTGTACAACTTCACCGCGCTCATCCTGCAAGCGATAAAGCATCGCGGTTTCGTCATTCGGGTCGGATTTGGTCACCAGTGTCGCAGCGCCGATTTTGCCGGCTACCTTCCAATCTTCAATGATCAGCTCGTACTCATCTATCGCGAGCTCAATATACTCTCCGTCTGGCAGATCGATTACCGCATACCCGTCATGTTCAATTTCTGCCTCATATGTATGACCATTGGCTTGTTCATACAGAGCCAATTCGTTCGCGTCATTCAGATTTTCTTTGATTTTCGTGAAATCACGGATTGTAACTTTTACCATTTTCTTCATCTTGATCGCCTCCTTCTATACTCTAGCATAAGTCAAGCAACGATTGAAGTCTTCACGCTTTCTCATTCCATAACGAAGTCAATTAAGTTTAGGTTTGGCCAATGTCAACCGATAAATTCCTTTTCATGGACAGACAATTCCGCCTAGCCCCAAGCATACGATGTGCACAGGACGATTTTTAATCTCCACTATACAAGCATCGGCAAGATGGAACGGAAGGATGAAAAACCATGTGCGGAATTACGGGATGGATTCATTGGAAAAAGGACTTGACTCAAGAACTTCCGATTATCCAAAAGATGACGAAGACCTTAACGGATCGTGGGCCGGACGCGGTCGGCGTCTTTATGAACAAGCAGGTTGCGTTTGGTCATCGCCGTCTATGTGTCGTTGATCCGGCGGGTGGCGCCCAACCCATGACCAAAACGCTGGGTGATTATAACTTTACGCTTGTGTACAACGGAGAATTATATAATACAGAAGATATTCGGCAAGAACTTTTGGCGAGAGGGCATCGGTTCAAATCTCATTCGGATACGGAGGTTTTGCTTACCGCGTACATGGAGTGGGGGCGAGACTGCCTTGCCAAGTTGAACGGGATATTTGCTTTTGCCATCTGGGATGAACGCAGGCAGAATCTTTTCCTCGCGCGAGACCGAATGGGAGTCAAACCGTTATTTTACGCCGAGCGAGAATGCTCGTTTATTTTTGGTTCGGAGTTAAAAGCAGTCCTCGCCCATCCAGATGTGCGCCCCGAGATCAATCGAGAGGGCTTGGCGGAGATCTTCATGATGGGCCCTTCCCGAACTCCCGGACACGGTGTTTTTCGTGGCATTAAGGAAGTGAAACCCGGTCATTATCTGGAAGTGGATGAGGCGGGTCTACGAATAAATCAATATTGGTCGCTGGTTAGCCAGCCTCACACCGACGACCTGGATACGACCGTCTCCACTGTGCGCTCTCTACTACTCGATTCGATTGAACGCCAGCTGGTCTCCGATGTTCCAATTGCTACCCTGTTGTCAGGAGGACTTGATTCCAGCGCCATTACGGCTGTAGCTGCCGAGGTGTTCAAACGTGAGGGGAAAGGCCCGCTTCATACCTATTCTATTGACTATGTGGGGAACAATCAGTACTTTCAATCCAATGCTTTTCAGCCCGATGAAGATGCTCCTTGGATCAAACGAGTAAGCGAACATTTGGGAACCATACACCATACCATCGAGTTTGATACGCCGGATTTGGTGGAGGCCCTCCGCACGGCAGTGTTTTCCCGTGATTTGCCGGGGATGACAGACATTGATGCGTCCCTTTTCCTCTTCTGCCGAGAAATCAAAAAAGAGACAACGGTCGTTCTGTCAGGAGAATGTGCGGACGAGGTGTTTGGCGGCTATCCGTGGTTTTATCGCGAGGATTTGCTGCAATCGAATACTTTTCCATGGATGAGAAATGCCCATCAACGGGTTGAGTGGCTATCGGCCGAATTAAAAGACATGATCCAACCTGAGGCCTACCTTGCCCAACGCTATAAGGAAACGCTTGAGGAAGTGCCACGATTGGATGACGAAGATCCCGGGGAAGCGCGTCGTAGAGAGATGTTCTACCTCAATATTAACTGGTTCATGAGCACTCTTCTGGATCGTAAAGATCGTATGAGTATGGCGGCTAGTCTGGAAGCTCGGGTACCGTTCTGCGACCATCGGCTGGTTGAGTACGTTTGGAACATTCCCTGGGCAATGAAGTTCCACAACCATCGGGAAAAAGGCATTCTGCGCAAAGCCATGGAAGGAATTCTGCCTGACGATGTGTTGTATCGCAAAAAGAGCCCTTACCCCAAAACGCATAATCCCGCTTATGCCAACGCCACTCGCAAATGGCTCTTGGAAGTGCTGGACGATCCAAGTTCACCGCTTCTCGCTTTAATCGATCAGAAGGCCGTTCGGGAATTGACGCAGCTAGACGCAGCTGCCAGCAATCTTCCCTGGTTCGGACAGCTGATGAGCACACCGCAGTTGTTCGCCTATTTGGCACAGATTGATCTTTGGCTAAGAGAGTATAAGATTTCCATCGTATAAAGATTAAAAGGATGATCCTTTGAAAATTCCACGTCGGATCATCCTTTCTACTCTTGTTGTATCATCGTAACCTCATGCAAGTACAAGCTACTAGCAATCGAAAAGTGAGGGTTGCAAAATGACTAGCCACCAAGACACCCCGACTTCCCTACACCTTGCCTGGCAATTCATCCAAGGTGTAGCCATTGCGCTCTTTGTGGTTGCTCTTGTTCCATTTTTGGCGATCTACAATTTATTCGACCTGTAAACTATATGGGTTTCCCCACCTGGATTTACTGGCCCTTATGTAAATGTTCATCAAGGAAACGGTGAAAAAGGTCTTCTTCTTCTGGACTCAGTTCCCTCATTGGGATAATGGTTCTGGTGTTGGCATCCGTACCCCGTACTTCCGCCACTAAGATGTTGTCCTTATAGACATTGAATGTAGCCGAATCCCCTGATTCTACAGGAACTCTTTGCGCATTGAAGTGTCCTTCCGGGTTATCCCCCTCGTCCATCCTGTCATTTTCAGGATTGCTCCGAACACTAACCTGCCACTCGCCTTCTTGATACGAATTCACTTCCACAGAATTACCGCTCACTGAAACGCCTTCTTTCTTTTTTCTTTACTTTACCTCTTAAGGCGTTGGTTCATTCAACATGTGTTCAACATGTGTTCAACATATACAACTACCGTGCTTGTTTGCATGCTCCACAGTAATGACTACATTTCCCTTTTTGTGCCCTTTTTCCACGTATCTGTGGGCTTCAGGAATTTGTTCTAGCGGATAGCGTCTATCTATGACTGCTTTGATCTTTCCCGCCTCCATAAGTTCTTTGAGGAAAAGTAAATCTTCCACACGTACCTTTGCGATCCCCTGCCCTACAACTGACACATAGGTCCCGCTCGGCGTTAGTGCACTCTCGCATAGGGATTTCGGGCTTTTCCCAACCGCGTCAAAGATCATGTTGTAACGCTCTTTTGCCCTCGTATAATCCTCTTTTGTGTAGTCGATCACCTTATCGGCTCCCAGAGATTTCACCAATTCCAAATTCGTGCTTCCGCACACTCCAGTAACCTCTGCTCCAAAATATTTGGCAAGCTGTACCGCAGACGTCCCTACCGCTCCAGAAGCCCCATAGATCAGAACTTTTTGTCCGTTCGTGATATTCCCTTTTCTAAGAAAATGCAGTGCTGTCGTTCCTCCAAAAAGAACGGAAGCGGCTTCCTCATAACTCGCATTCGCCGGTTTGATTGTTACCAATCCGTCTTCGCCCAGACATATGTACTCAGCATAAGCACCAAAACGCATACCGGTAAACGCAAAAACCTGGTCGCCCTTCTTAAATCGTTTTACAGCTTTGCCTACAGATTCAATTTCCCCGGCTAACTCGACACCCAGGATCGGCTTTCTTGGTTTTCTGAGACCTAAGAATAACCGCATGGGGATCCAGTACAAAAAAGGACTTTTGAAACTTCGAACACGACAATCCCCTGATGTTACAGTTGTCGCATACACTTTTATCCGTACTTCATTGTCTTTGGGAATAGACTGCTCTACCTCTTTAAGTTCCAGAACATCCGGTGATCCGTATTTCGTGCAGACAACGGCTCGCATTGGTTTCCTCCTACATTCAAATTGCATGAGGTATAGCTTTGTAACGATGTTCACCACAGATCTTAAGATACTGGATCATACCCTATTCAAAAAATATTCAAAGAGATAATGAATCATGTTTGCTTGATAAGGTTATTTCATCTCCGACGTTCACCTCACCAAAGCTTTCAACCTTCGCCCAGACACCAAACGTTGCTCCATGATTATGAGCTATCGCGCGGAGTACACGAGCATCCTGTTGAAGTTCCTCTTGAGTGTTGTTCACCATAACACAACGTTGGAGTGGAGCAACAACTCGTAGGGCTACAGTTGGTCCAACTTGGATGAGTCGGTCTACCCAATTGTCTTCGATGTATCCAGTTCCTTCTGTATCCATTAAAATGTTGGCTCGAAATCGACGAGGGTCAACAGGCTCTCCTAGTTGCTCACTCAACATGCGTAATGCAGAGGTTGTTATGATACTAACTGGCCCCTCGTCAAAATGAGAGATCGACTCTTCTTGTACCAAGGTTACCGGATATCCAAGCCGCTCACTCAACGTCTCATGTACGGTAGGATCGTCACCCCGATACTCCATCCCATCCTGCATTGTTACGATGGGAATAGACCCCTCATATCGTGCTCGATATTGAAATAGCCCTTTCATTTCCTGAAAACGCCGTGTCGTCTTGCCACTTCCAAACTTTCCGTTCGAATTTTTAATTGCCCATAAACGATCTCCCAAGAACCCTCGATGATCAATGGAGACGGAAGACAATGACTCTCCTAAAATGGATTTGACAGGATAACGGCGGATTTCCTTGACTTTCCCTATGAAATGTTCGTCCTGCTGATTCAATATTTACCCCCAAAGTTTTTCGACTGTTGAATTCTGTTCTCTGAATAAAGTCTATGAATGAGTGAATTTTCTGATGGAGTATTTTACCTTGTTTCTACTGTAAACCCCTTGATATTCCCGAGATTTACCACATCCTGCTTTGTCATTCCTTTGGTGTCGAGTATCAATTCTCCCTTAAACTGATGGGTACCATTGGGACTCAAGGATTGGTTGACGAAAATGACCGTATCGCCCGAGAGCACGTGCTTTCGAAGTGAATCAGGCAACTCCATTTTTACTTGGGTAATAAAAGTTTCTTGAGTGCTATCATTCCAAACAGTTCCCCAATAAGAAAATTTTTGTTTGTCCATGTCCGTCACTTTGTCGCCTTCTGGACCTATTGCACTATACCAAGAGTCTACGACAACACCTTGATGCTGTTCAGGATCAGACGAGCTCCAGTCGTTGAACAGCCAATACCCTAGCAACACTAACCCCAAAAGAGTAACCCAAGTTCTTATATTCTTCATTGTAACCTCTACTAAACTTTTTAGTTTAATTAGATAACTTATTCCATACATTTTTGGCATATAAGAAGAGCATGATTACTAATTCCTAAAATACTTTTTTCTCTGCAACTGTTCTCAATGTAATGAACCCAAGTATCCACTTCATCGGTCTCAAATGTGTTTAGATATTTTCCGAGAAATGGACTGAAGCCGTCCGACGCCAAATGGTCAATTATTTCAACCTCGAAATTTTCCAAAAGCGATATCATCTCTTCAGGTGTAGTAAAGAATGCATCCGTCCAAAAGCATTCTTCTTCTCCATCTCTAATTACACCCGTTCTTAACATCTTATCAATAAATTTGTTTGTTAAATATTTTTTATTGTTCAACATGACTGAGTGAAGGATATAGTGCTTATTTATATAAGCAACAACTAATAACCCTCCTCTTTTCAGAACCCTTAAAGACTCTTGGATACATTTCACTCTATCAGTTTCATTTATAAGATGATACAAAGGACCAAGACACAACACCACATCAAAAGCCTCTGATTCAAACTCACCTAGATTAGTTGCGTTCGCTATTTTTGCTTCAAGATCCAATGGGACACCATTTCTTTTTACTACCTTTTCTTGAATTAATTCTACATGTTTAGGCGTGATGTCTGTAGCTACGACTTTATTCCCTTTTTCAGCATAGTAAATAGAATAGATGCCCGTTCCCGCTCCTAATTCTAAAACAGTATAGGCTGGTTTAATATAATTATCTAATGTTCTTGTAGTGATAATAAATTCAATTTTCCGAGCATTATCAGTAGTCAGCCGGGATTCCTCATTATATTTTTCATAGAAATCAATAACGGACTGCATTCTCCCATCACCTATTTTTCTACATGTGGTTTAATGTTCTTTCAGAAGCACGTGCATCCATACACCATTACAGTCTTCATCATCACCTGTTAACCCAACCAGCGCGCGGTCAAAAACAAAGCCTAACTTCTCGAAGATTCTCTTGCTGCTCATTGGTGAATAAACTTCCCAAACGGATTTGGAACAAAATCAGACTTGTTAATAAATCCCCATATCCCACCCGGGGCTTCAATCTCGAAAAATTCCCCTCGTTCACTCAGAATAAAAATCGTATTCTGATTACCTTCCTCCTTGAAAACCCCTTCTTCATCAAAAATTACTGCACCTGCCTTCAAATAACCCTCTTTGGCTAAACGAGGATCGTAGTTAACGACTGCGTTCTTTTTTATCCATTTTTTTCCTTCAACTGGCTCAGCATATCGGAAAAACTCAATTTGGTACCACTCATTCTTTTCACCGAGAATTTTAATGATCTTCCCGGCTTTAAGCTCATAGACTGGATCTTTTTCATCTGAAGTCGGATAAACGTAAGTCTGATACTTCATTATTTTGTAGCTTTCTTGGGAATTCTGATGTTTACTCTCCTCTACTTGCTGACTGTGTTCACTCATCATTAAGCTTTTGAATCGTTCTTGAAATGGTTGGCTGCCAGGTATCGTGAGTACAAGCAACTGAATTCCCAAAAGAATGGTCTGTACCAACACCGAAAGCTCACCTTCTTATTGAATTTTCTTGTAAGACGCTCGGAGAAATATAATGTTTCTCGGCTAAGTATTGGAGGCTTGAACAATTTAGTTTGCAGGACATTCGGTTATCACAAGTAATGATTTGATAATTAAATTTGCTAGTTGATGATTTTGAAACTTGGGCAAATATTGTATCTGACAAAAATGGCGAATGGGAAACTAATTATCCACGATGGAGTGACGTCATCATAGTCTTTGAGATAAACTTAAAATTGTTTCACACTCTCTTTTTATTGAAAGGACTGAATTATGCCCAGTTAAAAATTACGATTCTATTCCGATCAATAAATTGGGAGGTAATTTTATGGAAATGAAACAGTTAGAAACCCAAAGACTACTACTTAGACCAATAGAACCCAATGATGCCCCTTCTTTATTTACTTTTTGGTCTGATCCTATTGTCTCGAAACATATGAACATTGAAACGTTTTTAGAGGTTACGCAGGCTGAACAAATGATTTTACTTCTCCAAAAACTTAGCGTTGAACAAAAAGCATGCCGTTGGACAATTATTCTTAAGGATACAAGTCAAGTTATAGGCTCGTGTGGTTTCAATTATTTTGATTTCGAAAATGAAAGAACGGAAGTTGGTTACGACCTTGGTTACCCCTTTTGGGGAAATGGTTATGTCCCTGAAGCCTTAAAATCATTAATTTCTTTTGGCTTTAATGACCTAGGTTTAAATAGAATCGAAGCAAAGGTTGAGCCAGAAAACATAAACTCGGTAAAGGTCTTAAAAAAATTACATTTTGTCGAAGAAGGCATATTACGACAATATGAGAAATCAAAGGGGCAGTTAGTTGACTTGATCATGTTTTCTGTAATACGGAAAGATTGGAATGAACACTCCATTTAAATCAGTAGCTTAAATATCCTTACATTTCGGGTGGCTATGAAGTATTCTAGCCACCTATATTTTTTGTTCCGCTTTCTCCTTAACTATCGTGTTAAATTGCGATATACCATTTGTCCTTCCTATAACTCAAAAAATAAGAACAATGCTGGCGTTTTCAAACAATATCGTTCAAGGTTGAAGATGCATCCGATTTAGATATTTTAGATGTTCTCGATGTTTTCAAATAGATCCAACAAAGAACCAATGTCGTACAGATAAGGCTTACAATACTTCCCTCCAGACCAAAATGATCGCCTGAGAGCCATGCCGGCCCTGATACACTGGTTCTAAGAAATGAGTACGTGACTTCTCCACCTGATACCGGATATCCTAAAATATTTCCCTGAATGAAATTCCAGCTCCAATGAAATCCAACTGATAGCCAGATACTTTCTGTCCACTCGCGCAGCCATCCTAGCAAGAAGGCGCTGAATAAAACATCCAAGAGAGGGATGATATGAGAAGTTGCCCCGGGATTAAACAAGTGTATCAAGGAAAATAGGACAGCCTGAATGATCAAAGACAGTTTGGGTCCAGTAGATTGCTTGATCAATCCTTGCAAATATCCTCTGAAAAAGAACTCCTCTCCAATTGCCACTACCAACCAAAAAACGATCACTGCCCCAAGGTCCAGCCAAGCTCCGCCATGGGGTACCTGAAAGTTCGTAATGGTGACACCGCCTAAAAGCCACACAGCAATAAAACATATGAGGATCATTGCGGCACCTAAGGCAAACCCTTGACTGCTTTTAACAAACCACCGTCTGTCTTTCAATCCAAGTGGCCATTTGTTAGCTCGTTCCCAAACTCCATACATAATGACCACACAGAGAACCATGGAGAGATGGTTGCTCCATTTCCCCAAAAAGGGTTGCATAGTAAATATCATGGCGAAAATCAATAAGTAACTTCCGATGACCTTCAATGTCAATAACAGTAGGCGTATAAACTTCATGGATAAATCCTCTCTCATTTATCTGACTCAAGATAGCATTTCAGGAACATACTACCATTTCGCTCAAATCATACTATACTCCGAAAAAGGTGTCGCGTCTTCTCTATCCTTCGAAAAATAAAAAAGGGTGTCTCCTCCATAGTTTCTACTTGAAGGGACACCCTTTTGATTAACGCGAAAGATGCTTTTTTACCGGCTTTTTACCAACAAATCAACCGCTTCC
This sequence comes from Brevibacillus ginsengisoli, assembly GCF_050113715.1. Classification (NCBI taxonomy): domain Bacteria; kingdom Bacillati; phylum Bacillota; class Bacilli; order Caryophanales; family Paenibacillaceae; genus Brevibacillus; species Brevibacillus ginsengisoli. The sequence goes on from NZ_JBNJQR010000008.1 coordinate 166,151, forward strand.
TTGATCACGGACTCCGGGTTGTTCCCCTTGTCCATTTCTTCGCGGATACAAGCCTCGAGATTGTTTGCGACGACCAGTCCAATACTGCGATCAACCGCTGAGCGAATCGCGGTCAGTTGCGTAACCACTTCTCGACAATCTTTGGTTTGATCCATCATGCTGAGCACACCACGGATTTGTCCTTCGATTCGCCGCAATCGATTTTTCAAAGAATCTGAGTACTCCATCGTACCACCTCGTGCCAGTTCATTTTCTACATTATACCCTATGGGGCAAATCTAACAAGTAGATCCCTTCTTCCAGGGCGGATTTAACGAGTATTTAGCGGCTTCACGTATGCTAATGTTCTTAATTTGGTCATTCTTTTTCACACATATTGACTTTCCCTATTCCTTGGTAGATAATACTTGGAGTTTTTATACCGTAGCGGTGTTGATTGAAGGAGGAAAACGACGTGAAACGACTATTTTCGGGGGTTCAACCATCTGGAAACCTGACGATCGGAAACTATCTGGGGGCCATCAAACAATTCGTGGATTTGCAGCATCAAGCAGAGGCCTTATACTGTGTGGTAGACTTGCACGCCATTACAGTTCCTCAGGACCCGCAAGAGCTTCGCAAGCGTTCACGCGAAATCGCCCAGCTCTATCTGGCATGTGGGGTCGACCCGAGCAAAGCCACCATCTTTATTCAATCTCATGTAAAAGAACATGCCGAATTAGGCTGGCTGTTGCAATGCGTTTCCAGCATGGGTGAATTGAATCGCATGACCCAGTTCAAAGATAAAGCGGAGGGCAAATCCTCAGTAAACGTAGGTTTATATACATATCCAGTCCTAATGGCAGCCGATATCCTCTTGTACGATGCCACGCACGTACCAGTAGGCGACGACCAAAAGCAGCATGTTGAATTAACTCGTGACATCGCTGAGCGCTTCAATGGACGCTATGGGGACACCTTCGTGATTCCGGAACCACATATTCAAAAGTTCGGTGCCCGTATCATGGCCCTGGACAACCCTGAGAAGAAAATGTCCAAATCAGCGGAGAACGAAGGAAGCCGAATCTCCATCCTGGAAGCTCCAGAGATCTTCAAGAAAAAAATCATGCGAGCCGTTACGGATACGGACAACGAGATTCGCTTTGATGAAGAGAACAAACCAGGCATCTCCAACCTCTTGACCATCTACAGTCTGTTTGCGGATGAATCGATTGAGTCCTTGGTTAACCGCTTTGCGGGACAAGGCTACGGTACACTGAAAAAAGATTTGGTGGAACTCTTAACCGATAAGTTAGGCACCATCCAAAAACGCTTCAATGAACTAAATGACCATACCGAATTGGATCGCATTCTTGGCGAAGGCGCTGAGCGAGCACGGACAATCGCTGAACAAACCGTGAACCGTGTAAAAGACGCGATGGGTTTCGTTCGACTTTCTAAATAACCTATTAAAATCCTATAGTAAATGGATCACATCCCCTTTGGATGGGCAGTAAATCAAAAAAATTTTACTGTTTATCTTGAAGGGGAATTTTTTTTGCGATATGGTATGTTTATCCAAATTGTGTAAGGAGGAATACTTTTGCCAATCATTCGTAAAAACCCTGAAAATGTTGCCCCTCCAGTCGGTTCGTACTCGCATCTAACCATATTGCCAAAAGACATGGATATCCTAGTTCTCGCTGGACAAGTTGGAACAGATCCAGATGGAAATCTGCCAGAAGAAGTGGAAGAACAATTAAAAAATGCGTTACACAATATTCAACGGATTCTAAGCAGTGAAGGTGTCTCGACAGACAATATCGTTAAAATCAATATTTGGTTAACAGAAAAGATTGATCGGGCTCGTTTTGTAGAAATTTGGGGTCAATTCCATAACGGAAATCCGCCATCTACAACATTTGCTTATGTGGCGGCTTTGGTTCAGCCCGCATTTAAGGTAGAAGTAGAAGCCTGGGCAGCTCGAGGTTAATTCAAAAATAAGAAGAGCAGTCCTTCGCTCGAAAGGACTGCTCTTTTTTCTAACACCCTATTTTATTATCTCTTATCAATCGGTGACTAGCCGGATATTAATCTTTGAATAAGAGAGATTTGCCGGAGATACCTGGATGCGTCATTTCGTACGCATCGAGAATCACGTCAAGCTCTTCTTCAGTCAGAACATTTTTCTCCAAGCACAATTCACGAACGGATTTGCCGGTCAGAATCGCTTCGCGAGCAATGCGTGCAGCTACTTCATAGCCAAGGTGTGGGTTTACCGCTGTGATGACACCCGCACTCTTCTCTACGTATTCTTTCATGCGTTCTTCATTGGCAGTAATTCCATCGAGGCAGTACTCACGGAAAGCAGCGAATACGTTGTTCATCATGCTGATGGATTGCAAGAGGTTGAATACGAGCACTGGCTCCATTACGTTCAACTCAAGCTGTCCAGCTTCGGATGCCAAGCAGATGGTATGGTCGTTACCGATTACTTGGAATGCTACTTGGTTCACTACCTCAGCCATAACAGGGTTTACTTTTCCTGGCATGATAGAAGAACCAGGTTGTCTTGCTGGCAGGTTGATCTCACCAAGACCAACACGAGGTCCGGATGCCATCAAGCGCAAATCGTTAGCGATTTTGGACATGTTGAGCATACAGACTTTCAAAGCTGCGGATACTTCGGTATAAGCATCGGTATTTTGAGTAGCATCTACCAGATTTTCTGCACCTTCGATTGGGAATTTGGTGATATCCGCCAGGTGTTTCACAACATTTTTGATGTAGTCTGGGTCAGCGTTAAGTCCAGTACCTACAGCAGTTGCACCCATGTTTACTTCATACAAATGTTGACGGCATTGTTTGATTCGTTTGATATCGCGTTCGAATACTCGGCGATAAGCTTCGAATTCTTGACCCAAGCGAATTGGAACAGCGTCCTGCAAGTGAGTTCTACCCATTTTGATCACGTGGTCGAATTCTTTTGCTTTTTTCGCGAAAGTCTCATGAAGTTGATCCATAGTGACAAGCAATTTTTCAAGCATCATCAGTGTAGAGATGTGAATAGCTGTCGGGAATGAATCGTTTGTGGATTGGGACATATTTACATGACTATTTGGGCTTAATTGGAAGTATTCACCTTTTGAGTAACCCAATTTTTCCAAAGCTCGATTGGCAATAACTTCATTGGTGTTCATGTTGATCGAAGTACCTGCTCCACCTTGGATTGGGTCAACGATGAACTGATCATGGTACTGACCTTGAACGATCTCTTCAGCAGCTTCAACAATTGCTTCTCCAAGTCGTTTATTCAATTGTCCTGTTTCCATGTTCGCCAAGGCAGCCGCTTTTTTCACCATTGCCATTGCTACGATCAGCGATTCATGAATACGATATCCAGTTATAGGGAAGTTTTCAATTGCGCGCAATGTTTGCACACCATAGTAAACATTAGCTGGTACTTCTTTTTCACCAAGAAAGTCTTTCTCAATACGATAGTTTTCGGAAGTCATTTAAAAGTCTCCTCTCATTTCTATAGGAACAGTTGCGCAAGACCAAAACCGATGACTACGGCACTGACTGTTGCAACAATACCTGGCACCATAAAGCTGTGATTCAGAATATACTTACCTATTCTAGTTGTACCTGTGCGGTCAAAGTTGATCGCAGCGACAATAGTAGGATAGTTAGGAATGAAGAAGTAACCATTAACGGCTGGGAACATTGCGATCAAAGCCGCAGGTCCAAGACCAAGTGAAAGTCCTAATGGCATAAGCGTACGAACGGTTGCAGCCTGACTGTATAATAGAACAGAGAGCAAGAATAAAGCAAGAGCAAACAACCAAGGTGCACTAGTAACCATATCTTTGATGGATCCGGTCAACAAGTCCATGTTACCACTGAAGAAGGTATCGCCCATCCAGGCAATCCCGAAGATCCCGATAACGGCTGTTACACCAGCTTGGAATACGTTACCTTTAACAATTTCTTCTACTTTTACTTTAGAGAAGATGATGATCAGTGCAGCAATGGACAACATTACCATTTCGATAGTTGAAGGCATACTTAAACGATCAGGTTTCGCGCCTGCAACTGGCCATACAGGTCGTAATTCAGGGAAAGTACCAAGTAATACAATGAGAATGGCAGATACTACGAACAAGATAACAGACAATTTAGCACCTGGTTTGAGTTCTACTTTTTTCGCTGTAGATTCTTTCATTTTAATCAAACCTGCAGCTACACGTCTTTGATATTCTGGATCATCTTTCAATTCTTTACCCATTTTGCTGCAAACGAATGCGGCAATCATGCAACCTAAGAAGGTGGCAGGTACACAAATCTTCATGATGTCAACTAATTGAATGTTATAACCGCCTAACAAGCCAAGCAAGGCTACTGTAGCAGCGGAAATTGGACTTGCAGTAATCGCTTGTTGAGAAGCAATCGCCGCAATAGACATCGGACGCTCAGGACGAACACCGGACTCTGTTGCAACCTCAGCGATAACAGGCATTACAGAGTAAGCTACGTGACCAGTACCCGCGAAGAAGGTAAACAAATAAGTGACAAGTGGTCCCATGAAGGTGATGCGAGATGGATTTTTCCGTAGCATTTTCTCAGCTAATTGGACGAGATAATCCATCCCTCCGGCAGCTTGCATGGCTCCTGCCGCTGTAATTACCGCAGCGATCATCAATATTACATCAATTGGAGCAGAGGTTGGCTTCAGATGGAAGACGAAAGTTAAGACGCTAAGACCCAATCCACCCATAACCCCAAGGCCGAGACCGCCTATTCGAGCACCGAAATAGATACAGATGAGGACAACTAATAGTTCTAACCAGAACATAAGTTTTTACATCCCTTTCTTAATTTAAAATGAGTGCTTTTGCAAGAAGTTCTTCTAGAGAATCATTCCACCCCGCATTCTCTTGATCCGAGCTAGATACTCTCGCAATCCCATTTATTACATAAATCCATTTCTTGGACTCTTCATCCTGAAAAACTCCCGTAATACTGGTGGATAAAGGATGAAAGCTATCAGAAACAGAATAAATGGTGCCGTGATAAATACTACTCTCCTCATAACAATCGTGAATCCATTCATCTAAACGATTCAAGAGCCACAAGTCGCCTGTCGTAGAACCGACCAACTTCGCTTTTTTGCTGTACTTGCGGTATCGGTAACCCATAGAAGGTACCCTCCTTACGTTTAGACTAGATGTTGCTTCAAATGAGGAATTACATCGATAATGTGACGGTTAATGGCCAATTCCTCCGGCTCAAAGCCAAGAGCAAGTCCAATCAATTGAGGCAAGTGAAGAATCGGCATTGTGATATCGCGTTCTGCTCCTTTGGCTGCATCTGGCTGATACATATCAAGCTGCATTTGGCACAGCGGACATGGAGTCACCATACAATGAGCGCCTGCGTCTTTTGGAGACAAGCAGTTTTTCTCGAGGATCTTCATTACTTCTCTCTCCGCTGGGAAGACAGCGTGGAATCCGCAGCATGCGAGACGTTGGTCGAAATCGACACTTTCCGCTCCCAATGCGGCAACCACCATTTCCATGGATTGCGGGTTCAGAGGGTTTTCGAAGCCCATGATTTGCGGTGGACGAGTAATGTGACAGCCATAGAAATTGGCTACTTTCAGCCCTTTTAATGGACGTTTCACTTTTTTCTTCAAGTTATCCAAGCCATAATCTCTGATCAGAGCCCATAAGAGATGGGTAATATCGCTTGTTCCCTTGTAAGTCATTCCTGCTTCTCGCAAACCAATGTTCACATTGTCTTTTAATTCAGTATCCCCATCCAGGCGACTTTTTGCAGTTCTCAGCATGAGAGTACAAGTGTTGCAGACGGTTAAAATTGGCATGTCCAATTTTTCACCAAGCGCAATGTTGCGAGCATTGACGGATACACTCAGGAAGTCATCCACATCTTGAATATGGCTTGCTCCACAGCATGTCCAGCCTTTTAGTTCGACTAACTCGATATCCAGTGCTTGGGCTACTTTCATCGTGGAGATCATCAGCTCTTCTGCTGCAGATTCTAGTGTGCATCCGGGGAAGAAGCCGTACCGTAGCTTTTTCATTGTTTCTTCATCTCCTGCTCCTTGGCAAACTTGTAAATCTTACGAACTCCTTGGATGCCTTCAATCTCTTTTGGCATGTGGAGCGGATTAATCTTACCTTTGGTAATCATCCGCAAAGCGAATGGAACACGTTTGGTCATCGTTTTCACTAAACCTTCTGTCTTGATCGGCAAGGTCATTTCATTTAAGCGGCCTTTGTTTCGCACGTCATCGTGGAAAGCGAAAGCGTGACGGGCACCCAAATTGTCCACTTCACCCATTTTGATAGATTCCTGACGCAGATAAGCAATTTCTTTTGAAAGATCGATTTGTTTTGGACATTTGGTCACACAGTTCATACAGTGAATACATTTCCACAAATTGTTTTCCAATACAGGACGGATATGCTCTTGTGGCGCAGCATCACGAGAATCCACTGCAAATCGGTATGCTTTGTTCAACATGTAAGGAGCTAAGTACACGTCTTCGTTCACATTCAACTGACCGCATTCCGAAGTACAAACACCGCACAAGATACAGTCAGTTGGAGAAGCGATTCGGTGGTAATCTTCCTCGGATTGGATGAATCCTTTTTCAGGAGATCCTTGATCGGTCGGAATTAACCATGGTTTAACCACCTTGATCTGTTCGAGTGGTGGCTTCCAATCAATAACTAGGTCTCTTACTACCTCAAAGTTACCGAGTGGCTTGAAGGTAAGCGTATCGGTCTGAAAAGTCTCCAACAGTTCATCCAGCGGAGTTTTACAAGCAAGAAACGCGTTGTCGTTCACTCGAACCGCGCAGCTACCGCAAATCGCATGACGGCAAGCAGCTGTAAAGTTAAGGGTTGGGTCTTGCTCCTCACGAATTTTGGTCAAAGCCCAAAGGATAGTTTTGCCTTCTTCATAGGGAAGTTCGTACTCTTGGTACCATTCCTTTTCTCCATCAAAGCGTTTAATTTTATATGTGATTTTTTTTACTTTGTCCATTAGTATTTTCTCTCCTCCGGTTGATACTTGGTAATTCGGACTGGGAGATACTCCAATTTGTATTCTTCACCGTTTTTGTAAATTAAGGTGTGCTGTAGGAACTCAGCGTCATTACGGGTTGGGTAATCTACCCGGGAGTGGGAGCCGCGGCTTTCTTTACGCGCGATCGCACCCATTGCGATAGCCTTTGCCAGTTTTAACAGGTTACCGATTTCAACGTAATTGATAAAGGCACTATTATATCGAATGGAAGGGTCTCCGATGTAGGTATCCTTGTAATCCTCCAAGAGTTGGTTAATCGTATCAAGCGCTTGGACCATATCCTCCTCTTTACGGAAAATCCCCACGTTGTTCCACATCGCTGCGGCCATTTTGGTACGGATTTCAAAGAGGTTATGACCTGTCTTTTTCTGACGCATCTGATCAAACTTCTTCTGCCATTTATCCGCTTCGTCTTGCACTTTCTTCGCGGAACCCAATGTACGTTTCTTCGCAGTCTCTTTGGCACCTAACCCAGCGTATTTCCCGAAAAATACGACGTCAGCTACAGAGTTACCTCCAAGTCGGTTAGCTCCGTGAATGGATACACAGGAGCATTCCCCTGCTGCATGTATACCCTCAACTGGTGTGCTACAGGTTTGCGGATCAACGACATGGATACCGCCCATGGTGTAGTGACAGCTCGGACGAATTGGAACCGGAGTTGTAACCAAATCCACGCCTTCGAACTCAAGCGCAAGCTCCCTTACTTGTGGCAGGCGTTCCATGATGCGCTCCTTGCCTAAGTGGCGCAAGTCCATCAAGACATAAGCACCCATTCCTTCGCCAAATCCGCGTCCTTCTCTGATCTCAGTTTCAATTGAGCGGGAAACCAGGTCACGAGGTCCTAACTCCATTTTTTCTGGAGCATAACGCTGCATGAAACGCTCGCCATCTTTATTGATCAGGTAACCGCCTTCACCGCGACATGCTTCGGATAAAAGAACCCCGGTGGACGCTAATCCTGTTGGATGGTATTGCACAAACTCTGGGTCTTTCAACGGAATACCTACATCGAAGCAAGCCGCTGTACCGTCACCGGTCATATTAAGCGCATTCGTTGTTCGGTTCCAATAAACGCGTCCAAATCCGCCAGTCGCGATGACAACTGATTTGGCTTGCATTGGATGAATCTCACCGCTTCGCATATCCATGGCAACCAGACCATTCAGTTTGCCTTCCTCTACAACCAGTGACAACATGTACCACTCGTCTAAGAACTCTACATTGTTTTTAAGGCATTGCTCATATAGAGCATGAAGGATAACGTGGCCTGTTTTATCCGCAGAATAACAAGTTCTCGGGCTGGATGCTCCACCGAATGGACGTTGCGCTACCTTTCCGTTGTGATCGCGGGAAAAAGGAACTCCGTAATAATCCAATTCATTTATAATGGAAGGCATATTGGAGGTAAAAAATTCAACGGCATCTTGGTCGGCTAGAAAATCGCTACCTTTTACCGTATCTCGAAAATGTTTCTCTGTGGAATCTGTATCGTCACGATTTCCCATCGCTGCGTTGATTCCGCCTTGCGCTGCTCCTGTATGAGAACGCGTTGGATAGATCTTGCTGAGCACTGCTACTTTCAGATTGTTGTCTTTACTTGCTGAGAGTGCCGCATTCATTCCTGCTCCACCCGCCCCAACAACAATCACGTCATAGGTCAACATAATTTGACTCCTCTCTACTAAACAACAGATTTGAATCATTTGGTGATTCGTTTGGTGAATCGTTTGGTGTTTCCTTGTGAATATTTTCACATAGATTTTCGCAAAATGGAAATGCTTTATTTTTATAATTATATTCCTGAAATAAATAAATGGTTTTCAATAAACGTACACAAAGTACCCCTTATAATAGTGTAGTTTTTATTTATAATACATTGAGTAATGTCCACGTGGAGAGTATTGTACATAAGGAAATGATTATATCATTCCTGCAAAATATCCCATTAGTCTCAGTTTTTTTAAAAAATCTGTTGTCTGTGGAAGGATATAACTGTCCATAAATTACGAGTTAGGAGCAAACTTTATGGAACTAAGACAACTCGAGTATTTTCGAATGGTTGGCACACTCAAAAGCTTTACGCACGCCGCCCAAAAGTTGCATATCACCCAGCCCTGTATTACCAATTCGATTCATAAATTAGAGGATGAACTTGGAGTACAACTTCTGGATCGAACGACCAAGCAAGTATCTCTTACGGAAAAGGGTGAGATGTTTCTCAACCGTGTAAACAACATCCTGACCACCGTAAATGAAGCGACTATTGAAGTTCAGAATTATGAGAGCCACCTTGTGTCGCTTGGTCTTCCTCCGATGATCGGCGCTTATTTATTTCCTGATATCTTCCTCAAGCTGCAGAAGGATCTCCCGGAAATCAAATTCCAGGTGACTGAAAAAGGTTCTGTCGCGATTCAAGATATGCTGGAAAATGGTGATATTGATCTCGCCTTTATGATAATTCATCAGAAATCACATTTGCTCGAACAAGTCCCGTTGACGCAGAAGGAAGCGATTGTCTGCTTACCCAAAAATCATCGGTTTACCAAGCGCAAATATCTTACATTTGAGGATCTGTCAAATGAGAAATTTATCTTACTCTCCAATGAGTACGTGCATCACCGGATCTTCATGGAACAGTGTACGAAACGAAATTTCTCTCCCGATGTCGTTTTCCAGACAGATAAAATTGAGACGATGAAAGCCTTGATTGAGAATGGTGCAGGGATTTCAGTCCTCATGAGCACCATCGTCAATGACACACCGGACATCATCAAGGTTCCACTAAAAGTTCCGATTAAATTCTCGATTGGGCTGGCATGGCGAAAGGATAAATCCTTGTCCAACAGCTGCATGGACACGATTCAATTCTTCAAGGATTACTACGAGAACGAGAGCTCCCTCATCACCTTGGCAGAATAAAATTAGAAAAGGCGGTTAAACCGAATCACTTCTGGTTTAACCGCCTTTTTGCTTTTATTAATCTGTGACTGTGAACGGAATTGTATCTGGCGCTTTACGCAAACGTATTAAAGGAAACAAATTCCCCCACAGGCTTACGATACCCTCTAGCGCGCTGACTGGACGTGTCCTCTTTTCCAATCGTAATCATCAAAACGGGCTCGAATTGATCTGGGATGTTGAGCAGCTTTTTGATACCTTCTGGATCAAACCCGATCATCGGGCAGGTATCCCAGCCTTTTTCTTTGGCGATCAGCATCAGCTGCATGGCGGATAAGCTGGCGTTACGAATGGCCTCATCTCTTTGGAACCCTTCTCCCCGTGATTCATACATATTGGTCACGTCAGAAACCAGATAATCGTATTCCTGTTTGGAGATGATTCCGAGATCACGCATCCCTTGATTCAACTCGCCTACTCGCTGATAGGCAAGCTTGTCTCCCAACACCAGAATAACGGCTGAAGCGGTATGTACTTTATATTGTTTATAGGCTGCCTCTTCGTAGATACGCTCTTTCACCTCAGGATCATTAACGACTAGATAGCGGGTGTGCTGCAAATTAAACGCGGATGGCGCGAATTTTACAAGCGAAAAGATGGCTTCCAATTCGGATGCGGGAATTTCGACCCCTTTAATAAACTTGTTGGCTGATCGTCTGGTTTTTACAACTTCCTCAAATTGATTCATGTTCTTCATCTCCTAGTTCAACTTATGGTCTATGCGATTACTATAACACAATTAACTATAAATAAGTAAGTATCAAATTAATAATAATTATTTTTTGTTAAACTTGGTCGATTTACCAAGAAAATCCCCTCCCCTAATTAAGTGAGGGGATCCGTATCAGACCTTATCTTCTATTAATAATCCAGGGTTAAATCGCTTCGCTAGCAAGTTGGTTGCCTCATTCGGATCGATCTCCCAGACGAGTAACCCTTCTTCATACGGTTTCATTTCGCTAAGCCTCTCACCAGTCGGAGATACCAGCGTTGTCGTACACCCTTGGTTCTCCAGCGAATAGTTCACACTTGCAAAATAGATGTTATTCTCCATACTTCGGCAAAGCATCGCGCCACGATAGAATTCACTGTTCTTTACTGGGCCGGTAAACTGAGGATGAAACACAATACTCGCGCCCTTGATGGCGGAGAAGCGAACCGTTTCTGGATATCTCCAGCCTTCATGACAGATGACAATGCCGAATTTTACACCTTTGCATTCAAAGACCTGACGCCCAAAACCAGCTACATATCCCCACTGATCTTCATCCGGGTCAATCTGATTTTTGGTCTGGTAGCCTTGAATGACACCTTGCTGCGAGATGACAAAAGCGACCAAATGGATACCTAGCTCATCCCGCCATTCCGTCGGTAAAATGACTGCTACGCCGAGTTGCTCTGAACAGCTTCGTATTTCCTCCAAGGCAGCAATCATCGCCTCATGGTTATACTCTTCAACGACATACCCGACTCCACGCAATCCCGGCAGAATGGACTCGGGAAAACAAATGAGATCGCACTGTTGCTGACTCGCTTCGCGGATGTTCTCTTTTACCAAGGCGATCCCTTCCCGTAAGGATTGCGGAAATCTTGTTTGTGCCAAGCCGATTTTCATCTCGTTTACCGTCCCTATCAAGAATTTTTTAATGCAGTATATGAGTTCTTTACGGATGTTCTAATTCCTTTTGCCACAAGCATTGCGCCATGAGGATGATTGAAATATATTGGGAGAAGGCAAACTCTTGAAGGAGGACATTCGTTATGCTGTTTATTGATAATCAAAACATTACCGACCCCACCTTGAACCTGGCGTTAGAGGAATACGCATTAAAAAACCTTCCCCCAAACACAGATTACCTGCTCTTCTACATAAATGAACCTTCCATCATTATTGGCAAGAATCAGAATACTGCGGCTGAAATCAATGCCGACTACGTGGAGAAAAATGGAATTCATGTGGTTCGCCGCTTATCTGGCGGCGGGGCTGTTTACCACGATCTCGGTAACCTTAATTTCAGCTTTATTACCAACAATGACGGGGATTCCTTTCATAATTATCGGAAATTTACGGAACCTGTTGTCCGAGCCTTGGCCAAGTTGGGCGTGGAAGCGGAGTTAACAGGGCGCAATGACATTCAAGTGGGGGAACGAAAAATATCTGGTAATGCTCAATTCTCCACAAAAGGCCGGATGTTTAGCCACGGCACCCTGCTGTTCGATTCCGAGATTGAAAACGTCGTCTCCGCGCTCAACGTCAATCCCGAAAAGTTCAAGTCAAAAGGCATCCAATCCATTCGCAGCCGTGTCGCCAACATCTCCGAATTCCTGCGTGAGCCAATCACCATCGCTTCGTTTCGTCAACAGTTACTCGAATCGATCTTTGAGGGTACCCAGATTCACACGTATGAACTAACCGATGCGGACTGGGCCGCCATTCACGAGCTTGCGGATCGCCGTTATCGAAATTGGGAGTGGAATTACGGCAAGTCCCCTGCGTTTAACATCCGCCAGGTGAAACGCCTAGCAACTGGAACCTTCGACGTCCAATTATATGTGGTAGAAGGCAAAATCCAGCAAGCCACCATCTTCGGCGACTTCTTCGGTCAGGGTGAAGTGAGAGAATTCGCGGACAAGCTTCAAGGTGTTCGATTTGACCTCCCTTCCGTAAAAGAAGCCCTCAATGACGTCGATTTCTCTTATTACTTCGGCCCTGTTACGGCAGAAGAATGGTTAGGAATGTTATTTGAGTAAGGTAAATAGCTACAAGCCCGTTCAGAAATTCTGAATGAGCTTGTATTCATTCGTTATCCCGTGGATGCCTCTATTATTTTCTCATTCAGGATTTGAAATACCTTACGTATCTGCTCTTTGGGTATAATCCCGTAACGATCGCCAATACCAATCTCATAATAGCAACGTGAACCGTCGATGTCCCTAAGATACGGCGCCACTCCTATACCGCTCTCTTCGGAAAGGGAAAGTAAGATTGGCTCCATCTTCTCCTTTGACAGAGAAAAATACACGTGAAACATATTGGATACGGGTTCGATTGGCATCGTTTCAGTGGCTTCACACTGATTAAAATAACGCGCCAGCTCGTTCGCTTCTTGATAATACTGTTCCATTTTGTGTACCCTTTTCTCAAAGTAATAATCTGCTGAGAGAATATACGGATAAAGACTGATTAAATCTCCGCCATGACGCCTTTTCCACACTTTTGATTCTTGTGTGAAAGCTTCATCTCCCGCCAGTATCGCGCCTGCAATTCCACCAATTCCTTTATAAAATGAAACATAGACGCTATCAAACAGTTCACAAATTTCCGCAGCGGTCTTTTGATAATAGGGAAGGATTTCAAAAAGTCTGGCGCCATCCAGATGGAGTTTGATCCCTTTTTCACGGCAATAGGCGGAAATCGCTTCAAGCTCCTGGTACTCTGGAAGCTGCCCGCCAATCTCACGTTGTGGCAATTCAAGCAAGAGACAAGCGATATCCTCCTGCATATTTAGCACATCTTCCAATCGGATCACTCGGTTTTTATCGGCAAGTAATATGGGATCGATCTGGTGCAATTTCTTTAGTCCATCTTCCTCATGGATCTCCAGATGACACAAGGGATGATACGCAACTCGTTTTAGCCCCTTCTGATCACACCAGATTCTTAAGGCGATTTGTTGGGCCATCGTTCCGCTTGGGAAAAATACAGCCGTTTCTTTCCCTAAGTACTTCGCCATTTTCAATTGAAAATCTTCGATAAGCTGGCCTTTTCCATACAGATCGCTGTCCAGTTGCCCATCCAGCTGGTTTAATGCCTCCTTTAATACTTGAATATTTCTTTTGCCATGACCACTTAACTGGTATTGGGCTTGATTATACGCTTCTAACAATTTGGGTGTATCGTTCATCCTGGACTCCTTTCTGTTGCAACGAATCTGAGGGGCTTCCATATAATCGCATCATCCTACTTCTTAATCACGAGCAAAATACGAACATTATTTTTCGAAAATACTATCTATTAAAAAAGCATACAAAAAATCAGGCCAGAACACCAGTCTGAGCCTGATTTGAGGACAACACAGGATGATCTAGAACAATATCATTATGAAACAAAAGCATTATGCGTAATGCTCGATAAGTTTGTTAGCGAATCTTGATGGAACCGCTATTCGCCTCTAAATCAATAGGATACGTTCCAGCACCCTTGGACCCTTTAATTTGACTATTTTCATCGTAAATCGTGGTATTCTCAAGTGGGAAATCAGCCTTCACATTGCCGCTCGAAACCTTGGCATCCACTGTGACATCTGCATCTTTTGGCAATTGCAGCTTTACGTCTCCTGAACTAGCTTCTACATGAATCGATCCAGTCACCTTCTCTAGCTGTATATCCAAACTGCCGGAAGATAAAGACGCATCAATTGCTCCCGTATAACGATCCATCCGAATATCACCGGAAGATACTTCAAGCGTACTCTTGTCTGCTGTTACCCGATCAGATCGAATACTTCCCGAAGTGCCTTCTATTTTCAGTTGGCCCACTTGTAAATTGTCTAAACGAATATCTCCTGAGCTAACATTCACATTCAGCTCTTTATAAATCGCAGGTGAAGAACTTGAATGCCCAGTAAATTCAACACGACCGGAAGTGGCTTCAACTTCAAGTTTTTGTTGGTAGCTCATTGGCACATGAACAACCAGTTTCATATCATCTGAGAAATTGAACCAGTTTGTCTTCGGGTCGTCTACATTTACGTCGATTGAGTTATTTTTTCGCTGAACTTGTAAAGTGAATTTATCAGCGTCACTTCCTTGCAGAGCAGCCAATAGATCACTACGATCTTCTGTAACAATTTGCAGATTCGCACTTGGAATTTGGATATGAATGGTATCTATGTTAGCGACTGAAGCCGATCCTTCCAAATGTTTCACTTCTCCTCTTACCCAACCACCCAGTTCGATATTTGTAATCGATTTGAGTAACAAGAATACTCCAACCAAGATAATAATGACGCCAAGTAATTTCTTCATTGTGATCTCCTTTCAAATTCTTCTTCCAGTTGTTTCCTCAGTTCTTATTATTCGCTATCTATAACAATAAAGAAAATACTTTTTTCTTCACACGTACATTTGGCTGATTTTGTCTACGTCTTAAGTCGTAGAGTACACGAAAAAACCAGTATCCATTGGATACTGGTTTTTTTATCTGAAGATCATTTTCATTTTAATTTCTAGCAAGGGTATGCTGTAAGCCAGGTTCTGTTCTCTCGTGCTTCAAACGGGGGTTACCCCTCGCACTATAGAGTGATAGTCATCTATCTATGGCGAATTGCTTCACCATCTGTCCCGCCGTTTGATTCCTTAAGGACAGTTCCCCTACCAAATTTGGGTTTCTCGCTCGCAGGGTTTACCGCGTTCCATCTTCCCTGTCGCCAGGAAAGCTACGTTTCTGTGGCACTTTCAGCGTACTCGGGTCTCAGAGAGAACCCTTTCCACGCCGTCAGCGAAGTCGGAACCTCACTGCCCTAGCTTGCACTAGGTACGAACACTCCAAGCATCTCAGCCTGGGCGAGCCTGGACTTTCCTCAACCGTCAATCATCGAAATGATCACGACCGCGACTATCCACAACCCTTGCTATATAATTTATTTCGTTCATGTGACAAGTAATAATCTAACACATTTATAGAAGCAAAATCAACTGGTGATTGGTGGTAACACATTTTAATCTCGTATCAGGCCCTTTCTTTCGTTATACTGATAGGGAATCTGTTCCAAACAGGAGCTTCGCCTACAGATGATGTCAAAAGATTAATCTAGTTTCAGACGAAGGAGCCCAATCATGGATTTGTTCACCTTAAAAATCATTGGAAAAGAGATTGTTCTCCGTTTATTGACCAAGGATGACGCCCCTCTTTATTTGGATTACTTACAAAGAAATGAGGAGTTTCATCGGCCGTTCGTTCCGTTAAGACCCTCCGATTATATTACGATGGCCACAGCGGAGGCCTTTACCGACCAAAAGCAAATGGTGGATGCCGATCAACAGTACACATTCGGTATTTTTACGGCAGAAGAAGATCAAATCATCGGGAAGGTGACGCTCTCGGGTATTACTCGGGCGGTATTTCAAAATGGCTATATCAGCTATGACATTGACCGTGAATGCACCAATCGCGGTAATGTAACTGAGGCTGTGCAGATGGTCGTGAAGTTTGGATTGTCGGCTCTCTCCCTGCATCGAATTCAGGCGTCCATTATGCCCCGTAACCTGGCTTCCCAACGAGTCGTGGAAAAAAGCGGGTTTGTTAGAGAAGGCTATTGTGAGCAGTACTTAAAAATCCAAGGAGTCTGGGAAGATCATTATATCTATGCGATTACGCAAGAACGCTATGATCGCTTGCCTTCGTTCATGCGCAACTCGGGGGTGGTAAAATGGGAAGCATAAACGTAATCATCAAGCCGATTGCCGCTGCCAGACTGCGCTTACTAATGGATGCGGAACCAGATGCAAACGAACTGGGCATCCAACTTCAAATGACTTCATCGGGTTGCGGCAGCCTTGCTTTTTCCATTACGCTGACAACCAAAAGCAAAGAAGATCGCTGCGAAGAGCTCGAAGGCATTCGACTATTCTATCGGGAAGGCGACCATGCCTGGCTCAACGGTCTTGTTGTTGATCTGAATCGGGAAACGGGTCGATTCCAGATCTTCCACTCGAATCCGCCATCGACGAGCTGTCCTATTGCTCCCTAGACATCGAACGAAGTTTTAGCATTCACTTGTTTCCAAACCGTATTTTCAAATAAAAGGAGAAAACACCATGTTGATTTTACCGTTCGAAGAAAAAGTTCCAACGATTGACGAAAGCGCCTTTCTCGCCAAAGGTGTTGTGGTGTCCGGAGATGTTACCATTGGGGCAGACAGCTCAATCTGGTACAACACCGTGATTCGAGGCGATATTGCTCCTACGATCATCGGGAAGCGAGTTAGTGTCCAAGACAACAGTACCCTGCACCAAAGTCCAGGAAATCCTCTGATCATCGAGGACGAAGTCACCATCGGCCATAATGTAGTGTTACACAGCTGCATCATTCGGAAGGGTGCCTTAATCGGGATGGGCGCAATTGTTTTAGACGGCGCCGAAATTGGTGAGGAAGCCATGATTGGAGCAGGAACCCTCGTTCCTCCCGGTATGAAAATCCCGCCACGCACGTTGGCCATCGGTTCGCCTGCCAAGGTCAAACGCGATTTGACTGAAGAGGACTTCAAGGAATTCGTTCGAATCCGTCAATCCTACGTCGATAAAGGAAAAATCTATCGTCGAATGGAAGAGACCCCGATTTCACGATAAGTTTCGCATACGAAAACAACCAATTGCCTAGTCGAAGGACAATTGGTTGTTTTTTTTCGAATATAATGTTTTTATACCGTTAAAGAGTAGATATGTTCGTCATGCCAGCCCTTAATCACTATCCCGGTGTTCCTGAACCCTACTGATTCATAAAGTTTCTGAGCGCTAGTATTATCGGGATTAAAACAAAGCAATATCTCGTTGCAACCAAACCGATTGACCATATCTTCGACGATCAGTAGCAAGGAGCTTTTCCCATACCCGTTTCCTTGAAACCGATAGTCAATCATTATTCTACAAATTTCATAACCTTTCAGTTCTTCGGAGTATCCATACATAGTGAATCCTACAAGAGTTTCACCATGGTAGATCGCTCTGGTTATCCAATTATCTTCCATACTTGCCTGAGTGAGTGAGAGGCAATTGGAGGCAATATCTTTTTCGAAAATTTTGTTTTTTTGATCCTCAGAACTGCTAAGCAGTACAACATCAAACCAATTTTGTTTGGTAATTTCTTTTATCTGAATGATACAAAACACCCCTAGATTTTTTTAGTGGCAAATGCAGATATGACATAAGCCCCCATAAATGCAACGAATGCATACAAACTTCCCCATAAAAACCAAGCATCTATGTTTCCTGTGAACGTAGCCCAGTTGGTTGTTGTGTAGAGCAAAGGCAAAAAGAACGAAATAACCGAACCGAGATATTTTTTGTGAAAAACGTAGGAGCAAACCAATCCGATCAGAAAAGCACAGACCGGCATATAGACGAATACGAGTGCAAAAGGATTCAAATTTACGAAATGGTACAGCAAAAGAAACACCCCATTTTCGTCTATTTTTCTAGTCCTGGTAGAAGAGTAGGTATTTGTTCTCGACCAATTTGTAAGATTTGTTTATCCAGTTGTGTTGATTCAGGTTCCATTGACTGATAGGTACCGTTGGAAAGTATTAAATATTGGCTGTATCGCCAAGTTTGATCATTACTGATGATATCCATATAGTATAAGAAACCAGTTGCTGCCGGTGAGTTCTGGGTGGAGATCTTTTGGAGACGAATCATTTTTAACGAATGAAGAATGTTGCGAATTGTAGCGGGATTGTCTACCGTGATTTGGTTTCCATCACCGTATCTGATTTTAATTCTCGTGACACCAGAAAAATCAGTATGGAAGTAATCACTTAATGTGATTTCGTCTTGATGGATTGAACGAGGAAACAATATCACAGTGAGCAGGAAAAATATTGCACCAACAGCCAGTAAGCAGATCTGTTTGTTCAAGGCTAACCTCCCCGAAAAAAAGGCGTTGTTACGTCGGGAGAAATTTTACTCGTCTACAAATTTCCTATATCGAACTAGTACGACATCAGGGCTATCGTCGGATGGTATGTACTCTACCCAGTAATAAGTATAGTTCCTAACAAAATTCTTATGGTTTGTATGGCATACGGCGACATCGTCGATCAAGTGAGAAACAGGCAAACCGTACAGCTTTAATACTTGACTAAGTACCAAAACGACAGTCTGATCGCCTCCCAAAGCAATATCAATACTAAACAATGTATGATCATCTGTCATCATAGAGATGAATCCACTTTTTTTCTCCAGATTATATAATTGAAATTCGGAAAGTGGTGACATTGTTTCATCTATAGAAAAATTGTTCGATTTTGCAATTTCTTTTAGTTGATCGATTGTCGGAATGTTGACTTGTTTCGCTTCTTGAATGTGATGCTCCTGTTGTGTCACTATTGATTGACCTCCATTAAGAGATGAAAATATTATCCCTAGAAAAGCGAGCATCTTTATCATCATAACTCACCAACCTTCCCCAAATTATAACATTTTCGCTTAACCCTTCCAACTACTCGTGAATATAGACCTCTCTTGGTGACAAACTATTGGCGTAACTACACCATTCTAGGAGGGACAACCGTATGTCCAAACATAACAACACCGAAAAACGCCCAACGACTGCTTCTGCAGGATCACGTGCCACTCCGCCAAAGACCAAAGAAAATACCTCACATAACATTCGCAAAGATTAATCTAGTACATCCTCTCCCCAATTGAGCCATCTCGGCTCTTTTGGGCATGAGATTAAACAGGAGCTTAAACAATGGCTAGTTTAGGAATTCCCACTCGAATCAATAACCCATTCGAAATTGATCATCACTTCATCGAGGAAGATTTAAAAAAAGGTCAGCCAGTTATTCTGCAATTTTCTCGGAAATCATATGATGACCATCTGCTTGAAGAAATAGACACACTTTGCTCAAGGAATAATGCCCTTCTCGAAGTTCGATTTTATGGTCATTCGTTTGACTGCTCTACTCTACTCAAAATACCTCATGTTAAATCGATTCGAATTGATTGCGTGGAAAACGCTTATCATACAGAATGCCTGACGAAGATGGATCAATTGGAAAGCCTTCATTTAGGGATTTACGAACTTCTCGATACAGAAATCCTTAGCTCTGATAACTTGAAAAACCTGAGGGCGCTTACTGTCTATACAGAAAAGAAAGCGTTGAATCTTACCTATTTATGTGAATACGAAAAATTAAAGACACTTCAAATAGGCGGAAAAACCAAACATCTCGAAGCGATTGGGAATGTTTCCGCTTTAGAATTTCTATCACTGAATTCGATAAGTAGAACACCCTTACATTTTGTCCTCTTTGAAAGAGTTAAGAATCTATAAAACAAATATTGATTTTGATTCCTTTATTGGTCAAAAGCTTCCATCCACATTAAAAACCATCTCTTTTGGAACCAATAAAATTAAACGAGATAAGGAAATAGAACTCATCTTGAATACAAAGGGCTATCATTAAGGAACGGGCAATTCTGACGATTCATCCGAATAACGTGTTACACCACCTAAGACAGGCGTAAATACCTCGCTCATGCGCGTAAAGGTTCAAAAAAAAGAGCCATCTCGGCTCTTTTTTCACATGTAAGTATAGATATTATTCGTATGTTCTTACCGATAATACTTATGAACCTGTGGCATATACGAAAACGAGTTGGCAAATACCTGATCAGGAGACCCGTCCGCGACGATTTCCCCCTGATAAAGCACACTCACCCGATTGGCATACAGTTGGGCAAACTCAACGTCATGCGTAATCACGAGGGATGCATTTACGGGTAGAGTATGTAGTAGTTGGGACAGCTTCTGTTTTTGCATCAAATCCAGTCCGCGCGTCGGTTCATCCAAAAGAAGAAGCTTCGGTGTGTTGACCAGCACCAACGTTAGCGCAAGCAACTGTCGTTCCCCTCCGCTCAAGTCGTGCGGATGACGATGGCGATACTTGCCCAGTCCTGATAGTTCCAGCAGTTCCTCCACGCGGTCGTTAATGGCTACTCCTGACTTCGCGTGACGAACCGCAAACACAAGCTCGTCTTCTATCGTATCATGCAAGAGATAATCGTTAGGATTTTGTGAAAGGTAGCCGATTTGCTTCCAGCTTTCGGTTGTGAATGCAGAAGAAATCTCATCTCCCTCCCACATCATGCTCCCCCTCTGGATGGAAACAACCTGCGACATGACTTTGGCTAGCGTACTTTTTCCGGCTCCATTTTCCCCTAATAACGCAATGCGGTCCCCAGAAAGGATCGTATAGCTGAGATTATTTAAGACCGCAGTGTGCGCATGATAACCTGCTTTAATTTGGTCAAGCTGAAGCAACGCTTGACAAGAAGAAGGTGTTCGTTCTTGTGCCGTCGACTCTTTATTACCTGACAGGAGAGCAGGATTGCGCAAGCTTCGGGCTTCTTTTACCGTGATGGGCTGTGCCTCGAGGTTTTGCTCCAGGAAATGTCGGGTAATCGGCGGAATGAATCGTCTCCACTCCGTCCGCTGCTCTTCGCTTTGGGCGACAAAATCCCTCGGAGTCCCTTGAAACACCACTTGTCCCTGGTCAAACAAAATGATCCGATCCGCCAAGTGAAAGCAGCGCTCTACTCGATGCTCACTTAATACAATCGTCATTCCCCATTCCTCATTCAACCGTCGCAAGGCATGCAGGACGGTCTCCGCATGAACGGGATCAAGCTGTGAAGTTGGCTCATCCAATAAGAGAGCCTCGGGATAGGTCGTCAGAATACTTGCCATGGCAATCAATTGTTTCTCCCCGCCACTAAGCGAAGCGGTCTGGCGTCCAAGAAGGTGATGCAAGTCGAACAGATGACTGATTTCCGCCAAGCGTCCCTTCATCTGCTCCTGCGGGGTCCCCAGATTCTCCATCCCGAACACAATCTCCCGCTCCACACTGTCCAAAAGCAGCTGCCGCTCGGGGTCCTGGTTGACGAAGCCGATTGTTGACACAATGTCCCGCTGTGCCCATTCATCAATGGACTTGCCTCGAACATCCACTTGTCCCCCCAGCTTGCCGCCATAGAAACGAGGGACTAATCCGTTGAGCGAACGTAAAAAAGTGGATTTGCCGCTCCCGCTTGCGCCCAGAAGAAGAATGAACTCTCCTTGCTCAACAGATACGTTCACTTGATTCAACGCACAAGAATCCGCTTCGGGGTATTGATAGGATAATTGCTTAGTTTGAAACATCTTCATGGTTGATTGTTCCCCTCCGCATCCAGATCAACGTAAACACGCCTATTCCCGTTAAGATTGCAATCAATAATCCATCTCCCAGCGGGTCCCTCCAGCTGAAGCTTGGATAAAACCGCACCTCGCCAAAAGACAGCAGCTTGCCAAACAATCCAAACAACAGCAAGAGACCAATAAAAATCAAGCCCAGCTTCTCCTGTTGCTTCATCACACTTGCCCGATATAAGGTTCTGGGTCCACTTCCGAATCCACGGGCGTACAAGCTCTCTCCCATCGTCCAGGAGCCTTCCATCGTGGAATATAGAAGTGGCTTTAATAGCATCATGGAGTACTTGATTTTGTCCTTCAGCCCTCGACCTGAAGGACGGATGCCCCTTGTGAACATGACCTCCTGAATCCGCTCAAGCTCCTGACGCATAAACGGAAACAGCCGAATCGCCATGACAGAGGCCATCACAAACCGTGGGGTCACCCGGGAAAAATAGAACAAAAAACGGTCATGATCCACAAACCACTGATAAGCGCACGACAAGAGTAAGATCACAGAGAGACGAAGCACACCCATCCAGGAATACAACAGCTCCTCTAAGGATAAATCCAATCGGCCAATCACAGGGATAACCGGTCCGCGCCACAGAAAATGCGTCCCATTGCTTTGAACCAACGGATTGACGATCATAAATAGGAGCATAATCCATACGGCATAACGAAAGGTTGCGGCCACCGCCGAAAGCTTCTGTTCAATTCCGAACCAAATCAGCAATCCTAGCAGCTGAACCATGAGAAACAGCGGGTTCTCCCAGAGAAACGCCAGTGTAACATAAACGAGAATAAAGCCAACCATCACGAATGGATGCACCCTGCGCCAGCTCGATTCCTGCTGTCCAATCACGGTTGCACCTCCTCGGTAAAGCGTGAAACCACCAGCTTCCGATGATACCGAGTCAAAATTCTCGCAAAGGTTCGGGCAAAAATCGCTGCAAATAGCAAATTCCCCACAGCGTGAAACGTATCAAAAGCAAGTCCCGCACTGTACAACACGACAAAGCTTTTCCAGTTCATAAACTCACCGTAACCGGTAAAAATCCACAAATTCATGATCCAGTCAAATAAAAAACCCCAAAGCGTACAGATCGCAACGAACAAAAAGGTCTTCCCTCTCGTTTGCAAAAGCGGTTCATTCTCCCGGTTTCGCTCAACCAAAAAGGAGAGAAGTCCTCCACTTGATCCGACAAGACCCCAGCTTAACATTTGCCAAAGTGTCCACGGTCCCTGCCCCAAAAATACATTGGAGAGGACAGCAGCCAGACATCCAACCAAAAACCCGACTCTCGCCCCGAAGACGTATCCGCTAATCATCACCATAAAAGTGGTGGGCTGCACATTGGGGATCCCCGCAAAGGGTACACGAGCAACCGCTGCCAATGTACCGAGCGTGGCGATTACGGCGATTGTTTTTTCATCCGTTCGAGACCGTTCGAACCAGATCAGCAAAAGCAAGAAAATACAAATTAGCAAAAGAAGGATCAAGAGCGCCCAGTTCATGGCGTAGTACCCTTGTTCGTCTCCATTGGGAGGCGCATCACTTGATCGCCTGAGAGGACAGCCGAATACATTAACTGAAATGGAGTCTCGCTGTTTTCTGTCTGCTGCAGTTGCTCTACCGCTTTGGACAATACGGCATCACTGTTTCCCGTCACAATGAGGATTGGCATTTCGTTCCCGAGATTCTTCGTGGCTAGGATCACAGCGTCTCCATCGTCAGTCAACAGCTTGCTTGGCTTGCCTGATGAATCGTATGTCTGGATCCCCTTATCCGTAAACGAAGCAAATAATCCCAAAGCCTCCCGCTCTCTCATCATCTTCTGAACGAATGGAGAAGCCATTAGCGACGGACGATCCCCGATGAGAATCAGACCCTGCTCTTGTTCAAACAGCTTTTCATTCCACTTGCTTACCGAATATGTGGAGCCTTTGCCAGGTGAATTCTTTGTGTTCTTGTTCACTTTTTGTGACAGACTCTCGTTCAACTGCTGAGCGGCTTGTTCCTGGTTTCCCGCATACATGATTTGCGCCTTCAATGGCTCACCTGTTACCCGTGTAACAAACGGATGTGGGAATGCTCCGATCTGAGCAGGTACTCTCATCGCATAGTCCCAATTGTGATAATCCCACCAGATGGTATCCCCTTGATGAACCGGATATTCGCCGGCCCCCACGTCGGACATCAAGCCATTTACGGAAAAAAACCAATCCACTTTCTTGGAGTTCGCATCCCCTACCCGATACTGAGAGGCCATTCCGTTAATCGATTGTACAAACCCGCCATTGTAGGCTGTTTCTACATTGGTTATATTTTTCTTCAAGAGATCCATCACGGTATCTCCCTCATGCCAGGCCACTTGTTGGTTGAATAGAACCGTCGCGCCAAAATCACGAGTCACCCATAGTTTTACCGAAGGAGTTCCTGCTGGCAATTCTTCCTTAGCTTGTGCTCCTTGTGAAGCTTCTGCCTGATTCGTTGTAGGAGTTGCGCTTGATGGAGCCTTTCCTCCCTGGGCCGTTCTATATGTATATAACCCAAATGCCGCACCCGCAATGACGAATACAGCGAGAATTAACAGAAGCCATTCTTTTTTTCGCATCTCTTTCACCTCTTCAATTAGAGGACTCGGCGATTGCCTAAGCCTCTTATGTAAATCAGAAACGTATATACTTTCTGATTTACGAACAAACCCTCGACATTCTGAATCGTTAGTGGACGAGCTTGTGATTCACCGCGTTCTGGTGAAGTATATTAAGATACGTACCTTTCCGCTTGAGATCAGATAAGCCCAGCAAGGCTTGTGCCGTGGCAATGTTATTGCTAAAGCCATTTTTGGTATGGCTGAAGGAACCATCAGCCTTCTGGAAGCTAAGCATGTGATCTACAAGGTTCCGTGAGCCTTTGGTCCAATGGTATGGATCTTCTTGATACGCGATGAGTGCTGAAACGACATTCGCGTCTGATTCTACGCTGGATACACCACCCTCGGCAAAGCCCCCATCAATCCCTTGAGCACCTTTAAGGAATCCAAGCGCTTTGGCTACGGGTTGTTCATTTTTGGTCATTCCCAAAGCGTGATAAGCCAATAGCCCCATTGCCGTCATATCGATGCTCCCTTGCTTCATGCCGGTCATAAAGTGAAAACTTCCATCTGGCAATTGCTTGGAGACCAACCAGGATTTCGCCAGTTTGGCTTTAGGGATCGGCTCGCCAGCCGCATAAAGGGCGATAATGCTCCAAATATGTGCGTTAATCAAGCTTTGTCCTTGACCTGTCGTACTGTCTGCGAATTTGCCGTTCGCCAGTTGTGATTTCTTCAAGGTGGCAACCAAATTCATCCCCGCAAAATTATTCGGGTCATACCCTGCCGCAATAACGGTCAAAACAAACCGGGCATAATCTGTTGTCTTCCGAGGGTCCAATTGCTTCGCTCGTTTGATTAGCTCAGCTTTGAAGTTGCTGCCTCCCCATTTGCCGCTCATCATTTGTTCTCCGGACACCGCGAGTCCAATAACCGTCCAATCATCGATGGATGAGAGACCTTTGGTGGCATATGCGTTATGTGTATGCGTAATGGTCTTGCTTACCGCTTGATCTACCTGCGAGGCAGTTGCCGCGAATGCGGAATTTAGCGTAAAACCCCAGAAAAGAAGTAAACTCAAACATGCCGTTGCGATTCGTTTAAATTTCATCGATATCATCCTTTCAGATTTCATTTTTATCCTCCTTAATGCTACAGGGTGGTTACTCGTTGATAAAACGGGAAAAAAGTAGGCGGTTATCACCTACTTGTCATCCCCGAGATATTTCGTTAAATAATATTGATAGACAGCATAAGCAGCTTCCCCGCGTGTAATGTTTGCATTCGCCCGGATGTTCCCATTTGCATCACTCGTCAGCCATTGATGAGCGGCAGCCACTCTCACACCGTGTGACGCCCAAGTAGGAATCTCCCGCTCATCCTTCATCATCTCTGCCTTCAGATCTTCCGAATGAGTGTCCGTCTCATACAGTCGAGTAAGCAAAACCGCTACTTCTGAGCGTGTCATTGGCGCTTGTGGAGCAAACAGCTGCTTGCCACGCCCGGAGGCCCAACCCTTTTGTACAGCGTATTTGACCACAGGCGCATACCAGCTGTTCGCAGGAACATCCTGAAAGACTGGCGCCGTTTGGCTATTTACAAGGGACGAAGTTGCTTTTTCCTCATCCGAAGGCATTCGAGATTCTGTCATCCGTTTCAACATGGCGAAGAACTCTGCACGCGTCAACGGCTGGTTCACGCCAAAATTGTCTGTTGAGGTGCCTTGGACAATTCCCCAACCATAGAGAGCGGCGATCGCTTCTTGAACGTTGTTTTTGGTGTTATCCAGTGAATGCACGTCTTCAAACTCATGGGTTTCATTGACGACCACAAGATCCGTCCCGAACTTAAGTGGCGTCATGATGCGTTGTTTCGTATAATGCAGCTTCTTGATAACAGGAGTCCACTGCTTATTCGTCTGATCACGTTGAAACAGTGTCGGCCATCCCGTGTCATCCAAAGCACCTGTAATCGGCAATTTTAGTTCAATTGAAGCTGTGTCTGGATGTGACGCTTCTACACGGTAACTTCCCGTTAATGGAGCTAGCTCGGTATTCGTTGCTTTTTGCCACTCATCAAATTGGGCCGTTTGTTCCTGATCGCTATAGGATCTGACGCTGAACCACATGGTTTCTTTGCTCGATGGCTCTTCTGGACGCAATTGAAGATTTGCCCGCAGATCGCCCTTCACCATGGCGATACTCGCGTGAGCGTCGCGTATTCTATCTCGCGCGTCACGATCAACATACAGCTTCATGACTTGCGATGCGGAGTTCGTCGGATACGGCACCAAGAGAACCGGCTTCAGTTGTTGAAGCAATGACTTATACAAGGTGGAGTCCTCTAACAGCTCCTCGAGTTTCTGCTTGAGTTCATCCTGTTCTTGTAGCGCTTCCTTTACCTTGAGCCCTGTGAGTTCTTGATAATCTGGATCAAGCGGCTTGGTCACTTCGCTCTTTTTCACTTGGAGCTTGGCGGCATGCTCATAAGCCGCTTGCAAAAAGACGCCGACGTCCGCCACATATGTTTTCTGCTTCTCGATGGAGTAATCGGACAGATCCCAAAGCAGTTTTTTCGTGATTGAGACAATGCTGTTCACGTCTTCGGCTAACTCCAATTGGCTGATAGCCGAGCTTACATTCTGAGAGGAATCCACCTCATACGAACTGCCTATGCTGGAATTTCCTGATCCGGCATTTTCGGATACACCAAGGTCAGTCGTATATAAAAACTCAACCTTATCGCCTGGCTGCAAAATACAGCGATCCATGGAGGTTGGCGGCGCTGTCCCATTTACCTTGTAAACCCAGCCGGAGCCAGGGCCTTTGTCAAACTCCTTCAAGCCGTCAATGCCAATCAAGTAGACCTGCTCACCATCATTTTCCGGATCTCGAACCTCGTAATCGAACCCATTTTCCTCGGCCGCTACCCGCAAAAGATTGTAGACGGAAGACTGCTTACTTACCGAAAAGGTTTTCCACTTGAGAATCTCGTCTCCACCCGCTGCTGCTATGCGAACGGAAACGTTCATTTTACTTTTTCCACCCTGATTTTTCTCAATGGAGAAGCGATCACGAGCGATCACTGTTGAATAGAGAACGGCCTCGGCTGTTCCGTATGCCGCCCAAGAAGGAATCTCCACTTCAATCTCGAACGGTTTACCCGCTCCGGATACATCTTGAAAGTAAAGTATTTGTCCAGCCGCATCCTGAACCATTAACGGAACCCAAAGTGGGTCATGTAGGTCAGTTTTTCCCGTAATGGTAAGCTTCTCATTATGTACGGCAACCTGAATGGAGGATTCTGACTCTAGAGCCAAGCCTGCACCTGCGTAAGATGTCCACCCAGAGAAGAAAAGAAGCGCGCACGTCAGCCACAATAGCCATTTATTCTTCATTCCCGTTCACTCCTACTTCACCGAAACAACAAACACGGTACTCTCTTTCGCTACTTCGGGTTTATCGGATAAGCCATACCAGTAATTAATTTCGACGTTATACGTACCACTGCTGTCCAGTTTCAGACTAGCGGCCATTTGTTGGGCTGTTGCGGAAGTGGATTCTACCACAGCTGTATCGACAACCTGGGAACCTTTCATCGCTTTGATCAAGATGGCAAGTGGTTTGTCTTGTTTGATCGCATCTTCAACGTTTACTCGAACCATCAGTTCTTTTCCGCTGATGCTGAAGGTATTGCCTACTTGCTTCACATCTTTGCCAGCTAAATAGTTTTTGAGGCCATCGTATACTTTTATCTGTTCGGACAGATCAACGGCTGAGATATAAGCCTTCAGTGAAGCTTTTTCTTTGTCGGTCAACGTTTGGAACAAGGAATCTCCTTCATTGACAGTGGCCAAAGCGATCAAGGCGTTCTCTGTTGTCATCGTATCTGATTTGCCGTTTGAATATGGGCTTTGGAAGCCGCCATCACCTGTCTGATCAGCCAGAACATATTTTACGCTCTTATCCCACGGAGAACCAATCACGTCAGTTCCAGTAGAAGTCAAGCCAATCAACACTTGAATGGTCGTATCTACACTTTCATTGCCCCAAGCGATAAATGACCCATCAGCCTGCTGCTCTTTGGTCAATTTCTGCACGATTGATTTTTTCAATTCTTTTACGCCAGGTTGATCCTCAAGGAACGGCAGTGCGTTTAACGTGAAGGCGATATTGTCAAGCCCTTCAAACTTGTCATAACGTTTCAACAAATATTGTGTTGCCTTTTCGCGGTCATACGGATATCCGTACATTTCAAGCGCGATAATGGAGAGTACTTGGTTGTAGATCGTATATTGATCATCCCCCATTTTGCCGTTCTCGTCTTGCGAATTAGCAATGCGCTTCAACAGATTATCTCCATTAAAATTGGTAGGATCATATCCATTTTTCATCAGACCAATCGCAATTTGTGCAATCACTCCAGGTTCTTTCTTGTCTTTGATTGCGCTTGCCCAGTAGTCGATGGCCGTTTTATTGTTCTTGTCCTGCCATTTCCGCGTTTCAAGTTTCTCTCCTGCCGCAGCCAGACCGATTAGCTCCCAGTCAAAGCCTCCGAATTCATATTTATGATTGCTTTTGGCATAGAATTTGACTGTTTTTTTCAATCCGTCAAGCACGTTTTTCTCTAAACCAGATGCTGCTTTCGCTGGTTGAACCTGCAATACACTCGCGAAAAGCAAAGTAATGATTAAACCCCACGTCCAACGTTGTCTCCATGACTGAACACTTGCGAACATGTAACGTTCCCCTCTCTAATAAAAAATAAAATAAATCCCCCTACCACGCGATGGGTAGAGGGATATTTAGCGAACGATTACACTCTCATTCCACTGGATTGTATGAATAGGAGAATAACGCTAGCCCTTCTGTCCGCACCGCAAAAGTAAGCTTGCTCATTTTGGCAGGTCTCCTGACTTACACGTCAATGCCTCTGATCTTGCCTTCCCGAATTTGAATTCAGTGGCCTAGATTCTGATCAGAGACGTCTGTGATTACAGTAGCGGGGGCTGTAGTGGAATTGCACCACTTTCCCTTTTCAACGACAAAAAGTCGTCACCAAAACAAAAACATTATGTAATTACCAATCAAAATGCTATCACACCTAGCTAGTGAGGACAAGAAAAATATGTTAGAAAATGCAATTGACAGCATATGCCATATAGGTGTAAATTACACATAGGAGCAATTAATAACTATCTGTCCAGTTCACATGTATGGCAGATGAACCTAGGAGGTATTTGTAATGAGCCAAACGAATCAACAGGCACAAGAACAATTGCTGCAAGCAACCTTCCAAGTTTTCCAAGCTGCTAATGAAACAATCTTCAACACCGCCCTGACAACAGCTGGTTTCGTCAGCTTCCTGCAAGAGCAAGCACAATCGCAAGCCAAAGACCTGATTACTCAGTCCGAAGAAGTTCGCAAAGCCAACATTGATAAGCTTGAAGCCTTCGTGAAAGAAACGCGTGAACTTCAAATCAACTTTCAAAAGAATGTACAGGATTTACTTAAATCTTCCTTCAGCACATTCTCGGCAACGAACCCATTCATGGCGACTTCAAAAGAGAAATAAGGAACACAAGGGAAACCATACAAAAGAGACGGAATAAAGTAGAAACACCGATGAACAGCGTTTGCTGAATCATCGGTGTTTTCTTTACGAGGACTTCGTTTAGAAGCTTTATATTTGAATGGCTAGATGAAGACTTTTACCACAAGCGAAACAAAACCTGTCGTACAGGCGACCAGGAAGATACCTGAGATGAAATCCCGTTTCTCCCGATAGAGCCACACCCCCAACACAAGGACAAAGAACCCCAGGGACAATGTGGACAGCTTCCCCAGCAGCATCCCCCGTCCGCGCTCGTTAATAAAATCAAACGCGACCCCATACACTTGAAACAACAGCCCCAATCCAACCAGGGCAATCATCAGGTAACTATACTTATTCGCACCCATCAGAATCGATCCCTTACGTTTGATAATGCTGGAACAATCGATACGAGCGGATTGCCGTTTCTAGGTGAATTCGATCTGGCTCTTTCGTTGTCACATATTGCTGCAACCATCCAGAAAGAGCAAAGAGTGGTTTCATATACCGCCGAGCATATTTTTCCCCGATCATTCCTGCCAGCATACTGAGAATTCCAATCCCGACTGTGAGCACCAATGAATGGAACCAGCAAGTCAAGAGACAACTGACAAAAAAGTACGTGACGTAATTGGTTGAACAGCCTGCGTTTACAATAGATGCCTGCTGAATTTCGAGCAATGCCTCCATGTTTTTCTCTCCAGAATAACTGAACACCTTATGCTCCGCACCATGAAACTGCTTCAATTGCTTCGGAAAAACAAAATGAAATCCTGCTCCATAAACGACAAGCCACAGTGGATTGAAGTCATACCACCAAATCCCCGCCAAGAGCAAAAGATGAAACAGCTGATAATACCAGGGAATCGAAAACAGGATTCGCATCCACATTTTCCAAAGCGTTCGAAACGTGATCGGTTCAGCCCAGACATGAATCACGCCGCGTTTAACTTCTGCACAAGCCAATACTTTTCGATTGTGAAAAAATACACCACGGCCAAAAGAGATTCCTGCTATCATAAAAAATTCATTCTCCTTCTCCGTTTTCCCCGCTATAATGGTTAGGTATTATTTGCATGTTTAAGGAGGTTTTCCCCTATGATTCGTCTCGTTCCAACTACTCCGTTAACACCTTCCTATGACCCATGGGAACCACTATTTAAGGCTAAGCCTCCACAATATAAGCTAACCAGTATTGAATTTACCGTAACCAACCAGTGCAATCTGCGGTGTGAGCATTGCGCTGTGGGTGATACACTTAGCTTTCAGGACGGTCTAGCTCTGCCGATGGATCTGTTGTTGAAAAGGTTGGATGAAGCACGTGACCTGCTCACCATCAGTATAACAGGCGGCGAGCCGATGTTTAGTGAACGTACCGTGAAAGAGGCAATCGCTCCTCTTCTTCGCTATGCGAGTGAACGCGGCCTTCGCACACAGATCAATTCGAATATGACCATGCCATTTTCGCGATATGAGGAAGTTCTTCCATACATAGACGTGATGCACATCTCCATGAACTGGCGAAATGCTGAAGAGTTCTACAATATAGTCTACGCGAAAGCTCAGCAAACAGTTTCATTAAAACAGGCGGAAACTCTTTTTGGCAATATGTTAGAGAATACACGAAAGTTAGTGGAAGCGGGCGTATTTGTCTCCGCGGAAACCATGATCAACATCCGAACGCACAAGCACCTGAAGGAGATCCATGATTTAATTCGCGAGCTGGGATGCAAACGTCATGAGGTTCATCCGATGTACGCCAGTGATTTTGCCCGTGATATGAAGCTGTTGTCACTGGATGAGCTTCGTACGGCTGTTCATCATATGCTGGACGTACGCGATGAAGAGCTTTGGATGTTGTTTGGAACGCTCCCCTTCTACGCATGCAATCCGTTGCCAGAGGACCAAGCAATCATCAAACGACTCCGTGAAGCAAAGAATGTGACCCTCCGCAACGATCCAGATGGACGAAATCGCTTGAATGTCAACATGTTTACGGGTGAGGTTATCGTAACCGATTTCGGTGATGTAGCGCCAATCGGGAACGTGAAGGATCATCGACTGGATGATTTGCACGCAACCTGGCAACAATCGGATTTGTGCAACAAGCTTAATTGCTATTGCCCTTCCGCCGGATGTGCAGGGCCTAATGTGCTCGTTGCCAATACGTACTATTCAGATACCAATTTTAAACTCCGATCCGCCCTCATCTAGCTGGTTAGACTAATGGTTGGAGGTGGCGATCCCAATGAGTCGCAACAAACCATTAATCCCTGGCGCGCGAACTGGTCTTGATCAGCTGAAAGCGCGGTTGCAAAACGTATCCGATCCTGAACAAGCCAAATACGAGGTGGCTTCAGAGTTAAACATTCCCCTGCAACATGGCTATAACGGAAATCTGACTTCCCATGACGCTGGACGAATAGGCGGCAAGCTAGGAGGCAGCATGGTGAAAGAGATGATTCGGGCAGCGAGAAAAGAGTTCGTCCCTTAAAGCTCTGTGGAAGTTCGCATGGATGTAGAAATGTACGCTCCGCTCACTGCGAAACGGAGTCGCCAAACGCTTCGCGCCCCTGCGGGGTTGGGTGGCGACTCTTTTCCGTTTCTCCGTTCCCTCCGCTTGGTATCACTTCCAAGGAGGCTTTAAGTGGACGAACTCTTTTCTTGAGCGGGTTAGAAACTAAAAAAAAGAAACTAGAAAAAAGAAAATGAATCAAAACGAAAGACCGAGGATTAGTCCCCGGTCTTTTTGCTTTAATACGAATTCACTTTCGCTTTCGTTTATCCTTAAACGGATCCTGGAAATCATCTGGCATCGGCGGATTGATGATGTTGCCGAACATATCCTTACCCAGTCTGTTCATTCTATGGAAAGAGTCAAACACGGTGTCAATTGTTTCGGCCAGCTCTCGAAATTGCCCCACTTTGCCGCGTATCCCTTCAAAATGATGACGGATATTCTGGTTAATCCGTACCATGAGCATCACCTCCCGATTCCTTCTCTCTATACACACCGTATGCGGAAAGAAGAGACATGGAGAGATGTTTTTGAATAACCAGATCGCCCAATTTATCAGGTTTTCCGTCTAGACGGCAGTTTAGCATTTCTAAAGTTCATAAAGACTGGTTCTGCGATCATGAAAGACGGGGATTCTCCCTCTCACTTTATCCACGAGCGAGAGATCAAGCTGGGCATAAAGTATCTCTTCCTGATCCGATCCTTCCGCTATGACTTCCCCCCATGGATCAATGACCAGCGAGTGTCCAAAAAAGCTGCTTTTGCCTTCAACACCTACACGGTTACAGGCAACGACATACATCTGATTCTCAATTGCCCGCGCGATCAACAACTGGCGCCAATGATTTAGCCGCGGGTTCGGCCACTGGGCTGGAACGAACAGAACCTTGGCACCTTTGAGCGCATATGTACGAATCCATTCCGGAAACCGAATATCATAGCAGATAACGGAACCGACCTGCTGATCTTCTAATTCATACAATCCCGCTTTTTCGCCAGCTCCCAAGTATTGATCCTCATTCATCAAACGAAAAAGATGGACCTTGGAATAATCACCGACGAGATGACCATTGCGGTCAAACACATAGGTTGTGTTGTACACCTGATCCTCGCGTTGCTCGGCGACGGACCCGCCGATTACAAAACAATTCAGTCTTTTTGCCGTCTCAGCAAGAAACTGCTGCGCTTCTTGCGTATCCGCAATCTCATCCAGTCGCTTCAAATCATACGAAGTATCCCATAGCTCAGGCAGCAGCAATACATCGATGCTTCGTTTCGATTGCTCGATTGAATCTACCAATTGCGCAATCTTATGACGGTTTTGAGCTGGACTTCCATGAACCACGTCCATCTGCAAGATGGCCACATTCCATTTCGTCACCATGCTTTCCCTCACTCTCTTCCATTCCTACAAAGTACTTTTCTTTATCCTATTCCTGTAAAGGACAATTGACAAGTAAGAAAAGACTTCGTCCCTTTTCGCTCTGTTTAAGCTCGCTCGTAGTATCTACTGTCCGCTCCGTTCACTACGGAAGGGAGTCGACAAGAAAATCACTTCGCTTCTCACTGTTGAAAAAGAATGCCGACTCTTTTCCTTCCTACTTTCTCTCCGCTTTGTTTCGCTTAAAATGAGCTGTAAGCAGACGAAATCTTTTCTTGGAGGGCTTACGCGAATGGATCAGTTTAATCACTTTACCACTGTAAAGCGATTAAACTTTCTGATAATATAAAAAAAAGGAGGCTGACACTGTCATCCTCCTCCATTTCCTCTTATGAACGTGGTCTTGGGCCTTCGAGTCTGGTTACTCTCCTGTTTAAATCGTCCACACGAGTTTCCAGACGATCGACACGGCGTTCCAAGCGATCTAATCGGCGCTCGACGTTTCCAGGGGCTGGGGCTATTGGTGGTGTTGGTGTTGGCCTAACACCCGGAATGAACAGCCTTTGACCTACATATAACGAATAGGGTGGCTGCAAGTTATTGACACGAACAATTTCTGTCCATGGAACACCAAATTGAGTCGCAATTCCGATCAATGTATCACCAGGTCGAACTACGTAGTTCATGTTTTCTCCCTCCAGTGTATAGATTCGCTACTAACCTATTCCTAAACATCTATGGAGGAAATCAACAAGAACCCAATCTGTCCGAAATTAGACAAAGGCCCCCTGTCTCCCGATCAGGAAGCAGAGGGCTATTGGAAACAAACTGTGTTTATTTAAAAACAGGTTCAGCAAATTGAGCCAATTTATCTTTGGAGTTTTTCTCAACGTCAGCGTGCAAGCTGTTGCCATGAGAATCCATTGTTACGATCGCGGCAAATCCTTTTACGCGAAGGTGCCACATGGCTTCTGGAACACCAAATTCCATGAAGTCAACACCTTCTACTTTTTCCATACAATCCGCATAGTACTGTGCTGCTCCGCCGATAGCGTTCAGATAAACGGCACCATGCTCTTCCAAGGCTTTGAGTGTTTTTGCGCCCATACCGCCTTTTCCGATAACCGCGCGGAGACCGAATTTCTTGAGGATATCTCCTTGGTAAGGCTCCTCGCGAATACTAGTGGTTGGTCCTGCTGCTTTCACGTGCCATTCGCCTGCATCATCTTTAAGCATAACAGGTCCGCAGTGGTAGATAACCCCACCATTCAAATCCACTGGACAGTCATGATCCATCATGTATTTGTGAAAAGCATCGCGACCTGTGTGCATCATTCCATTGATGATGACAACGTCTCCAACTTTCAAGCTGCGAATTTGCTCCTCGGTGATTGGCGCTTCCAATACAACCTCACGACGTTCGGATGCACCTTCCGCTTCCGATTTGCTTTGATCCATGACAACCACTTCATCTTTATACAAGTAGTTGATGATATCGCCAGTTTGCGCATCAATGTGGACACCTTGGCGACGGAACGCCCAGCAGTTGTAGGCAACGGATACGAAGAAGCTTGCTGGCAAACGGTTTTCTACACCAATTTTGCAACCCAAGAGAGTTGTATTTCCTCCGAAGCCCATGGTACCAATACCGAGATCGTTGGCTTTGTCCATGATGTACTCTTCAAGTTTAACCAACTCAGAATTTGGATTCGTATCATCAGCACGACGGAACAATTGATGCTTCGCCAAAGCGTAACCGGAAGTGCGGTCGCCACCAATACCAACACCGATAAAGCCTGCGCTACAGCCTTGACCTTGCGCTTGGTAAACAGCATGCAGGATGCATTTGCGAATACCATCTAGGTCACGGCCCGCTTTACCTAAACCTTCCAACTCAGCTGGAAGAGAGTATTGAATGTTTTTGTTTTCACAGCCCCCACCTTTGAGGATCAGCTTCACTTCTATTTCGTCTTTTTCCCACTGTTCAAAGTGAATGACAGGTGTTCCTGCCCCGATATTGTTCCCGGAGTTTTCACCAGTAAGGGAATCTACGGAATTTGGACGTAATTTACCCAATTTGGTCGCTTCAGCAACCGCTTCCAAGATTGCTTTTTTCATGACAAGTTGGTTAGCGCCCACTGGGGTTTTGATTTCAAACGTAGGCATTCCTGTGTCCTGGCAGATTGGAGACACGTTTTCTTCAGCCATCGTAATATTTAAGGCAATGGTGGAAAGAGAGAGTGCGGAACGAGTTCCTGCGTCTTCTTTTTGTTTTGCCTGGTTAATTGCATGACGAACATCTGGTGGTAGGTTGGTTGAAGTTTCGATAATCAGCTCTAAAATACTATCTTTAAACTTTTCCATGCCAAGGTCGCCCCTTACTTTACTATTTAAGGTCTATTAATGAACGAAATCTATTATAACATAACCCTCTTACAGATGTGACTTTATCGTTCACATTCTGTTCAAAAATAACATTAGCCTTCAGAATTGCAAGTTTATTTGCTCTTGACCATCTCACCTACCGCTTCAAACGTTGCCGGTATGGTTTCACTTTTGCCGTCTTTGGCTATCCGAATATAGGCTTGCCATGTGCCCGACATGGGTAGTACGGCTTTGCCTTCATACACACCTGGCTGAACTTCTTTTAACGCAAACTCATTTTTGCCATGATCCATCTCTTTCATCTCAAGCGCAACTTGGACTTGTGCTTTGGTGACGACCTCACCCTCATGCGTCACTTGAACGGTATACTTCACTTCTTGTCCAGTAGGAACCGGACTGACAGCAGGCTCTAGACTAACGCTAAAATATTCACCCTGCTGCACGCTTCCTTCCTGAGATTGGCCACCGCATCCGGCCAAAACTCCCATGATCACCAGAAGGATCATCATACAGATCGTTCTCATGAAGCCTTTCACTCCTATTCCATTGTCCCCTAGATACTACCTGTAGCTTATCAGAATCAACTAGATACTTCCAACGACAATGATGTAACAATTCGACTTGTCCAATCGTCCTACTATTCGAAATCGATACAGCTATGCTAAGATGAAGCTACGTCTGTCCGATTTTGGAGAAAGGATGTGCGCTATCTTTGGAACTATTGGACTTGAATTCAATCTCGGTTATAAGCGGAATTTCTGTTGTGTTGATCGTTTTGTTTGCCCGCTTGCATTGGCCATTCCGCTATCAATACATGAGCTCCTTTTTTAAACGTAACGCCTCTTGGCGGATGCGTCCGCTTCAAGCCTCCTTTAAAAAGAACAAGACGCTCCCTGTGGCTTTTCTGGATAAATCCACGGTTGAAATACTGTCCGGGAACTACTTGCAAGCGGAGAAATTCATTGCGCAAGGCTTGAATGTCTGCAAGGATACTCCCTCTTTGTTCAATCAAGCGATGATGCATTATTTGTTTTACAACTTATCGGCTGTTTACTTCTACTGCGGACGTTACACAGAGGCATTAGAGATCGCTTTTCACGTCTATGAACGGGACAATAAGCTGATCAGCGCTTTAGGGATTATCGTTTGTGCCCATGCCCGCTTGGGTGATGTGCAAGGTGCGGTGGAGGCCTATCAGTTGGTGGCAACCAAGAAGTTGAAAGAAGAACTGCGTCTCATCTGTCAGGCGGAAATTGAAGCGGCCAAGGGAGACTATCAGCAGGCTGTTACTCATATGAAACAGCTCGCCATCAAAAACTACATGAACATTATGCATTTAAATCAAGGTGAAATTGACAAGCGTTTGCAAGAATGGACAAAAGCCTCTTCCACACAAGCTGGATGAGGCTTTTTTTCTTAGGAAATTAATTGTTTTAACACTTGCTTCAAGAAAATTGGAATATCCCCTTGAAGAATGGGGCCATGCCCTGTTGCCAAAACTTCAATTGGCCAACGCAGAAAAGCTTCAAGTCCTTTGGCAAACCCATCCACCTGATGCGGCTCGCGCGTTTTCCATTCCTCAATTGAAGACAAATAAGAAGTTCTCGCCCCCGCTTCATACCCAAAACCTTCCCCTAATGGAGCTCCATAAAAACAGAGGTGATCTCCCACAAAACAGATTTTGTTCATGGGTTCAAAAAAAGCGACGGAACCTCTCGTATGCGTCGGCAGCAGTTGATACTCCAAGTACGGAACTTCCCCGCTAGAACCTGTAAATGTATGTCCGAAAAGTGTTTGCGAAAAATCGTCAAGCTCGTAATAATCATGAAGATGAATCCAGTTATTCCGAGAAGAAAAGAGTTCCACATTCCCGATATGATCAGGATGACGATGTGTGCAATAGACCTGTTCAATTCTGTCCGCGACCGCTCCCAAGTATTGGAGTTCTTGCTGAAATTGATTTCGATGCTTTCGCAAGTTGGTGTCAATCAACAAAAATTGATCCTTGTTTTTGATCACATAGTTGTTGATGTAACTTTTCCAGGATTCTTCATAGGTAATGACTGACCAGACATTGGGGGCAATTTGGACTGTACGATGCGTCAACGAACTATCCGCTCCTCCCCGAATTGGAATGATACAGCAAATAATTATTATATTTATATACATCAATATGCTGGAAAAGCTTGGATCGGAAGTCATACAGAAAAGAAAGCTTGAACCTTTCCCTTAGGCGTTCAAGCTTTCTTGGTCATTTCTTCCTTATTGGAGCGATTGATTCTTTTCGCCCATGACTTCGCTAACCAGGATCACTCCGTGAGAGAAGGTGGTTCCTCCTCCGTAGGCCCCGGCCACAGCGACGGTTTCGGCAATTTCCTTTTCTGAGGCGCCTTCGCTTAAAGCCCCTTCAAGATGATACACGATACAATGTTCATTTCCCGTAAACAAAGAGATTCCCATTGCCATCAGATGCTTCTGCTTCCGATCAAGCGCCCCAGCCTGAAAACAGGTTGTCGTAAACTGGGTGTAGGCATTCATCACATCAGGCATCATTTGCGCAAAGGAACGAAGCCCTTCTCGGTATTCTTCCGCAAGGATATGTTCGGTCATCATTACCCCTCCTATCTCCATTTCCTGTTTAGTTTTTTATCTAGTTCATCTGGTTATACCAGCGTTTTTTGTGATTTCGGGGAATAATACAGAATGACAAGTTGAGTGGGAGGTGTTGAGTTTGATCCGTTTGGGCTATGCCTGTATCAGCATGGCAACAACGAACAATCCCAATAAAAAAACCACGTTAGTGCAACTGAACAAACTTACGAGGGCCGAGCAATTAAAGAAGCTGCGCAAGGTATTGCAATCCAACTTCTTCAATCTCATGGATCTTCTGGAATACAACGTGTCCCATCAAATCTATCTGTACCGTCTGCCTTCCGAGTTCGTTCCCTTTGCCACACATCCGATAACCAGTGATTGGGATTGGCAGAAGGAATTCGAATGGGACTTCCGAAAAGCCGGTGAATTCATCCGCAAGCATCAAATCAGAATGACCTCTCATCCCGGTCACTATAGCATTCTGAATTCCCCCAACAAGGATGTGCTGGCCTCGACAGTAAAAGATTTTGATTACCATGCCCGTGTGTTCGACGCCATGGGCTTGGATTCCAATTCGGTTCTGGTTACGCATGTCGGGGGTGTATACGATGATAAACAGAACTCATTGGACCGCTTTGCTGCAAATGCGGCCCATCTCCCCGCTCATATCACGAATCGTCTCGTGGTAGAGAATGATGATACGTCCTTTACAATGTCTGAGGTGTTGGAGTTGTGCGAACGAATCAAGCTGCCAATGGTGCTGGATATTCATCATCATCATTGCGTCAATCACGGCGAAGAGATCGTAGATTATCTGCCCCGGATTATTCAGACTTGGGGATCGCGTACGCCCAAGATGCACTTCTCTTCTCCACGTTCCAACGAGGATTTCCGAAGTCACGCCGATGATATCATCGTCCAGGATTTCCTAGCGTTTCTCGAACTGGTGAAGGAGTATGCGCTTGATATCATGCTCGAATGTAAGAATAAAGACGAAGCCTTGCTTAAATTACGAAAGGAATTAACCAAGGCAAAAAAAGACGCCCACTTAGCCGATCTGTAAGGGGGCGTACTCGCGCTATATTCGGCTTTGATTTGTTCAACCTCGGTTTAGCAGCTCGAGCTTGATGATGAGCCTCCGCAGTCACAACCACAGCTAGAGGATGAACTGCTTTCCATATGGTGGCATCTGTCGTAGTAGTAATGAACTTTGTGTTTGTGGTGCATATAGTGCTTGTAGAACGTTTGAAATCTTTTCTTGTGGTGACGATGCCTATGGCACATCTCCTGGAAGTATTGCATTCTTTCCAAGTGGAAATGATACTTGTACATGTACATGTGGATTTTCATATGCATAGGTGGAGCTGGCCTAGGTGCGGGCGGCATAATTGGCATTTCTTTTTTCGGAGGCATAATTGGCATCTGAACTGGCGGTCTCGGAGGAATAATTGGCATCTGTACAGGCGGTCTCGGAGGCGGTACTATAGGTGCCTGCTGTTGTATAGGTGCCTGCTGTATAGGAGGTACCGGCACGGGTTGAGATGGCGGAACAGGTCTTCTTTCCATTCTTGGCACACGTCCTTTCTGGTTACATGACACAGTACATGGTATGACATTTGACCTCATCAAGAAACGACACTTGCCTATTTTTTTGCAGGTTCATGCGCCCATTTTCGTGTCGTACAAGCATATTGTGAAAAAATTGTGTATTCAACCGTTGACTATCCGCGTGTATAGACTACAATGATACATAAGGATAAAAGCGAGGAGACTCAAATATGCGAGGTAAATGTCGGCTTCGTCATTTCAACCATATACAGGATTTTCCAAGGGGTTAGGAACTGTTCCTAACCCCTTTGCTTTTGCCTCTCTGCCTTATTAAAGGAGGAAAATCAGACATGATGATTAACATGGAACAACCAATTGCCTTGAATGGATCAGGACTTACCATTGAACAGGTTGCAGCGATTGCGCGCCAGGGTGCGCACATTCAACTATCCGATGAAGCGATCTCGCTGGTGAAGCGCTCCCGCCAGATGGTTGAAGAAATGGTGACGAATCAAAAAGTGGTGTACGGCATCACTACAGGCTTCGGAAAATTCTCAGATGTCGTCATTCCGGCTGAAGAAGTAAGTGCCTTGCAAGAGAATTTGATTATGAGCCATGCATGCGGTATGGGTGAACCTTATGCTTCCGAGGTGGTTCGCGCGATGATGGCACTCCGCGTCAACGCCTTGGCCAAAGGTTATTCAGGTATCCGTCTGGAAACTTTGCAATTGCTGATTGAAATGTGTAATCGTGGAGTGCATCCGATCATTCCTCAGCAAGGTTCCCTTGGCGCAAGCGGAGACCTTGCTCCTCTTGCCCACCTCGTGCTAGTTATGCTTGGAAAAGGAGAAGCTGAGTATCAAGGAAACCGGATGAAGGGTGCCGAAGCGCTCAATGCCGCTGGTTTAACTCCGATCCAATTGCACGCCAAGGAAGGTCTTGCTCTTATTAATGGCACACAGGCGATGACCGCCAACTTGGCTTTGGCTCTCTATGATGCGCGAATCATCATGGAAAATGCGGAAGTGGTTGCCGCTATGACGGTTGAAGCATTGCGCGGTATTCCAAAAGCATACGATCCACAACTCCACTCCGTTCGTCCGCACCAAGGACAGCAAGACTCGGCGAAGCGTCTGCTGGAGATTCTCGCAGGCAGTGAGCGTACAAGTGAACAAGGCGAGCTGCGCGTGCAGGATCCGTACAGCTTGCGTTGCATCCCTCAGGTTCATGGCGCAACTCGTGACACGCTAGAGTATGTGTGGAACAAAGTCACAATTGAATGCAACAGTGTGACCGATAATCCCATTCTGTTCCCTGAAACGGGTGATGTGATCTCCGGCGGAAACTTCCATGGCCAACCGATGGCTCTGGTTGCTGACTTCCTGGCGATCGCGATGTCTGAGCTTGCCAATATCTCCGAGCGTCGAACAGAGCGTTTGGTTAATCCACAGTTGAGCGGACTGCCAGCCTTCTTGACTCCGAACGGTGGTCTTCACTCCGGTTTCATGATTACACAGTACGCGGCGGCTTCCATCGTCTCCGAAAATAAAGTCCTGTGTCATCCCGCATCCGTCGATTCCATTCCATCCTCTGCCAACCAAGAGGATCACGTGAGTATGGGAACAACTTCCGCTCGAAAACTTCGCACGGTCGTTGGCAACGTGCGCAAGGTGCTTGCTATCGAGTATTTGGCGGCTGCCCAAGCTATTGATTTTGGAGAAGGTAAATTGGGAGTTGGAACGCAAAAGGCATATGATCGTCTGCGTGCCGCAGTTCCACGCCTCGTCTATGACCGTGAGATGCATCCAGATATGGTGGCAGCAGAGACTTTGCTTCACTCCGAGATTGCCCAATAATTCGCGCCATCATTACTTTCTAGGAACATAACGCTTCTAAAGCCTGGTCTTAAATGACCAGGCTTTTTTAACCATACTGGAAAATTTAATTGCTTTACAACGGTAAAGTAATTAAAACTTTCCTTCCATTCGCGCAAGCCCACCAAGAAAAGACTTCGTCACTCTAGCTCCTTTTAAGCGATACTTAGCGCAGAGAACGTAGGAAGGAAAAGAGTCGGCATTCTTTACATCAGACTGAGAAGCGAAGCGATTTTCTTGTCGACTCCCTTCCGTAGTGAACGGAGCGGACATAAGATGCTACACGCGAGCTTAAACAGAGCGTAAAGGGACGAAGTCTTTCTGCTGTTCTTCTAAATTTTCACGAAATTTCAGCTATTTATCCACTCCATTTTACAGCATTGTCATCTTGTTAAGATTGCGTTAGAATGATGGAGATTTAAGTATACGCGAATTCATTTTGTTACTCATAAAAGGATGGAGAGTCACATGCAAGCGAAACCAATGAGTGCATCCCGAACCTACATGACGGACATCGTACTCCCACCAGATACCAACTACCACGGAACCATGTTCGGTGGCAAAGTAATGGCCTATGTCGATAAAATCGCCAGTGTGGCAGCCATGCGTCACTGCCGATCCGCTGTAGTCACCGCATCAAACGACAGCCTGGATTTCCTTCACCCGATCCGAGTAGGACAGGCAATTTGTCTGGAAGCTTTTGTAACCTGGACTCATACAACCTCCATGGAAATTTTCGTGCAAGTTGAATCTGAGGATTTGCTTACTGGAGAGCGTCATCTCACAGCTACCTCCTACCTGACGTTTGTAGCCATCGATGGTAATGGCAAATCCATTCCTGTTCCGCCTGTTTATCCGGAAACGGAAGAAGAGAAGTTTCATTATAACAGTGCCCAAGACCGCTACCGGATTCGGAAGGAACGTCGGGAGCACCGCAAGCAGCATCAGAAATTCTATGATGCTCAAGGGCAGAGTCAGCAAGATTAGTGCAAATAAACCGATTCCCCATCAGACAGGAATCGGTTTTTTCGTTTTTTATGTGGCAGCTACTGGTTCAAAGTAAGGGTCTAACACTTCTACCAACGAGGAGCCGAACTCACGAAGCAGTACATCTCGTCCCCACGAATAGGCGGAGCGATACCCTTTGACAGGGAAAACTTCTTCGGCAAGTGCTCGGTCGCTTAATCTACGCTCC
Organism: Brevibacillus ginsengisoli; assembly: GCF_050113715.1. Classification (NCBI taxonomy): domain Bacteria; kingdom Bacillati; phylum Bacillota; class Bacilli; order Caryophanales; family Paenibacillaceae; genus Brevibacillus; species Brevibacillus ginsengisoli. The sequence continues at coordinate 209,848 of NZ_JBNJQR010000008.1, forward strand.
ATACTCGAACAGTAAAATAATTCCAAATAATCTTTGCTCCAGCGTGAGAAGCCTACCGTCTCCTCCGTTAGGGAGGTAATCAGAATCTTGTCCGGCATGCGGATTAGATCAATTGGGTATAGTTGACAGCTGAAAGGCTTGACCGGAAAAACATCATGATCATGAGCCGCCGCATGGGCATGAATCGCGCAGCAGGATTTCCCATTGCAAGTGGTCACAAACAAACAATTTCCTTCGTGCCGTTTAATGGTATCCAGTGTGCCTGTTTGCCAGACTCCTTTTTCCTGGATGGTTTGCTTCACTTCAGGCATCAGGTATCCATCCTTCATCTGGGCAACATACCTCTCCATCCGCTGAACCTGCTGATACGGCACTGAGTATGGCTCTCCCTTTTCACAACAGGTCTCTTGATGAACATCCTTGCAATTGAAGCAATCCAGCATAAACAACCGATTCAACGCTTCCAGATCAAGCAAAAACCGGCCACTTTCGACCAGTTTCGCTTTCTTCTGCTTTACGTATTTTTTTAGACGATATATTTCTTTTTCTCCCATCAAATCGGGGGTTCCGTAATACGAATAGGCTGTTCTTGTGCTCATTTTTTCAGAATCAGCTCAGCCTCAGTTCCAAACAAGCGAAATTGTCCGTCGTCCAAAACTCCCAGATCTTCCTCTGCCGCTGGAATCTCCATTAATAATTCGATCTCTTCGTCCCCGTCAACGAACAACAGGAACAAGTCCTTTTCACCGAACTCGTTATCGGTTAAGCGAAATTCCTGCAGCTTTGCTTGAAAATCGATAACCTCCTCCTCATCCGCCGATTCACTGTCCCATTGGGTATAGATAGCAGTCACCTGCAGGGATGCATACGGTTGTAAAGTCTCAAGCAATTGCTTGTGAGATTGAATGTCCATAAATGATCCTCCTACGATTTCTTACTTCACTGCAAGAATGCACATAAACTTATCCTCGTCAGTCGTCCAGGTTCGGTCAATCGTTTTGAACCCTGCCTCGTGATACTTCTGTTCGATCTCTGCTTCCTGATAGCAATGATGATACAAATTGTCGTGGTAGAACTCCCCATCTCCCAAGAGATACGAGGCAAAAAACACGCCACCAGGCTTCAAAATTCGCATCACTTCGCTTAAGGTTTTGGCGAGATCTTCGGCTGTCACGTAAAAAAGAGAGCCATTCGCCCAGACACCGTCAAAGCTTTTGTCTTCAAACGGCAATGCGCGAAAATCCCCTTGGGAAAACGAGACTCCTTCTACCTGACGTTTGGCCTCCGCCAGCATCGCTTCACTAATATCCAAGCCCTGCACTTCCAGACTGTATCGCTTTAATCGCAAGGAGTCACTGCCCACTCCGCATCCCAAATCGAGAACGCGGCTTCCGCCGAGCATCATTTGAAAAGCAGGCAAACAGATAGACGCATTCTTCATAAGCTCGGCTACGTCTGTGGCGGCACTGCCTAGACGGTCAAACGTTTCCTTATTACGCGCAACGTAATCTTCCATAGGTTTCCCCCCGCACATCTCATCAAATCATCGATCATTTTTTAGGAAAGAGCCGAATGCTGGATGCTTCGCTCAATGGAACGCTTATACCCATTCGGCAATGGAATAGATCCAAGCTCCTTCAAGTCAAACCAACCATATTCCACATGCTCAGCACTAAGTTGAATCTGTTTCAAGTCATCACACTCACATCTATATGTGACGATAAAAACTTCCCGATTTTTAAATACTGGAAATACCCAGGCATCCACAATGCTCTTCACAGAACATTGAACGCCTAGTTCCTCTAGCAATTCACGCCGGAGTGCTGCTTCCGGAGTTTCTCCCGGTTCAAGTCTGCCACCTGGGAGCTCCCACACCAACCGCTCATTTTTGACGAGAAGCACACGTTGTTGATCAAGAAGGATTCCTTTAATGGAGATTGGAAGTGATACTGACAATTTATCGCCTCATTTCCTTAAAAACAACCAATGGAAACCTGAAATAAGTTCTCTCTACTACTATATCAATGAACCAAAGCAGTTGACAAACAAATCCTCGTCATCACAATCCTGATTGGGAAAGACCGCTTGAAATTCAACTCGCTACTGGCAAAAAATGCTATCATAAATCCAGATACTTTTTTAAAATGACTGGAGCTGTCCGATGAAGGATCATACGATTTACACAAGTACAGAGGGAAAATCAAGAGTTCTTGCCGCATACGACTCCTACCTAGAATTACTCCCGGCTGATTTTGAGAGAATACATGTTTCTACCCGTTTTGGAGTCACGCATACTTTGGTAACTGGGCCTAAAGACGCGAAGCCTGTTTTCATTCTACAAGGTGGTAATTGTATTAATCCCATGACTCTTTCTTGGTTTAAGTCTCTGTTCCATGATTATCGAATCTACGCGCCGGATACCATTGGACACCCCGGTTATAGTGACGAAACCAGGATTTCCGCCAAGAATGATCACTTTGCTTTATGGTTAAGCGATCTAATGGATGCTTTTAGTATCACAAAAAGCGCTTTTATCGGCCCATCGTATGGTGCGGGGATCATATTAAGACTGGCGACCTATCTACCTGATAAGATCGCGTGCTCTGTTCTAATCTCACCCGCTGGCCTTGCGTTAGGTTCAAAAGCAAGCATGCTTAGAATGATATTGTTTCCTTTACTCCTTTTTAAATTGAACAATTCTGATAGGCCTCTTCAAAAGATTGCCGACGCTATGTCATTGCAAACGATGCAGGAAACCGACAAGATGATTATTGGTGAAATATTCAAATCTGTCAGGTTGGAACGAAACATGCCCAAGCTTACGGACAAATCCGAGCTAGTGAACTTATCCTCTCCGACCATGATCATTGCTGGCTCAAAGGACATTTTCTTTCCATCAGAGAAGGTGGTTCACAAAGCAAGTGAGACCATTCCAAATCTGGTAAAATGCTTGTCCTACGAGATGGGCCATTTCCCTTCTGAACAACGGTTACTCTCGATCAATCAGGAGATCCGAAATTTTTTCCAAACCTATTATGAATGAAAAAAGACCATTGAGCCAACATAGGCTGAATGGTCTACCTGTAACCGCTATCAAAAATATCTAGTAAATGATCTGAAATCAAAAAAAACTATAAGGCCAGCTTGCTAATCATCTGGGCCAAAGCGAAATCTTTTCCAGTCAGCCCTTTGTTCTGTGTCGACAGGGAGATCGTTACAATCGATCCACTGATGTGAATGTCTAGATGGTTCGCGTCTTGATCCACGTATTCGGATATTTGATTAATAAACAGGACGGCCTTCTGAAAATCTTGATAAGTAAACGTTCGGTACAACGCATGTTGATCCTCTACTAATTTCCAGCCGGGCACCTTGTTCAGGTTCCATTTGATTTGCTCAATGGTTAGTTTCGTCATGCCGAATCCCCCCTCGGTCGATAGAATCTTCATATCCCATCATATTCATCGACCGATAGGGTTAGTCACAGCAAACGCTCGCTTAAGAAAAAATTAATCCTTTATTCCAAAAAAGATCATTCTTGGAGACGTTTCGCATGCGTACGGTTGGAAAGCGTAATCTCCAAACACCTGAATCTGACTAAAACCCGCTTGTTTTAGCATCTGGATCATATCTGAGCACTCGTACAGCCGGACCTGCTCCTGATACTCTCTCGGGTTGGATGCTTCCGCATCTCTGACGGTAATCCGTTTCTTGACGTATCCATTTTCGATGAAACGATTTTCCTCGATGAATAAACCATCCATTTCACGTTCGGAACGTGAAACGAGATTGGCTTTGACATAAGCCGGATTGAGGTAGTCAATCAAGACCTCCCCGCCTTGTTTAAGGGCACGGGACATATTGCCGATGACCTTGGCATTTTCTTCATCCGTTGAAAAGTAGCCAAAGCTGGTAAAGAGATTCACGACGACGTCGAATTCATTCTCAAAGGGAATGTCACGCATGTCATATTGATAGAAGGAAAGATGATCAAATGTATTATGCTCCTCGGCTAAGGCGAGAAGCACTGGTGATAAATCTACCCCTACGACCTCATATCCTCTTCTGGCCAATGCTCGTGAATGCCTTCCGCTCCCGCAACACAAATCAAGGATGCGTCCCGTTTGTCTGATGGGAAGATGGTTAAGTAGATTGGCAATTTCCTGATCCGCAGAAGTTTCATCCCGATGCTGATACACCAGAAGGTAATCCTCACGAAAGCTGCGTTCAAACCAAGCTTCAGTCATGTATTTCCATCTCTCCCTTTGGTAGAATATCGGATTATTATACCACAGTTCAAGAGAGAAACCTCAGCCTTTCACCCGTTTTTGCACACCGGCGAGGAAGGACAAGAGCACATGGCATCCAGACTTAACCGAAAGCTGTGAAACGTCTCGGAAAGGGTCAAGCTCCACTAAATCAAGTGCTCCCACTTGCGGATGAAGTCCCAGGTGATAAACCGCTTCAAACAACTCCCAAGACATCATGCCACCGGGTGCCGCTCCTGGAGAACCGGGACAATGGGACAAGTCCAGCACGTCAATATCTACTGTTACATAAATGACATCCACTTTGGAGGAGAGGTCACGCACCACTTGATGCATTAGTGGCTCCAAGCCGATCTGGCGGACTTGGCGCATGGTATAGTACGTGATGCCATTTTCTCGGACGTAATCCCGATAAGCTCGTGAATTGGAGAACCCGTGGATGCCAATCTGCACGATATTTTCGCCTTTGATCACTTCATCGTCTAATAATCCTCTGAATGGTGTTCCGTTGCTAGGTCCCCCATCTTCCAGATTACGAACGTCAAAATGGGTGTCAAATTGAATCAAACCCACTTTTTTTCCTTCGTTAGCTCGTGCAAACGCCTTTAACGATGGGCGGGTAATAGAGTGATCTCCGCCAATGACGATCGGGAGCATGGTTGGGAGCTCTTGATACAAGTGGAACAAACCTTCTTCAATATTGGATTGGCAACGAAGAATATCCGTCGTGTGCATCTTGATATCACCTAGATCCGCTACATGCAAATCAGACAGCTCCACATCGAAATCCGCGTACCAAGTACTAAACCCGCGCCACGCCATCCGCACGGCATTCGGTGTTTCACTAGCCGCAGACGCGCTGATAGACGAACGGGACAGAGGAGCACCGATGAACCCTACATCGGGTGTATCCCCTGCTTGATAGCTTTGAATCCACTGACTGACTTTGCGATCTAAGCGGTCTGCTCCACCAATTCGGTTGATCAGCGCAGGCGGGAGAAGATACGGGTTATTATTCATAGCGAAGTTGTCCCCCTGAAACGACGATTTGACCAGCCTTGATCACCGTATCTACATGGTTGATTCCGAAGTTGTACTGCAAATGCTGATAGGTTGGCACATCCATCATGACGATATCCGCTTGTTTGCCTGCCTCGATGCTTCCCAGACGATCCGCTACGCCGATGGCATGCGCCGCGTTGATCGTCGTTGCCACGATGACTTCAGCTGGCGTCAACTTCATATGGAAGCATGCCAGATTCATGATGAGCTGCAGGTTCTCTGTAGGCGAAGATCCTGGATTACGGTCGGTTGAGAGCGCAACTGGACAGCCTAGGTCAATCATGTGACGACCGCGGGCAAATTCGGCCATTAAGAAGAACGCTGTACCTGGTAAAAGTGTGGCCACTACGCCCGCTTCCGCCATTGCCTGAATGCCTTCATCCGATGCTTTGAGAAGGTGATCAGCGGAGATGGCTCCCACTTTAGCTGCAAGTTCCGCGCCGCCCATTGGCTCGATCTCATCCGCGTGGATTTTGGCGCGAAGTCCGTAAGCTTTGCCTGCCTCGAGGATTCGCTCGGATTGCTCTAACGTAAAGACGCCATGCTCACAGAACACATCACAGAACGCCGCAAGATTCTCTTCAGCCACTTTTGGCAGCATCTCCTGAATGATAAGATCGACGAAATCATCGGGATTGGCCTTGAACTCCATTGGAATGGCATGAGCCCCCATGAAGGTGGAGACGATTTCAATCGGATGCTTTTCATTCAGTTGTTTGGCTACACGCAACTGCTTTAGCTCATCCTCAACGGTTAAGCCGTATCCGCTCTTCGCTTCCACGGTGGTTACGCCATAGCGAAGGAACGCGTCAAGTCTAGGCCATGCCTCGTCCGTCAGCTGATCTTCGGAAGCTTCTCTCGTTTTGCGGGTGGTGGAGAGAATTCCGCCACCCTTTTCGAGAATTTCCAGATAGGTTGCCCCATTCATTCGAAGCTCTAATTCATATTCACGCGACCCGGCAAAAACCAGATGGGTATGCGGATCAATCAAGCCCGGCATAACCAGCTTGCCTTTCGCGTCGATACGTTCAATATGATCCTTGCTTACACCTAATTCTTTGAGCACGGTAATCCCATGCCCCTCTGATCCTACGCTCACAATCTTGCCGTTATAAATGGCAATTGCATTGCCTTGTCCTTCTAGGATGCCAAGATCACGCATTCCCTCATGCGTACGTGGTTTCTCGTTGTTTCCAGCCAGTGTGAGAATTTGACTGGCGCCTACAATCAATTCGCCTTTATTCATCGCTTTATTCCCCCATCATCGGGATCTTCACGCCTTTTTCCTTGGCTGTTTGAATCGCTAACTCATACCCTGCATCTACGTGACGAACAACACCCATTCCCGGATCGGAAGTAAGCACGCGCTCTAAGCGTTCCGCTGCTTCCGGTGTGCCATCTGCTACGATAACCATTCCAGCATGCAAGGAATAGCCCATTCCCACACCGCCGCCATGGTGGACGGAAACCCAGCTTGCGCCATTCACGGCATTAATCATCGCGTTCAGAATCGGCCAGTCCGCAATCGCGTCACTGCCGTCTTTCATCGCTTCTGTTTCACGATTAGGAGAAGCTACAGAACCGCAGTCGAGGTGGTCACGACCAATAACGATAGGCGCTTTCAACTCGCCTTTTGCCACCATTTCGTTGATGATGCGTCCGAATTTGGCTCGCTCTCCATACCCCAGCCAACAAATACGGGAAGGAAGTCCCTGGAATTGTACTTTTTCTTGCGCCATCTTGATCCAGCGCACCAGATGTTCATTATCCGCGAATTCGCGCATGATCACTTCGTCTGTTTTATAGATATCCTCTGGATCGCCAGAAAGTGCTACCCAACGGAACGGCCCTTTGCCTTCGCAGAACAGCGGACGGATGAATGCTGGAACGAAGCCCGGGAAGTTGAAAGAATCTTTAACTCCTTCTTCCAATGCCACTTGACGAATATTATTTCCGTAATCAAAAGCAATGGCGCCTTGCTTTTGCATATCGAGAATAGCTTGTACATGGATCGCCATGCTTTGTTTGGACAGTCGGACATATTCTTCTGGATTTTCCTGACGAAGCTTCAAGCCTTCTTCCATTGTATAGCCAACAGGAAGATAGCCGTTCAGTGGATCATGCGCAGAGGTTTGGTCGGTAACCAAATCTGGAATCTCTCCTCGACGAACCATTTCCGGCAGAATCTCAGCGGCGTTGCCGAGCAATCCAATGGAGAGCGGCTTGCCTGCAGCTTTGGCTTCTTTGGCCAGACGAAGCGCTTCGTCCAATGTATCCGCTTTCACATCACAGTAGCGTGTTTCAATCCGGCGTTGAATGCGAGTTGGATCACATTCAACCGCAATGACAACCCCTTCGTTCATGGTAACGGCCAACGGTTGCGCACCACCCATACCGCCAAGACCAGCTGTTACGGTAATGGTTCCTTTGAGCGAACCGCCAAAGTGCTGACGCCCAGCCTCCGCAAACGTCTCATAGGTTCCTTGCAGAATTCCTTGCGTTCCGATGTAAATCCAGGAGCCTGCTGTCATTTGCCCATACATGATCAAACCACGCTTCTCCAAGTCACGGAATACATTCCAGTTTGCCCATGCTGGAACCAGATTGGAGTTAGCCAAAAGAACACGGGGAGCATGGATATGGGACTTAAACACCGCTACCGGTTTACCTGATTGAACGAGCAGCGTCTCATCGTCGTTAAGCTCACGCAAACTTCTGACAATTGCGTCAAAACTTTCCCAGTTACGAGCCGCTTTACCGATTCCACCGTAAACAACCAAATCTTCCGGACGTTCAGCAACCTCAGGGTCCAGATTGTTCATCATCATCCGCAGGGCGGCTTCTTGTACCCAGCCTTTGCATTCCATTTCGGCACCACGTTTCGCGCGAATTACTCGTGTTTGTTGCGTCATACCTTTTCCCCCTTGATTGTTTTCAACTACTTAACTGTAGTAGACCACAGGGTATGAAATCCTTGCAAGTTGTTCTGGTAGTACGTTAGTCGTTTAGTCTTTTATTTGAATAAAGAAAGCGATTTACTTCGCCTCGACAACTCCCAGTGAATAAGAAAAAATCTCTTGCGGGCTACTCAGTGCAAACCCGAACTTTGGGTTATAATTCAAGGTCATATCTTGGCCTAACAAGGTTTGCGTCAGACTGTCAATAATCACAGGAATCCCCTCTACGACAAGCTGTGAGTCTGCGTCTTGAGGATTGTCTTTTATTAAGTGCACATAGTAAGCACAGCCGCAATCTCCTGAAAGCTCCGCTTTGATTCGTAAAGCTGTTCCTTGCTTAAATGAATGTTTGCGCAATGCTTCATACGCCGCTTCTTTTATCGTAACGTTCATTAAGTATCGCTCCTTTTCAACTACTAGAGTGCCCAGTTTGCCTAGACCGGAACAAACTGAAAAAACAGCCGCCAACCCATTTCTCGTTGGCAGCTGTTCGGTTATCTCAGTTGACCGCGAATCCCGCGCATTGTATTGATTTTTTCTGCTAAGCGCGAAAGAACCACTTCTACGGAAGAAGCATCCTCCATTAAATCGTATTCATTAATATTAATGCGAAGCACCGGGCACGCCGTGAAGTTGTTGATCCAATGCTCATAACGGTTGAATAAATCTTCCCAATAGGAAATCGGAGTTTGCTGTTCCATTGGTCGTCCACGGTCACGCACTCGTCCTACGATCTCATCAAAGCTTCCTTCCAGATAGATCAGAACATCAGGATGCGGGAAGTATGGAGTCATCACCATCGCCTCAAACAATTGCGTATACGTCTGATAATCCTCTTCATTCATATGCCCTTGTTCATACAACATTTTGGCGAAAATCCCTGTATCCTCATAAATCGAGCGATCCTGAACAAAGCCTCCACCGTATTCAAACATCCGTTTCTGCTCTTTGAAGCGCTCGGCAAGGAAAAAGATTTGCAAATGAAAGCCCCAACGGGAAAAATCATCGTAAAAGCGGCTTAAATACGGATTGTTATCTACCTTTTCAACCGAGATGCGAAAGCCTAGCAAGTCCGCTAACGCGCGAGTAAAGGTAGATTTCCCTACTCCGACCGTACCCCCAATGGTAATCACGGCATTGCGAGGGATTCCGTATTTTTCGCGTAATTCGCTGTTTTTATAGACCGACATGATTCGTTTCTCCTTACCCTTAAATTAAATCCCATCGAACTGAATGAACTCCGCTTACAAAACCTGCCCAGATGTGTGTATGTAAGGCTCGATTTTTTGTAGAACGTAGTCTAGATCTTCAGCGCGATGTACATAGTCGAGATTGTCGCAGTCAAAAGTAAGCACCGGTACTTCCGGATGGCGCAGCTGGAACTGTTTCATGAACTCATCATAGTCCGCGATGAGTCTCTCCATATATTGCGGGTCCATGTTGCGCTCGATATCGCGATCCCGCATAGCGATTCGGCTCATGACCGTTGAGAGCGACGCTTTTAAATAGATGACAAGACTTGCCTGCGGTTGATCCTGAGTCAAAATATCGTAAATTTGCAGGTACTTGGGAAGGTTCTGTTCGCTTAAGGTACGCGTGGCAAAAATCGTATTTTTAAAAATATTATAATCACTTACCACAGAGCGCCCATTGGCCAAATACAAGTCTGTAATATCTTGCAGCTGTTTATAGCGATTACACAAGAAAAACATCTCGGTTTGAAAGCTCCATTCCGCGATATTTTCATAAAATTTCCCTAAAAACGGATTTTCATAAACGATTTCCTGCAATAATTCTAAATGATAGTGTTTGCTGATCGCCTGAGACAATGACGTTTTGCCAATGCCGATTGGTCCTTCAACAGTAATAAAAACCGTCTTCATATCTGGTAATGATCCTCTCCCGCAAAATAAAAACGAATTTAATTTTACCACGCTTGTCAATGATTGTCGAAAAAGAAATTTGAAAATAGCACTTCTTCGGACCCACCCAAAAAAGAGCTCGCCATGGTACGGACCTAGGCGAGCCTTTCTTGATGAGGGACGTGATTGGTTACGTGAAGTATTCAATTCGTGCCTGCGGAAAAAGCCGCGCAATCTCTCGTTCCAAGTGTTGTCGAAGCTCCGTGGCTTCATCTGTCGGATAGACGTATTTTCCTTTTCCATATTTGCCCCACTTGTACTTTCTATCCTCTTCATTCATTTCCAGTTTGGTTTTCGGATAGCGCTTCAGGATTAGGTTTTTGGCAATCTTGGTAAAGCGATGCTGGATTAATTCAAAGGTTAAACCCTGTTTGGCTGTATCGTTCAAATTCCCGCTTAATCTCTCCAGCAAATCGGTATACCCAGTCTGCCATCCGTCAAACCTGTACAACGGAGCCAAAATAAACCCCAATGGATAGCCTGCCTCGGCTACTTTACCCGCCGCTTCAATCCGCTGATGATAAGATGACGTTCCTGGCTCAAAATTTTTGATGACATAATCAGCGTTCATACTAAATCGAAAACGCGTATGTCCGTTATGCTCTGCATCCAGCAGTGAATCGACATGATGAAATTTGGTAACGAAGCGCAGCCTTCCAAGCGGTTGCTTCCCCATAAATTCAATCGCTCGCTTCAAATTGCCAGTAATATGCTCGATGCTGATCGGATCGGAGGTACACGCCGCTTCAAAACGGGTGATCTCAGGACTTCGCTCTTGAATGTATTTCTCGGCTTGACCCAAGATGTCATCTACATTGACGTACACACGAACATATGGCTTTGAACCAACATTCGTATTAAGATAACAATAGTGGCAGTGAGCGAAACATCCTGTCGCAATGGGAAGCGCATACTCGGCGGAAGGTTTGGATGGTTCGAAGGCAAGGGTCTTTTTTACCCCTACCACCAATGTCCGCTTGGCGTTGCGGTATTGCTCCACTTCCGTCTCACCAGGAATCCCTCGAACCTGATTATGGCTCGTCGTCATTTTCATGGGAATATTGCGCTTGCTATACAGTTGATATAACGCTTGTCCGAGCGGATACTCAAGGGCATTCGGCTCAAAAAAAATCAGATCGGGTTCAAACAGAAGACTAGTTCCGGGACGTTCCAGTACGGTTGTAGACATACATCTCCCCCCTATTCCCCAGTATCTCCTTTATTCATCGGTTGATCTTAGGGGATCGGTGGAATCGTTAGTGAAGGCCTTGCTTATATTTTTCCAGTACTTTTAGCGCTTTTTCTTTTTGACTCTGTGGCACCTGAATTACGTAAAGAGAGACGTTTCCTTTACTTTTGACAAGCAATTGAGTCTGGATTCCATGATGCTCCAAATATCTCCTGAATTCCTGAGCAGCCCTCGGCAGTCCGTACGATTGATGAATCGTTACCCATTTGGTCAACATTCTGCTCCGCCCTCCCCGTTCCAGCTATTCTTTACATCATAATCACGGAGAAGATGTTCGGTGATTTATGAACCAACCTATATTGATAAGGATTTGATACGATGACCTACCGTTTGTTGCAAGTTTTGAGCGTTCTAGTTCCGACCCTATTGATCGGCGGATTTGAATACATCCGACACGATTTTCTGCTCCCCTACATGACGATGAGGACTGGAAACTTTTACATCACGATTCTTACCTTCATCATTTCCTCCTTGTTTGCCGTATGGATGTTTCGAACGCTCCGCTCGATCAATGACAAACTAGCCCATGAACAAGCCAAACGCGCCGTTTATGAAGAGCGTGAACGCTTGGCTCGTGAGCTGCATGACGGGATCGCTCAATCGCTGTTTTATCTTCGTGTCAAATTAAAGCAGGGCAAAATAGACGATGCGCTGAGCGCAACCTCCTCCATAGATTATGATGTGAGACAAGCCATCTTTAATCTACGAGCGCTGCCTGACGAAAGTGGAACGCTCGAACAACGATTGACCAAATGGCTGTCCCAATGGAGTATTCATACGGGTATTGAGGTGTCTCAGGAGTATGACCTTCATGAGGGTATCTTCACACCAGCGGCACAGGTTCAGCTGTTTGGTTTAATTCAAGAAGCGTTTACCAATATTCGCAAACACGCCCATGCCAAACAGGCAACCCTATCCCTTAAAGCGACCTCGCCTGGCGAGTGGGAATTGATGATCACGGATGATGGTTGCGGGTTCGATGCTGACAAGCCCGCAGGTCCTCATTATGGACTTAGCATGATGCGCGAACGGGCCGACCAGCTGCATGCTGCGTTAACAATTGGGAAAAGAGAAGTCGGCGGAACGATCATTCGCCTATCATCAGAACTTGGAGGGTTACACAAGTGAAAACCTATCGCGTGTTAATCGCCGACGATCACCCTTTATCTCGGGAAGCGATTCGCAGTTTATTGGAGGGAGATTCAGCATTTGACATTATCGGAGAGGCAACCGATGGTGAAGAAGCTTTATTACTGACGGAAAAACTGCAACCTGACCTCGTCCTGATGGACATCAACATGCCCAAGTTGGATGGACTTCTGGCAACCAAACAAATCAAACGACATTATCCGCATATCCGAATCGTCATTCTTAGTGTCTCCGATGATGTAGCTGATCTCTTTGCCGCTATTCAATACGGCGCGCAAGGCTACCTGTTAAAAAATCTCGACCCGGATGATTGGCTCAGTTACCTCCATGCCCTACTCGACGGGAACTCAGACTTCTCACGTGAGTTGGCGGGACGAATGCTTCACAGTTTCAAAAAAGATGAGATGAAAGATGAACCAAGCCCTTCCGTTCTCACTCCACGAGAGCTTGAGATTTTGAGCTGTGTAGCAGCTGGCGATACCAACAAACAAATTGGGGAACGCTTAGTGATTACCGAGAATACGGTGAAAAATCATATGAAAAATATCCTGGAAAAGCTCCAGGTCGAGAATCGCGTTCAGCTAGCGGCCTATGCGGTTCGGAACGGAATATTCGTGAATAGGGAGGAACCTTAATAAGTTCCTCCCTTTCAAAAAAAATATCAGAAAGGGGGTTTATTTTTTGATGCGTTGTAAGTATACTGATTACAACGAAAGGGTGTAAAACATGAAAATTAGCAGCCGTTTCACAATCGCTGTCCACATTTTATCGTTGCTTTCAATGTCAAAAGATGCCCATTGCACTTCCGAATGGATCGCTGGAAGTGTCAATACGAATCCAGTCATTATACGAAACGTGTTGGGGAGACTCAAAAAAGCAGGTTTGGTAAACGTTCGTCCTGGAACAGGTGGAGCCTATCTGATAAAAGAACTCGAGGAGATCAACTTATTGGATATCTATCGAGCGGTAGATGTGGTAGAAAAAGACAACCTTTTTCATTTTCACGATTCTCCTAACCCAGACTGCCCAATCGGCGCCAATATTCAAATCGTATTGAATGTGATCCTTAAACAGTCACAGAAAGCAATGGAAAAAGTGTTAGAGAATGTTACCCTAAAGGATTTGGTGACGGATCTCGCCCAGCAGATAAACGAAACTAACTAATTTTTTTATACTAGTTGTAAACTTGTAAATTACAACATTACACCAAACCAACAAAATGGAGGAATTCATCATGAAAATCGGAATTATTGGTGCAAGCGGTAAAGCTGGAAACCTTATCTTAAAAGAAGCGGTGAGCAGAGGTCTCGAAGTAACAGCCATTGTTAGAAACGCAGCTAAAATCACAGAAGCAAACGTTCGTATCCTGGAAAAAGACATTTTCCAGCTGACCTCTTCTGATCTTGAAGGATTGGATGTTGTCGTCAACGCTTTTAGCTCGCCTGCTGGAGAAGAACATCAACACGTCGAGGCAGGAAGAGTTTTGATTGAGGCTCTAAAAAATGCTCCGCATACCAAGCTGATCGTGGTTGGAGGCGCTGGAAGTCTCTTTGTAGATGAAGAGAAAACAATCAAGCTCATGAATACACCTGACTTCCCAGCATTGTATTTCCCAATCGCATCCAATATGGGGAAAAATCTTGAGGAATTGCAAAATACCAAATCCATTACCTGGACCTATATCAGCCCAGCCGCATTCTTTGATTATAACGGCCAACGAACTGGTTCCTATCAACTCGGAAAAGATAACCTAATTCTCAATCAACAGGGCAAAAGCTACATCAGTTACGCTGATTATGCGATTGCTGTCCTAGATGAGATTGAGAACCCAGTACATCTCAATCAACGATTCACAGTGGTTGGCGAAGCCAAATAAAAAAAGACAGGGAGTCTCTTGGGTAATGAACTACTCAAGAGACTCCCTCTTTATGCTCTAATCACTTTACCGAAATATAGATGTCAACCTGCGCGTTTGCGGGGTCTTCACTACAGTCATCATACAATTCAAAATCAACTTCAAAAGCTCTTGGATTCGTTCGGGACCATTCCCAGATATACTGCCATGCCTCAACAACCACCTGTTGAACGGGGCCTCTTCGGGTCGTAAACACGACATAATCACCCGCCGGAATCGTGAAACAGGTCAATCCTTCGGGCACGCTCGATTCCCCTGCTACCTCGCTCCCAATAGCATATGTATACGGACCTGTTTCATCCGCCAGATATTGGGTATATAACGCAAACATTTTCCCGTTTATTTTATTTGGAATTCGTTCGAGACATTGCTCACGATGCAGCTTCTCCCACAAAGCGGGAATGACTCCCTCTCCTTTCATCTCCGCTTCATTCGTCGTTTGAGCAGCCAAAGCGATCACCTGTATACTTCTGTCGATTGTTACTTTTCTTTCGGTTATGATTTGGGACATACACGTTTCCCCCCAGAACTAATCTTCCATTGTCGACAAGTCACCAGTTGGCAAACCAAGCTCCCAGGCTTTCAGAACGCGGCGCATGATTTTACCTGATCTGGTTTTGGGTAACTTGTCGCGGAACTCGATCTCACGCGGTGCGGCGTGGGCAGCCAAGCCTTCCTTCACAAAGCGCTTAATCTCATCCATCAGCTCTTCGCTTGGCTCATATCCGGCACGCAAGGCAATGAACGCTTTGATAATTTCGCCGCGCATCGGATCTGGCTTGCCGATTACTCCCGCTTCCGCAACCGCCGGATGTTCAACCAGTTTGCTTTCAACCTCAAATGGGCCTACTCGCTCGCCAGATGTATTGATAACATCGTCAATCCGTCCCTGGAACCAGAAGTATCCTTCCTCATCGCGGTAAGCGGAGTCACCTGATACATACCAGCCAGGAATGTGGAAGTACTCTTGATACTTGGCAGGGTTGTTCCAGATCTCCTTCATCATGGATGGCCAAGGCGTTTTGATTGCCAAGTTCCCCATGCGATTAGGCGGAAGAACATTTCCTTGATTGTCGATAATGGCGGCTTCTATTCCCGGGAACGGCTTGCCCATTGAGCCTGGTTTGATTTCCATGCACTTGTAGTTAGAAATGAGTTGTCCGCCTGTTTCCGTCATCCACCAGTTGTCGTGAATCCGCTGATTGAACACCTTCAATCCCCAATAAACCACCTCAGGATTTAACGGTTCTCCGACACTTAGCACATGACGCAAAGAAGATAGGTCAAAGCGCTTCACTACATCATCTCCGGCACCCATTAACATGCGGAATGCTGTTGGCGCACTATACCATACGCTTACTCGATATTTCTCGATCGTTGAGTACCAGTCTTCCGGTGTAAAGCGACCGCCGCGGATAACACTTGTCGCGCCGTTCAACCATGGGCCAAAGATTCCGTAGGAGGTTCCTGTCACCCAGCCTGGATCGGCCGTGCACCAGAAAATGTCGTTGTCTTGCAAATCAAGCACCCATTTACCTGTTTGGTAGTGCTGGATCATCGCGTTATGTACGTGCAATACCCCTTTAGGTTTACCTGTAGAACCGGAAGTGTAATGAAGAATCATGCCATCTTCTCGATTCACCCATTCAATTTCAAGTTCATCAGATGCTTCTGACATCAGCGACTGGAAGCTGTATTGTCCCTCTGGCAGTTCACCTTGAGCACCCACCAGAATCACGTGCTTCAAAGCTGGAAGGTCTTTTAACGGAACGCGGGATAACAAAGAAGGAGTCGTCACAATGGCAACCGCTTCACTGTCTTCCAAGCGATCACGTACAGCCGCTTCCATAAAAGCTTCAAACAACGGGCCAACAATGGCGCCAATCTTTAAGGTTCCCAATACACTTACATATAGCTCAGGAGTACGTGGCATGAAGACAAACACGCGGTCGCCCTTGTGTATGCCCAGTTTGCGCAGTACGTTCCCAAATTGGTTGGAGAGTTGACTTAGTTGAGAGAAAGTATACGCTTCTTCACGAGTGGTGTCGCTATAGATAAGCGCCGTCTTCTCCTTGCGATCGGTCAATAAATGGCGGTCAATCGCTTCGTACGCTATATTTACCTTGCCAGTTTCATACCAGCTGAACTGTTGTTCCACATCTTCCCATTTAAAGTTCGCATAAGCGCTTTCGTAATTTTCTAAATTATATTGTCCTGGTGTAACTGGAATTTTTTCTACCTTCATATTCTCTCCTCCTTGTAAGCGGAATCATCTTACTATTTACTTATTTCTTCACCCTCTCGCTAATTCCTTTCAGAAAAGACGCAATATTTACTTTTCTACTGCTTGACACTGAGTTCTTCCTGCTTGACTTTCCAATAACTACTTACAAAATAACGAGCTTTCTCCTGTATAATGAAGATCGACTCTAAAAGGACAGAAGGAGGGAATCTTATCATGTTATGGCTTTTAGTACTGGTCGCACTTGTCATTTTTGTAAAAGCGTACCGCAACACCTTCCATCCTGCCCTGAACCGTATTCATATTCCATTATCATCTGATGGTTTAAATAAAGAGAGTGAACCTATTCGCATCTTGCATTTATCCGATTTGCACATGGAGAACATCTCTATCTCTGCTGAACAAATTGTTAAAGATCTCAAACATGAACCAATCGATCTTTTAGCGATTACCGGTGATTTTCTTGATCGTAAGCGCAGTATCCCCCGAGCCATCGCGTTTGTCGAAACGCTGCAAAAATTGCGTCCAACTCTTGGAACCTTCGTCGTCTTCGGAAACCATGACTACGTATTGCCGCCTAACCAATTGGCTTATCTGAAGGTTGGCCTTGAGAGAATCGGTTGCCAGATTCTTTGCAACGAGACCAAGACGGTCATGTATGGCGATACCAAGCTGCATATTATCGGGGTTGATGATTACCATACGAGAAGAAGTAACTTGGAAAAATCGTATCAGCATGTAACGGAAGATGGCATTCGCCTCATCCTTACCCATGATCCAACCATTGTTTTGAAGATGAAGCAATATGATTACGACTACATGTTGGCAGGTCATTTTCACGGTGGACAAATTCACTATCCGAAGGCTTTTCACTTATGGAAAATGGGTAAGCTCGCCCGCATGAACATTGTGAAAGGTCTCCACTACCGCGACAATCGACCATTCTACATTAGTGAAGGTTTAGGACAGACTGGACTGAATATTCGCCTGCGTTCTCGTCCTGAGATAACCATTCATACATTGGCCACAACCAATGAAACTGCTCCCTCTTTGGCCCTTGATTAAAGAGTATGAGAGAGATCAACGAGTTATATCAGAGGGGCCCAATGGAGAAATAATAAGGGACTGCTCCGTAAGTAGATAAGCTACTTATGGGACAGTCCCTTTGTTTTCTTTGTTTTAATGGTCACCAGGCGTGCGAAGAAATTACACCAATTGACGTAGAGCGTTCAGTGCCGCTTCATAATCTGGGTGATTGGTCATTTCTTGCAGATACTCGACATAACGGATCTTGTCATTCTCATCGACAATAAAAATCGCCCGTTGATCCAGTTGTAATTCCTTGATTAACACACCATATGCTTGACCGAAAGAACGATGCTTGTAGTCTGATAGAACAACGAGATTTTCGATTCCAGCAGTTGTGCAAAAACGTTTTTGAGCGAACGGCAAGTCTACCGAGATGGTTAATACAGCTACATTCTCCCCAAGATTTGCAGCCTCCTGATTGAAGCGACGTGTTTGTGCCTCACATACTCCTGTATCAAGGGAAGGAACAACGGAGATCAATTTTACTTTGCCTTTATAATCAACCAGGCTTACCTCTGTCTTCAGATCAAGATTAGCGGTGAAGTCTGGTGCTTGCTCCCCAACTTTCAATTCCGGTCCGACCAGCGTAATTGGTTGACCTCCTATTGTCGCTACTCCTGTACGTTCTTGTACCATTCGTAATTCCTCCTCCAAATATGAATTTCGTTAGTTTGATATCACAAAATTAAGTTGTGTGCAACTTTAGTTTCCGTCTTCATCTTACTTCTGAACTTAAATATTGTCAACAATTTAATTTCATACAATTTAATAGGTAGAATTTCTTTTAGCCTATGAATGATTCTAAAATGCATAGCTAATTCATAATCGAATAAGAACAAGGAAAAAAGCGAAAAGAATAACGATCCTATCACTTGGCAAGAGTTTTGCATTACAAACAAGCAAATTCCATATGGAGGGGAAAAAGATGAACACAATTCGTACCGCGCAAATTAGAAAGCTTGAAAAGCAGGATCTACCACAGTTGTTGCCTCTTATGTATGAATACATTGTTGATTTCTATCAATGCCCTCGCCCCGATGAGCAAGCACTAGAAAAATTAGTCCATCATCTACTGGATCATCCGTGGGAGGGTATACAGTTTGTTGCAGAGACGGCAGAACAAGAATTAGTTGGTTTTGCTACCCTTTATTTTACGTTTAATACCTTAGAAGCAAAGCGAATGGCTTTTTTATACGATCTATTTGTATCTCCTTCGATTAGAGGTCAAAAGATTGGTGAGAAACTGTTCGAAGCCTGTCTTGCTTACATAAGAGAAAATGACTATTCTCATATGATTTGGGAAACAGCGCATGATAACGCAGTGGCTCAAGCATTGTACGACAAGATGGGGGCCAAAAAAGCGGTCTGGTTAAATTATGAAATGAAATAGTTAACTGGGATACATGGATAAATGCTCACCCCTACAATACAATTTATTTCCATCATAAAGAAAACTCCTTTACAGCAATCTATACTTATTCAGAACGTAGGGAGTGAGTATGTTGAAACGTCTTCCCACTATCCTGCTTACACTTGCCTTGGCCGGATTGGTGTTCATTCCAATCAACTATATGCATCGCCAAAACATTCAAAAGACCCAAGAAAAAAGCGTTCAAAATCAGGAAGTGAAGGTACCTCATCCAGAAGTCACATCGTTTCAATCACACATCCCTCGGATTAACTACATGGAGCAGGTACGTGATGTTCGAAAGAAGCTTGAGTCTCACCCCCATGTGAAGACAATCCACCATAATCCACGGGATCGAAGTCACTATGTCGAACATGAGGTTGTCGTGCGCTTCTCCCCAAGACCTTCGAAACAGGTCATTGATAAAATGCTGAAGCAGACGCATTCTCACATTAAACGCGACTTCAAAGATTCGATGATCATTAAGTCAGACACGATGACGACTCATCAACTAATGAAGCATTTTGCCGAGCATCCTGATTCGATTTATGCGGAGCCAAACTATCTCCTGCTTCCAAATCGCGTTCCAAACGATACGTATTATCGCCCATACCAATGGAATCTGCCCATGATTCGTATGGAACAAAGCTGGGATATTAGCGAAGGAAGTCCTGATGTGATTGTCGCGATCGTGGACACTGGAATTGACTTGCATCATCCGGAATTCCAGGGAAAGCTTGTTGGCGGCTATAACGTCATCGCCGATAACCACAATCCCAACGACGATAACGGGCATGGGACGCATGTAGGCGGGATTATCGCGGCTCGCACGAATAATTCGGCAGGGATTGCCGGAATGTCGTGGAAGTCCAAGATTATGCCTGTTAAAGCAATTGGCGCTGATGGCTCTGGAACCGCTTATGACATTGCGCAAGGGATTCGCTGGGCAACGGATAACGGGGCGCGAGTGATTAACTTAAGCGTCGGAAACTATACGCCATCGGCAGCCCTCAAAGAAGCATGTACCTATGCCTACAATAATAATGTGGTATTGGTCGCTGCGACTGGCAACGACGCTACCGATCAACCTGGCTATCCCGCAGCTTATAATGAAGTAATGGGAGTATCTGCTGTTGACCACAATAAACAATTCGCCGATTTCTCCAACTTCGGTGATACTGTTGATGTGGTCGCACCCGGTGTCGATATCCCCAGCACCTATATCAGCAGCGATTATGCGGCATTGTCGGGAACATCCATGGCATGCCCACATGTAACGGCACTTGCTTCCCTCATTGTCTCGGTTAATCCGTCTTTATCGAATAAACAGGTGATGGACATTATCCGTAAGTCCGCTCAGGATTTGGGAGCCCCCGGACGAGACAAGACGTTTGGGTATGGATTGATTGATGTGAACGCTGCGTTATCATCCTCTCGCCCACAAGTGAATACAACACCAGCACCCGCAGAGGTGACACCTTCCGAAGCTCCTGCCCGCACTGGTGGTTGGGGTGGAATTGGCGGATTCCTTAACAGATTGTTCACGAGACTGCACCTTTGATATAAAGAGGGGAGATCAGCGCATGCGAGTATGCATTATCTTTGCGCAGGCTGGCAACGACAGCTTTAATCATCTAATTCTAAACAAAGTAACCGATACCTGCGACAAAATGGGAGTGGACTACACCGTACGAAATTTGTATCAAATGAACTTCAACCCTGTGTTTAGTCCACCGGATATGCAAAATGTGGAGTCGGGTCAAGTATCTGCGGATATTGAAGAAGAGCAGCAAGTGATTATTGAAGCAGATACCTTGGTCATGATCTATCCTGTCTGGTGGTGGTCACAGCCTGCCATCCTGAAAGGTTGGATTGACCGTGTCTTCACGAATAACTTTGCATTTCGATATGAAGCCAAAGGTCCAGTAGGTCTTCTTACCAACAAAAAGGCCATTGTCTTTACAACAACTCGTGAGTCGGATGCTGAAATGAAGCAGGAAGGCTTTGATCAGGTGCTGAAAAAGCAGATAGCGGACGGAGTGCTTACCTTTTCCGGGTTCTCACCTGTTCTTTATCGGAATTTCGCCAAAGTACCTTATCTCGATAACAACGGCCGCCAACAAGTTTTGGACCAGGTGGAAAAAACCATCAAAGGTATGGTGGGACAACAACTCATTACCTCCTAGCCAAAAAAAAGCACAGCCCATTCAACAGGCTGTGCTTTCATACATTCCTATACTTGTGCAGATTGCATACGCTTCTTGGTGATGTAATCTGTTTCGTAGTACTGCAATTCATCCCGCATTTGTTCGAATATCTTCGAAAGAGACAATGTCAAGTTACGCAATTCCGGAGTAACTTGCTTGCGGAAAATAATCGCGTCCTGCCCCGTATACGAGTAGCGTCCATCTTCATCGTATACTTCACCTTTTGGATAGTAGAAGTTGTTTACACAGGTATGATACACCTGATAAAGCACATCTTCCGCGAAATCCTCATTAAACCGCGCTCTACGCAAACAAACGCCCAATTTCTCGAATGCGTTCTCGGAATAAACGAGAAGATGACGCAGATCCGACAAGTAATGACGATAGTAACATTCGTACTCCTCAGGATCGCCAGTTTGGGCAATGAGCCCAGCTAGTGTGACTTGATTGAGGAAGCGCTCCAACTCCATGCTAACTTTTTTCAAGCGGGTGTACGTATCTTCACACAATTGCTTTAAGTGAGTTCCAGGCATGAGTACCTCCTCGGGCAGAAAAAATGATAAGTTCTTTTTTCATATTGTAAAAAAACCCGCTTAGAGTTACAAGATATTTCTTTTTCCTGGTTTTAGAGAACTTGGCTTGATTCCTCAACTTTGGATGTGTCTTGAACCGTACGATTTGAATGCCACGCGTACAAAGCGTAACAAGCCGTTAAGCTCAAAAGTCCCATAAAAGTGAGGATTGCGAAATCATTCGTGATAAAGGAGAGACCGTGCCCTTTATTGATGATTTCTCTCACGCTATGCAGAAAATACGTAAGTGGCAAGGCTTCGCCGATTCCGCGAATGAGAGCTGGCATCTGGAATAACGGCCAGGTATATCCAGACAACATAAAGGACGGCAAAGCGATCAACATCGCAATTTGAGTGGATTGTAATTGGCTTCCTGTGAAAAAGGAGATGGCAAATCCTAACAAAGCAACCACCAGATTAAAGACAAAACCGATCAAAAGAAGATCCAGGAGTTGACCGGAGTAAGGGATGCCAAAGCCCTTCAGTAATACAGTGAAGACCAGTACCAAATTAAACATTCCGATGATGAGGTATGGTGTTACTTTACCAGCCAACAGCTTCCAAAAACCATATTGCCTCATGGTATTCCCCCATGTGCCCATTTCCTTTTCCAGGGAGACAGACAATGCCACTGCTAAAAAGAGACACTGCTGCAACACGGTTCCGGCTAGACCTAGCACCATGAACGTATCATAACTGAAGGTTGGATTATAGAGAACGCGATAGCGATAATCGATCCCTGTAAACAGATTTTTTCCAGAGTCGCCCCACTCCCCTTTGGCTTCCAACTGCTTGAGAGTGATTCCGCCTGAAACGGTTTTGATCACCGAGTTAGCGGCTCGGATAGATGTATTGGAAATCATCATGTTGCTTCCATCAATGACGACCATCACTTCTGATGACTTCCCCTGCTTGATATCCGCGGCAAGGTTGGGAGGAATGATGACGGCGACGTAGGCTTTTTCATGATCCACCCAGTCCATCGCTTCAGACTCGCTTCCAACTACACCCGTTACCGCAAACGTTTGATCACGGTCAAACGCTCGTGTTAATTCTTGGCTGAGTACGGATTGATCCTGGTCAACAATCACTGTAGGCAGTTCTTGCACCTTCTTCTCGCTGTACAAATATCCGAATAAGACACAATAGAGAATGGGAACAATGAAAATGACGAGACGAATGGTTTTATCGTTGACGAGTGTCTGCCATTCCCGCAGGAAGAGCCCGCCAACTGTTGGACGTTGATCATTCACGGACTCCATCTCCTTTTAGGTCCCATTCCACGCTGAGACCCGGACGAATGCCTTCTCCATGAATTTGAACTTTTACCTCAAACGCGCGAATATCACGGTCGTTCAGTTCTTGGGTTGCTTTTTTCACTGCAAAATCCGCAGCTGGCGCAACCGTTACGATTGTCCCTTCAACCTTTTGGTTCAAAGCGGGTACAAAGAAGGTATGCTTTTGACCGACCTGAACTTTACCTAGCTTATCTTCATCGACGTAAAACTTCACGAATTGATCATCTTTCGCTTGAATGGTTACAATGGTAAGTCCTTGAGCGACCAGTTCGCCTTTTTCGACGTTTACGGATTTTACAATACCCGCAACTGGAGAATTCAGTTTGGTATTACGCAAGTAAGCGTCCACCTCATCCAAAGCGCCTTTTGCTTGTTGAACGCCAGCTTCTGCTTGTTTTACGTCCATTTGTTTGATGCCCCCTTGGCCTGTTGCAGCAACTGCTTGCTGATAGGCCGCTTGAGCCTGTTGCCATTGGGCTTTGGACGCTTCGACTTGTTCCTTGCGGGGACCACTTTTCGCCATTTTCAATTGCTGTTGAACGGCAGAGAGTTCAGCGTCGATTTGATTGAATTGAGTGGTTGCCTGCTCCACGTTGACTTTTGGAACGGCTCCTTGGGCATACAGATCATTCATGCGTTGGAGATTGGTTTTGGCGTTATCTCTGGCGATTTGTGCCGCCTGCTCCTTCGCAGTGAGTTGGACAATCTCTTCAGGTCGCGCACCGTTTAGATTGGCATCATACTGCGCTTTGGCTGCATTGACCGCTGCCATTGTCTGTTGTACCTGCGCTTGAGTCGTGTCATCTGTTACGACAACACCACGTTTGGCCTGTTCGAATTTGGCTTGTGCCAGCTTATAGGCCGCTTCCGCCTGCTCTCTCTTGGCATTTAATTCTTCCGTGGTGAGAGTCGCGAGGACCTGATTTGGAGCCACTACGTCCCCTTCCTTGACCATCACCTGATCAACGGCGCCTGCCATTTTGAAGGCCATGTCTACCTCAGTACCTTCAACCACACTGACCAAAGGTTTATCTGCCCCGGCATATCCTTTTCCGCCAGGTACCAACAAATACGCGCCCAGCAAACCTGTAACGGCTACAAATCCGATAATTCCCGCCCATGATTTCGCATTCAGTTTCATGTTTATCTTCCTCCTGTTAATGTTACTGACTCTCGGCTAATGGTCCAGTGAAAAGTGCGCTTCTGAGAAGTGCCAATAAGGTTCGTTTGCATTCTGGTGTATCTACCTGCTCTCCACGATAGAGCTTACGTAACGCTGTAAAGCCAATCATGCCAAACAGTGCGGAGACAAGTGTGTGGACATCCAACTCAACATCGACATATCCTTGATCCTTCAAATCTTGAATGAATTGCTCCATGGTTGAGAAATAATTGGCCAAGAACGACCGAATCAATTCTCCACGGTTCAACTCTCCAATGGCGAAGTTAATCAGTAAAAAAGCGCACTCTTTGTTCTCCACGAAAAATTGAAGATGCTCATCCAATACGCAAATGATGCGTTCTTCTACGCTATTCGCTGTATTCTTCATCGCACGCGTTACGGAATCGATCAGCAGCTCCACGCCTTTCTGATTGACATACAGAAAAAGTTCTTCCTTCGTTTTGAAATGATAGTACAGCGTACCCTTCGCAACCTGTGCCTGATCGGCTATTGACTCCATTGTCGTGTCGTTGTACCCGTACTGGGCAAACGCCTTGAGTGCGCCTTTGGTAATCTGTTCCTTAGTGGAAAGAACCATGACCTTCACTTCCAAATTTTTATTGAACTGACTGGTCAGTACAATTACAGTTTAATTCCATTTTCTTTCTTCGTCAAGAGGATGTGATGAAACTTAAAAATAATAAAAAGCTTCGTGAATGTCAGTCTTCACGAAGCTTTTTATCGATTAGTATAGGGTAGGCGTTGGGGAACATGCAACGGCATCAATAAATCTCGGATCAATCCCATAGAACATCCAGGAGAACCCGTTCCACCTATACCCTGAAACTTCACCATATTCTACTCGTGTAGGATAAAACCAAAAACCCTCCCCACTCTTCAACCATACATACGTGTATTCATACATACAGTCAACGATATAGGAGACCTCGGGTTTCGGTGGAATCCTTCGAGGGGGTGGAGATGTTGGTGCTTGCGAGGGCATATATCCCATATGATTTCACTCCTTCTTGGTGGTTTACCCACAAGATATGTTGGAATGATTTATAGTGATTGGGTCCCCTTGTTTAAGTTATGAATAAAAAAAGCCTGTTTCGATAATTTCTCAGAAACTATCGATACAGACTATACTTGCTGAAAATCATATCTTATCTATTTACTTGAACACTTTTATAACTGATCCATGATGAGCGCATACGTATCTTGGGTCGACGGCAGCGGCTTAACGCCCAGCTGCTCCTGCAATTTGGCCACGCATTTCTCGTACCAGCGGATGGATTGCGCCCGATTATTTTTGCGGTAATAGCAGTACATGAGAAGTCTATACGCCTCTTCCCAGCAGTCATCGGTCCTTAGAATGGTTTCGCACCAACGGATAGCGGTATCATACTCTTTCATGGCCGCATAGCGGTGTGCCAGATTCTCAGCCCCACGCAGATAAAGGACATGCAGCCTTTCCCGTTCTTCCATGCACCAATCCTCGTAACGACAATCCGGCAAGTACTCCCCTTGGTAGTAACTCAGTCCTTTTTCCAACAAGTGAACAGCCTGCTTCTCCTCTCGCTCATTCAGGCCCAGTGTGACAAAGCGCTCAAATTCCTCTACATCGATCTGATAGCCGGATGCGATATTAAAGCCGTAGGATGAACCATGACGCTGAACAAAAAATGCACTGGCCCTCGCTTCCCGATTCGGCTCCAACGCTTTGTTCAGGGCATTCAAGGCAACCTTAAAATCGCGCGAGGCCGCTTCCTCATCGCTTTCTTCCCAAAGATAATCAAAAATCTCTTCTCTGGCCAACAAGTGCTGCCGTTTGGTGAGCAACAACTGAAAGAGCTGCTTGGCTTTCCCGCGCTGCCACGCCTTGTCGCTTAACTCTGCGTCTCCCAGCCAGATTCTGAAGTGCCCCAACGTCTGAATTCTAAGCGTGTAGCCTGGATGGAAAGTGACATTCTGCAAGCCCAGATCGTGCAAAAGCTGTGAGACGTATTCAGGTTGAATCCGCCTTTTTTGAGCTTCAATGAGTAGTGGCATAAAGATTTGCACGTCGCTTGGCGTAAACATGGTAGGACGTTGCAACAAAAAGTTGTATTCCCCTGACTGAATAGCCAGAAGCGCTTCCGAAACGGCGGGAACAAAGCTTTCCCAATCGACCTTCTTAAAAGCTACGTAGCTTAGCCAAAATTGGGAGATAGCCACGATGTAGTTATCCCCACACGCTCTGAACTGCTCGACACACTCATGAAAAATTGGATTCGCCTGCTCAAACTTCCCGCTGTGCGCATAGGCGATCCCCATTCCTAAGCGAATCAAGCCGCCTACCCACTCATCCTTGATCGCTTCCGTTTCCTGCACTCCACGATTGGCGTAGGCGAGCGCCAAATCGAGGGCTTTTTCCCGACCATGCAGAAGCGTCAGCCCAAGAAGCGCTTCCGCTTTCCCTCGTGTCGATTGTAGCTCCTCCATCATTCGCAGTCCCTTGAGATAGAGATGGCGAATCTCTTCGGTTGTGAAGTCAGGGCAGAACATGGTGACATGCGCCTTGCGGATATAGCCACAAGCCTCAACGAACGGAGAGAAAGCCGCTCGACCTAGTTGAATCGCCTTGTCGGCGTAATCAAGCCCTTTTTGCGCTTCTCCGTTCATCCCGTAGACGAAGGCCAGCAAAAGGGAGGTTTCTTTATACGACTTGGTAAGATGCGAGATTTCTTTCCCTTTTTCCTCATTCCATTTCTTTTCCAACAGGTGGATGGCAGACTGTAACCGGCCTGTGCGAAAATAAAGACGGGATTCAATATCGACCTCTGTCTGGGATACCAGCTCCTTGCTGCGAAGATACCACTTCTCCGCTTCAACTGAGTTGCCGCGATTCGTGTAGATTTCGGCCAATAAACGATAGAGACGCGGAGCAAGCTCGGAACAATTCTCATCCAGCAGTTGGATCGCTTCCTTCAACAATTCTTCAGCCTTTATTCCTTGGACACTATCGAGGTGCACACGCGCTTTGCCTTCGAGACCAAGGCATTGCGAGTAGATATCACCGTTCGTTTGCGATAATTGAACGAACTGATCATAAATTTGCAAGGCCTGCGGGTACAAACAACGAAAACGCGCGGCCTCCGCTTGATAGAACCACAGCTTGTAATACTTGTTTTTCACTTCATCTGGAAGCGTTCTCACTTTCTCTACCAACTCTTCCAAATTTTCAGTCTTAATCATTTGTTCCGCATAATGGACTAAGACTTCTCCCATCTGGTCATAATCGTTGATCTGATACAGGATGGCGAGGGCTTGATCGATCTCGCCTATTTTTCGGTAATAGGCCGCTACAGAATGCAGGATAGAATCTTTGATTGACGGATCGGCATCCAGTTTTCTCTGCAAAAACTGACGGAAAAGCCGATGATACCGATACTGATGGCTCTCTAAAGAATAGATAAATAAATTGCGAGAGACGATTGTCTCCAGGATCCCCCCGGCATTGGGGCCTGCGATATGCATGCACAGATCATCCGAAAACCGATCAAGCGCACTGGTGTATTCCAAATAGCGTTGAATATGATACTCCTGTTGTTGATAAACCTCCGCATCCAAATAATGCATCAGTTCCTCTCGGATGGCCCTAGGTTCATCATCTGGCTTCTCTCCGACTAATCGGATGGCAAGCACCCAGCCTTCTGTTTCCGTATGAATTCGCGTGGTCTGTTCGATTGTGAGCGATAATCTGAATTCATCCAGAAGCAGAGCTTCGGTTTCTTCCTCTGAAAAGGTTAAGTCCGCCTGATTAATCTCCCAGTACTCTCCTCGCGTCTTCATCAGCCGTAGCCACGGCCAAAGCGGCATTTGTCTCGAGATCACCACCATCCGAACAAGTGGAGGAAGATTACGAACAACGAGCTGAGTCCATTGATCGACGAAGAACGATTTTTGGACCAAATGATAATCATCGAGCACGATCAATACTTCTTGTTGTAGCGCCATCAGCTCATTGCTGAATTGAAAGACCAGAAGTTCAATCTCATCCGGATTGAGGTATGAATTCAATCCTTCCAAAGTCACCAGCAATTCTTGCCCAAATTCAGGATGCTTCTGGCGAATACTAGCCACGATGTGTGAAATGAAGCGAACCAGATCGCCATCCTTTTGCTCTATGTTGTACCAGCTAGCTTGCACTTTCTCGTCAGCCAGAAATGTGGCAAGCATTGTACTTTTGCCGTATCCCGGTCCTGCATGTATCAAAGAGAATGGGGTCATTAAGATATAACGCATTTTTTTGGCCAAACGGGGGCGGCGAAGAATATTCTGTTTGATACGCGGCGGAGTACATTTGGTTAGCAAAATCCGCGTTCTGTTCATTTTTCTCGTTCATCCCTCTCCACTCATGACCTTGCAAGCAATTCTTCTAAGGTAGCCCTAAAAACGTATGGGTTGATGACTGGTAATATTCTTTGGATTCGTGGAGGATAGGCAAAATCCTGCCAACCTCCTTATCTTTCCTACAAAGCAGTCGAAGTAGTTTATGAAGCAAACAAAACGATCAAGGCATTTTCATAAAAAAACCACCAGCTGACTGAACAGGTGGTGGTTGCATTTCATTATGTATGGCGGAGGGAGAGGGATTCGAACCCCCGTGACGTTGCCGCCTAACGGTTTTCAAGACCGCCCCGTTATGACCACTTCGGTATCCCTCCAAAGCACGCTCGTAATTAGCGAACAAATTTATTCTACAACAAATTTGTGCAAAGTACAAGCCTTTTTATCGATATTCCATTTGAAATCATTACCTTACCGCAAAGTCTTGAGATCCGATTGCACATGAACGGTTATGATGATCGGCTGCACATCGGATTTGCCGCATACTGGGCATTCTTCACTATTTTGGAAAATATTGCAGCAATCTTTGCATGTATACCTCATTCTGATTCCCCTCCAGAAGATCTTCTTGTCTCGTCAGTATACAGGAGTTAGAATGAGGATCTTGTCAGTATTTGAAGGTAAATCTCCCAAGTTTGTTCGTCAAAATACGCAAAGAAGAAAAGACGATGTCTTTTCTTTAGCGGGCTTACGCAAATGGAAGGAATGGTTAATCTCTTTAGAGATAAAGTGATTAACCATTCCAAATACAATAAAAAAGCTGATAGATTTCTCTATCAGCTACAGTTTATGTAGTATGGCGGAGGGAGAGGGATTCGAACCCCCGTGACGTTGCCGCCTAACGGTTTTCAAGACCGCCCCGTTATGACCACTTCGGTATCCCTCCGTGTGTAACAACCAGCTTTTGCTTGGCACATGTATGAATATAGCATACCAGAAATGAAAGTGCAAGACTTTTTAACAAAGATTTTTTACGCACCCAATTTTCAAAAAAAAAGTGATACTGTCATGCACCACCTTCTTGGCGCAAAGCAGCGATCACCTGATCTTGCTCTTCTTTTGAAAGAAAAGGACTCATGGGAATGGCAAAAATCCGTTCTGATACTTGTTCCGCCACCGGGAAGTCTCCCTTTTGATAGCCAAGTGAGTGATATACCTCTTGTAAATGCAGAGGGATGGGATAATAGACTGCTGTTTGGATATCAGCTTGGATGAGCTTATCCATGTAGTTGTCACGCTCGCCGGATTCCAGGCAGAACAGGTGGTAGATGTGGGGAGCATCTGGCGATTCCGCTTGAATTAGTAAGGACGTTTCTTCTGCCAAGAACTCACGATAACGATCGGCCAACTCTCGTCTTTGGTCATTCCATTGATCAACACGCTCCAGCAAGACACCCAAAATGGCGGCGTGAATTTCATCAAGACGGCTGTTATACCCGATCATTTCGTGGTAATACTTCTTGGAGCTGCCATGTTGGCGTAATTTTTTGATCGTTTCGGCAAGTTGGCTGTCATAAGTGGCAATCATCCCCCCATCACCAATCGTCCCCAAATTCTTCGTCGGAAAGAACGAGAAGCAGGATGCGTGCCCAAGACTACCTACCGGCTTTCCCTTATATTTGGCTCCGAACGCTTGGCAGGCGTCTTCAACGACGATCAAATTGTGTTTTTGGGCGATCCCCATGATTTCGTCCATCGCAGCTGGTTGCCCAAAGATGTGTACGGGAATAATCGCCTTCGTTGCGGGAGTGATTTGGGCTTCAATCAGTGTGGGATCTATATTGTATGTGTGTCTGTCTATATCTACAAATACAGGAACAGCCCCAACCAGTGAAACAGCCTCCGCACTTGCAAAAAAGGTAAATGGGGTGGTAATCACTTCATCGCCTTTACCGATTCCATAAGCCTTTAAGGTAAGAACTAACGCATCTGTGCCATTGGCCACTGTGATCACGTGAGGTACTCCCAGATAGCTTGAGAGCTTCTTTTCCAGCTGATCGACTTTCGAACCCATGATATATTGACCGCTTGAGAGAACCGCTTCCACTTCACTCATGATCTCTGCTCGCAATGAGAGAAATTGTCGTTTCAAATCAACTAACGCAATCATACTTTACCTCCTCATCACTTTCGGGTCTTGCACCAAGATGATCCGTTATAACAAATCCAGCCGACGTGTTGCGTCTGTGAAAAATCCTCGGTTTCCAACTGATTGCTGAATGTAATAAAGGGCTTCCACGTGATCTCCGAGAATCATTTGTTCGACATCGGAAGAGTTAGAAGGGATAATCCTGTTTTTTTTTATGACGTTGACCCCAGCTACATGCCCGATCTTCAATCCTCGCAATACCGCAATGGCCATTGCCTTGGGAGGAACGCATAAATTGTCTGCTCCGATTAGATCAACCGCTGATTTCTTCATGGCATGGGGAACCTCTGTTAAAGAAGAATCCTTTAGTTCAGGTATCCGTAAAATCCGGTTTAGAAATGATTTGGCGATGCGCACCGAATCAATGGGAACATACCGCTTCCGATAAGGATTCATATTATTAAGAACAATATCCTTGCTTCCGTAGCATTCCGCAACAAATGGAAGCATTTCTTCCGGACTCAGCAGCATATCCGCATCAATAAAAAGCAAAATACTTCCTGTCGCTTTCAGTGCACCAATTGCTCTTCCCACGTCAGGACCTAACAGATGACCATAAGAGAAGCAGAGCGCTCCATATTTAAGGCATTGAGTCAAGATTGTATTTGTTGAACTGTTTTCTACAACAATGATCTCCTTTGGTTGAATCTTTTGGACGTTCCTCAATAACTGTTCTATGGTTTGCTCAACCGCGCTTTCTTCTCTATGGCATGAAGCAATGATGACCGAGAGTTCTTCCTTGTTTTTCTGCATGATCAATGTGTAGTCAACGCTTGCTCTAGGGATCGCGATTCTGCTTCTGCGGAATCTCCATTGTTTCAAGACACCGCGCTTTTCTCTCCCCCATTTTCTTCGTCTCGTGCTTTTCCCTCCTTTTAACCGTCTGGAGGTCAGTCGTACTTTATTCCGAGCGCGTCTCTTCTTCATGGTTAGAGGTTTCCCCCTCTTGATGTTGCTGGTTTATGTGAGGTGTACTGATCACATCGTTCAAGGCAAATCGCTGACTTCGAAAACCAGCGAATCCTCCTCGCCCACCTTTCTTTTCGATCAGTTCACAGATCGCTTCCACATGATCTCCCAAGACAAGGTTCTTAATCGATATATTACGTCCTTTTCGTATTCGATTCAGGCGATTCGTTTGAACCAGTTTACCTCTTGAAATCTTTAACCGCTTCAATACCGCCATCACATGCGCCTTGGGTGGAACCGCCAGATTTTCATAGCCAATGATTTCAACAGCTCTCCGGCTTAAGGCATGCGGGACGCTCGTAAACGAGCTACCCTTCAGGTCAGGTCTTCCCAGCATCAGATTCAGGGCTCGCTTGGCTTCAGGTATCGAATGTCTGCCCATACCCGAATAGGAATTCAGCACAACATCAGAACCACGGATTACCTCTAGACAATACTCACGGAGGGTAGAGCAAGGCACCACAAAATCCGCATCGATAAACAACAAGATTTCCCCTCTTGAGATTAAGGCTCCTATCGCTCGGCCCACATCATGTCCAAGAGCCGTTTGATATTCAAGCACGTTGACCCCCATTTTTTTTGCCTTTTCACTTGTATTGTCAGTGACTCCGTTACACACCACAATGATCTCCGTGTTATTGCTTATTTTTTGTGCCTCAGCGATTACTTTGCTTATCGTTTTTTCTTCATTTTCGGTTGGAATGATGACAGAAATCGGGATAGAATCAGGGATAGTTGGAGATTTTTTCTTCCGATGCGATGGCAATTTGTCACCTTCTTTCCACTGAACCTGCGACCTCTTCCTCCTATCATATGATCCGTTTCAGTAGGTGGACACGGCATCTATCTCTATAAGACATACAGATGGAAAAAGGCCGTCGATTTCTCGACAGCCCAAGGTTGCGTATTGGATTACCAGACTGATATCTCTACCTTATTTTTTAAAAACGACTAGTTTCAGTTCCGTCATTTCTTCAATCGCGTATCGGACGCCTTCCCGGCCGGTTCCGCTCTCTTTGACCCCGCCATACGGCATATGATCGACACGGAAGGTAGGAATATCATTAATCATGACTCCGCCGACATGCAGCTCTTCAGCGGCTTGGAACGCAAGCTTCAAATTATTCGTGTAGATGCCCGCTTGCAGACCGTAACGGGAGTCATTCACCAACGGAATCGCTGCTTCAGCCGAAGGAACCGGATGAATAATAACGACTGGTCCGAATACTTCCTGACACGATACCTTGGCATCAAGCGGTACATCTGTCAGCACAGTTGGCGGCAAGATTCTTCCCTCTGTCTGACCTCCACACAGAACCGTAGCTCCCCGTAGCTTGGCTTCCTCAATCCAGGACAGCGCTCTCCCAGTTTCCTTAGGAT
Source organism: Brevibacillus ginsengisoli (assembly GCF_050113715.1). Taxonomy (NCBI): domain Bacteria; kingdom Bacillati; phylum Bacillota; class Bacilli; order Caryophanales; family Paenibacillaceae; genus Brevibacillus; species Brevibacillus ginsengisoli. Next base: position 243,238 of record NZ_JBNJQR010000008.1, read on the forward strand.
TAATCATGGCGGAATAATCCGTAGATTCATCCAACGGGTCTCCCCCTTTAAGCTTACGGGTATGCTCAACGAACGCTTCCACAAACGCCGGGTATATCGTCTCGTCTACGTAAATCCGCTGAACGGAGATACACACCTGACCAGAATAGGCGAAAGCCCCGAATACACATCGGGAAACGACCTCATCCAGATTCACGTCACGATCCACGATCACTGCGGAATTGGAACCCAGCTCAAGCGTAACGCGTTTCAATCCGGCGCGATTGCGAATTCCGATTCCTACTGACGGAGAACCTGTGAAGGTAATTTTCTTCACTCGTGGGTCTTCTACCAGTTTATCTCCGACTGTGCCGCCGCTTCCTGTTATCACGTTCAATGCCCCTGCTGGCAGTCCCGCTTCCTGTACAATCTCCGCCAGAAACAAAGATGACAACGGAGTCTGAGAAGCCGGCTTCAAGACAACCGAATTTCCCGCCGCGAGTGCTGGCCCCACCTTATGAGCTACCAAATTCATAGGAAAATTAAACGGCGTAATCGCTCCAATTACACCAAGCGGTTCACGAACGGTATAGGCCACCCGACCTTCTCCACCTGGCGCAGCATCCAATGGAAGCGTATCTGTATGTATCCGTTTGGCTTCTTCCGCCGCAAACTTGTACGTCTGAATGGTTCTCGCTACTTCGCCTCTTGCCGTTTTTATCGGTTTGCCCGCTTCCAACGCAATGATACGAGCCGCTTCCTCCGCGCGTTGCTCAAGCAATTGGACGATTTTCTCCAAAAATGCCCCCCGTTGATGAGCAGGCAGCTTTCGCATAGTCGCTGCCGCGCGCTCCGCAGATTCAATCGCCGCTTCAATTTGGTCATGGCTTGCCATCGGAATCTGTGCCAGGGTGTCTCCACTGTAGGGAGCCAACAGAGGGGAATACTGTTCTGCTTGCACCCATTCCCCATTGATAAACATAGACTTTTTCACGTTCATCTCCTCCTTCAGTTATTTTACCATATATTTATGTCGTCGGAGCTTCGCTTACCCCGCACCATTCTAATAAGGTCAAGGCAAATATTTCGGCGCAAGCAAAAATGGAGGCGAGTTCAATATATTCATTCGGATAATGAGCAACCTGTGTAACCCCTGGGCCAATCACGATAGCAGGCGTATCCGCCAGTTTGGTCAAAAGTCCCCCGTCAGTTCCCCAAGGCGAGGCTTCGATCACAGGATTTTCGTGCATGACCGCTTGATAGGTCTCGGTCAAGACAAGCATGAGCGGATGTTCCAAATCGACAGCGCCAGGAACCCAACGCGCCCCATACCATTCAATCACCACTGGATGCTCACTAAACCAGCTGTCCTGTTCCGCAAGCTCTCGCATCGCCTGCTCAAGCTCCAGTTTCGCATGCTCCATCTCTTCACCCGGAGCAACGCCCATCCTGCCCTCAAGCTTCACCAAATCGGCTACGGATGAAGGCCATTTGCCTCCCTCGATTACGCCGATATTAATCGGAATGGGAATCGGCAGCTTGGCGTAAAGCGGATCTGTCAGGCGCTCATTGCGGATACGTTCCAGCTTGGCAACCGCTTGCACAACCAGCAAACTTTTTTCAATCGCGCTCACACCCTCATACCTTGTGCCGCCATGTGCGGATCTGCCCTTGACTAGCAGGCGAAACCACATCGAGCCTTGCTGCCTGGGGAAGATTCTGAGGTTGGTAGGCTCTGGGATCAACGCCGCATCCGCTCGGTAGCCACGCAGGATGGTGGACAAGGTTCCCGCTCCACCGCTTTCTTCTTCTACGACACTTTGGAAAATGACATCGCCTTGAAGACGAACACCCATCTCCTGAAGCACACGAATGGCCAGCAGCGAAGCCAGGTTGCCGCCCTTCATATCCGTGGCGCCACGTCCGTAAAGCTTGCCATCGACGATCGTTCCGCTATAGGGCTCATGCTCCCACTGCTTCAAATCGCCTTCTGGCACCACATCCACATGTCCGTTCAGAATCATCGAACGGCCGCCGCCTGTTCCCTTCCACACACCTACGACGTTAGGGCTATTGGGAAAAGATTGTCTAGGCGAGACAAAATAGGGATGCTTGCTCATCTCCTCGCCGTCCATCTCCCAGATATCTACGTCGAGCCCCATTTCATGCAGAGTAGCGGCGATTTTCTCCTGAATGCCTTGTTCATTCCCCATCAAACTGGCTTCCTGTACCCAGGTTTGCAAAAGCGAGGTTGCTTCACTGCGAAGCGCATCGATCTGCTCTCGAACTTGCTGTTGATAACTTTCGAACAAACGGCTCATCCTAAAGCTCACTTCCTCTGATTAAATTTATACGAAAATTCCCACTTCTCCATCGATTTTCAGCTCTGCTTCGGTCGCGGCGATCACGTCTGCTACCGTGTAAGGTGACATGACTTCAAGCAAGTACAGGCCATCTTCCCGTACTTCCAGCACAGCCATATCGGTAATGATCATATGGGCACTCTTTTGAGCGGTAAGCGGAAGTTGACACTCTCGAACAATTTTGGAGCGACCATTCTTCTCCAGATGAGTGGTGAGGACCATTACTTTTTTGGCTTTTTGGGCCAGCTCCATGGCACCCCCCATCCCAGGCACGCGTTTCCCCGGAACGATCCAGTTGGCAATATCTCCTTTTTCGCTTACTTCGAGTGCGCCCAGAATGGTCATGTCCAATAATCCACGCCGGATAATGGCAAAAGCCGTCGCACTGTCAAAATAAGAAGCGCCCGACACGATGGTGACCGGAAATCCGCCCGCATTGCAAAGCATCGGATTCTCTTCGCCCTTGGCTGGACTAGGACCCGTTCCCAAGATACCGTTCTCCGCGTGGAAAAGGACTCGCTTCTGTGGCGAAATGAAGTCCGCGACCAATGTCGGGATCCCAATTCCCAGGTTAATGATCATCCCATCTTCAATCTCTTGTGCGGCTCGTCTGGCAATTTTGTTCCGATAATTCTCCAATTGGGTTACTTCTCCCACGCCCATGTCCAATTCACCCCTTTGCTCGGTACGATAAAGTCCACAAACACGCTTGGCGTCACGATCTCCTCAGGATCAAGCTCGCCAATCTCTACGATTTCATCCACTTCCGCAATGGTAATGTCTCCGGCCATCGCCACGAGTGGATTGAAGTTTCTTGCGCTCGTATCAAACACCAGATTTCCCATGCGATCCGCCTTCTTGGCATGGACGATAGCAACCTCAGCCGTCAATGGGGTTTCGAGCAGGTACTCTTTTTCTCCCAAGACAACTTTTTGCTTGCCTTGTTCCGCAATCGTTCCTAAACCGATATCGGACAGAATACCTCCAAGTCCTACTCCGCCGGCACGCACTCGCTCAGCCAGAATCCCCTGTGGACTGAATTCAACCTCCAGCTCCCCAGCCGTCATCTGTGCGCCCGCATTGGGATTAGAACCGATATGGGAGGCAATCACTTTCTTGACTCTGCGTTCGGTTACCAGCTTCCCAACTCCGATATGCGGAAAAGCCGTATCGTTACTGATCAAGGTAATGTCCCTAATATCATGATCCAGAAGGGCTTGAACGAGAGTGGGCGGGTTGCCCACTCCGCCAAATCCGCCAACCATCAATGTCATCCCCTGATGAAAAAAGGAAAGTACCTCTTCAATTGTGACTACTTTATCAAAGCGATCTCGCGTCCTCGTCAATCTTTACGCCTCCTTCTACACCAACAGTTGCTCCTGTTGCAATTCTGCCTGGATTTCCTTGATCGTCTCTCGCAGGATGGCAAGGATTTGATCAATCTCCTCTTTTGTAATAACAAGCGGCGGCGCTACAATAATCGCGTCTCCCGCAATTCCTTCAATGGCTCCTACTGCCGGATAAATCATCAAGCCTTTTGTAAAGGCCCGTTGGATCAACCGGTTGGTGATTCCCTTCTGGAGTGGGAACGGTTCCTTGCTCTTCTGATTTTTCACGAATTCGAGACCGCATAACAATCCCCGACCTCTCGCCTCACCAACAATTGAGAATTCTTCGGTCAACTTGGCAAGCTCTTGAAGTAGATACTCTCCTTGTATACGGGCATTCTCTACAAGATTATGCTTTTCCATATAGCTCATGACAGCCAAGCACACGGCGGCAGACTGTGGATTGGCACTATAGGTGTGTCCAGCCATTATGGACGCTGAACCTTGGGTGATGGTTTCAATGATCGCGTCACTCACGATCGTCGCAGCCATCGGGGTATAGCCTGCGCTCATTCCTTTTCCTAATGCCATCATGTCCGGAACTACTTGCCAATGATCAATTCCGAACTTCTTGCCTGTTCTTCCAATTCCGGTCATCACCTCATCCGCAATGAAGAGGATTTGGTGCTTGTCACATATTTCACGGATACGCTGGAAATAGCCATCAGGAGGCACAATCGCTCCACCAGACGCGCCAATGATTGGTTCAGCAATAAAAGCGGCTACATTCTCCGCTCCGACTCGCAGAATCGCTGTCTCAAGCTCGTCTGCGCAGCGCAAGCCAAACTCTTCATCTGTAAGTCCGGTCGGTTTGCGGTAAGGATAGGGAGCAGATACAGCCGGATAATCTGCTAATAGCGGAACAAAACGTTTTCTACGCAGTACGTGTCCGGACATCGACAAAGCGCCCATCGTAATTCCGTGATAACTCATCCAGCGAGAGATGATCCGGTTTTTGCGTGTGTTTCCTTGTTCCTGCCAATATTGAATCGCGATCTTTTGAGCAGTTTCTGTCGCCTCGGAACCGCTGCTGACAAAGAAACTCCAGTTCACATCGCCAGGAGACCACTGAGCAAGTTTAGCCGCCAACTCCTCTACAGCGTCACTCGTAAAATGAGAACGATACGCGAAGGACACCTTACGCGCTTGCTCGTGCATAGCCTCCGCCACTTCTTCAACTCCGTGTCCAATGCTTGCCGTTACCGCGCCTGAGCAGCCGTCGATGTAGGCGTTGCCGTTTTGATCGTACAAATAGATTCCCTTGCCATGAGAGACTGTCGGGTACGTCTTGCCAAGCTCCGGTCTAATACAATAATTTCTGGATTGGGTCACCATACAACTCACCTCTTGAAAATGATTGGTAAGTTCATCCTATCGCAATCGGTTTCAGAAGCCATTCTACCGCTTGGAGAAAAAAGCTTGCGGAGTAGCGTGAATTTTTTGTACATTTTGTATAATACAGTTTGAAAACAATGAGTAAGCTGGAGGGAAATTCCGTGTCGATCACCATCCGAGAGGCTTTACAGTTGCCCGATATGGTTCAGACGCGCTTAATCGCTGGGGAGAGCGGACTTGATAATCCCATTCGCTGGGTAACCATTGTGGAAGTGCTGGAGGACACAAGCAGGCTGCAAGAGGGGGAATTCCTGATTACCACCGGATTTGGCTTGGAGTCTGATGCAAAGAAGCAAGCCGATTTCATCCCGGCCTTGGCGAAGCAAAAATTAAGTGGCGTAGCGATACATACCGGATTTTATCTGCGTGAAATTCCGAGTTCATTTCTAGAGGCGGCAAATCGTTATGGATTGCCGTTAATTGAGATTCCGTCCGGGCTTAATTTCTCCACCATCACCAAAGCGATCCTACAACCGATTATGAATCGACAGTTTCAAACCTTGGCCTACTCTCAAGCCATTCATGAACAAATCATCAAGGTTGCCCTCGGTGGTGGAGGCTTGCAGGCTATCGCCAGTGAGCTTGCCCGCCTGACTTCCGGACACGTCACCATACAGGATGCCTATGGCTATGAAGTCGTTCGGCGGCAAGGAATCGATTGGGACTCGACCGGCAAACAAATGACCCACTCCACACCGATCCGAGCCAAAGAAGCCTATGGCAGCTTGACGCTAACCAAGCAAGCAGACTTTTGGCAGGATCTGGATCAATTTGCCTTGCAGCACGCCGCTACCCTATGCGCGTTGGAATTCGTCAAAGAACAAGCGATCACGGAGACCGAATGGAGAATGCAGGGAGATTTCGTAGAGGATTTGATTAACGGGCGACTTCCCTGGAACCATGAAGTGGAGATGCGCTGCCGAATGTTGGGCTTCTCACTCACAGGCAAGCAGATGGTTGCCACGATCCGTCCTGAGCCGTTTCTTGAACTGGGAGACGCCGCTGTCTGGCATCGCCGTTTAAGCTTGTTAATCAAACGAATCACGGAAATGCATCGTGTCGTTTTTCTTTTGCGAGAACGAACCAAGCACCTTGTCCTGATTATCCCTGATCAACCCTCCAGTAGGCGAATGCTGACGCAATTGGTTGCGCAGTGGAACAAGCTGGAACCGTCCAGTCGACTAATCATTGGGTTAAGCCAAGCCAAAGGACAATATACTGACTGGGGGAAAGCCGTCGATGAAGCGGAGTTCGCCTTATCGGTTTATCCGTTAATGAAATCGACTGACCCCAATCAGCCACCCGATCGATCGATTATCGAATACACACAGCTAGGAGGATATCAGTTCCTGTTTCACTATCATCGCGATCCAGCTGGGCTACGGCACCTTTTTGCCCCTCTTTTGGAGCAGATCATTTCGTATGATAAGAAACACTCCCAACGCTTACTGGAGACGCTCAGCGTGTATCTCGAGCATAATGCGAATGGCTTGCAAGCGGCCTCCACGTTATACATCCATCGTCACACGTTAAAATACCGCTTGCAGCTCATTGAGGAAAAAACGGGCGCCTCTCTCTCAGACGCCGGACATCGCTGGCAGCTTCAGCTTGCGGTGATGGCACACCGTCTGTATCGTTTGTTGCATGAATCTGCTCTCTGACGCATTTCCGCTGTTTGGTTTCTATGCCTCTGTCGTCTCTTTCAGTGGCTTCACCCAGATATTCATATCTTCAAATCCTGAGAAAATCGTACAGTTGTTAATCAGTCGCCCGCGATAGCGATACCCTTGCTTGGCTGCGGTGATATTCATACCATGCGACTGGGCACGGGTCAACGTATACAGATAGAAAACACCCATCTCCATCAGCTTGTACTCCAATGAGGGGAACAGATACTTCAGCAGGCTGTTGCCCAAATGGTCCGGGTGCGTAGCACAGTCCGTTATCTCAGCAGACTGATATTCCGGTGTTACCTCCGCTGAAGCCGCACATACGATTTGACCATTCGATTCAATTACATGGTAGTGCGTGCTCTCCAGCATGGTCTGCCGCACGTATTCGGGATCATCCATAGGAGTGGGATAGGTTGCAAAGACAAGCTGATACAAAGCCGCCAGGGCCTTAGCATCATCTACAGTCGCTTCCCGAGAGGTATATACTGGCGGCAAAACAAGCTTCTCTGCTGGCTCGTTTTGCTTGGTTAAACAAATTTGCAAGATATCCTCCGCCAACTGATGGGCTTTGGAACCCCCTCGCTCCTGTGTTAAAAATCGAGACATCATGTGAGCATTCCGTCCATGATCAAAGCCGTCGATGATTCCTTCCGCCACGTAGCCAAGGGAATTCCAAGCGGACACATCAGACTTTTTGGCGTAGATGATCAATTTCGTTGCCTCAATGTCGTCTGCCAGCTGTTCAATGTCCCGATTGATCTGTTCGATCTCTGACGAATGATATGATAATACTTTCACGCGTTTATTCATCTCATCCACAATGACATTGCGGCTTTCTGCATGATTGGTTAATGCCATTCCGTTCCCCCCGCTTTCAAAACTCTCTTCATCCTTACTAGTTACTGTAAAACGTTCCCCACATGAGAGTCATCCGCCACATTGTATAAATCTGATAAATTTATGGGCATCTCCCTACTCACAGACATACGATGTAAGTAGTTAGGAGGGGGATTATGGAAAATTGCCAATTTAACAATGATTTTATAATGATATTGCTTTTGTTTATTCTCTTGGTGATCATCGGTACATCCAGTAGCAGCTGTTAGACAACCTGATGAAAAAAGCCTTCATGCCGTCCGTTCAGCAAGCAACCTCTTCTGCATAGAATGTTTTTTAGGAGGGAGGAGTTCTACGTGTACCCAGAAATATATGCGCATCGGGGGGCCTCTGGACTCTATCCGGAAAATACATTAGAAGCATTCCGTGCAGCTTATCGGCTTGGAGCGGACGGTATTGAACTTGATGTTCAACTTTCTGCGGATAACCAGGTTGTCGTCATTCATGATGCCGTCCTTGGGCGAACGACGAATGGACGTGGGCTCGTTCGTTCACATACTTTAGTTGAATTAAAACAATTAAGCGCAGGTGAATGGTTGCATCCCCGTTATCGTCTTGCCCGCGTTCCCAGCTTTGAAGAAGTTTGCGCATTCATTCATCCCACCCAATTACGCATGATTATTGAGATGAAGAATTTTTTAACCACTCAACCTTTACTCGAAGAAAAAGTATTGGAGATTCTCGACTTGTATCAATTGCAGGAACGAGTCATCTTCTCTTCCTTTAATTTTAATAGCTTGTTACAAATCAAACGCTTAATGCCCAAGATGAAAACGGGATTACTGTATGTTGGTGCGATGAAGGATCCCTGGCAGGTGGCAAGGGAATACAGAACGGATCAGATTCATGCGCCACTATCCGAAATTACACCCAAACTGATCAAAGAAGCACATGCGCGTAATCTTCAGGTTTATGCATGGACCGTCAACGGCTCTCACCGAATGAAATCTCTTCAACAGAAAGGAATTGACGGAATTATTACCAACTATCCAGGCCGCGCCAGAAGAACGATTCGAAAAAAATAAAAGGAACCTGTTAACCGAACAGGTTCCTTGTTTGTATCCAGCATCTAAGGCGTCCACAGCTTTCCTTGCCATGTATTTCGTCTGATGAGCTCAGCGTCGATACCGTTTAACACTTCCCATTTCTTGCGACTCCACATCGGTCCCACCAGAATGTCCGGCGGTCCATCTCCTGTAACGCGGTGAACGATCATCTCAGGAGGCAGAAGCTCCAACGTATCGACGACAAGCTTGGTGTATTCCTCTTGCGTCAAGAATTCCAATAGCCCTTCCTCGTACTGCTTCATCATCGGTGTTTTGCGCAACAGATGCAGCAAATGAATCTTGATCCCCTGTACATCTAGTTTGGCAACCGCTCTCGCTGTCTCCATCATGTCTTCATGGGTCTCCAGCGGTAAACCGTAAATAATGTGGGAGCATACTCGAATATTGTGTTTCCGTAGCTTCTGTAGACCGTCAAGATAGGTTTGATAATCATGTCCGCGGTTGATGAGCAATGAGGTGCGTTCATGAACGGTTTGCAGCCCTAATTCCACCCACAAGTAGGTCCGCTCATTCAATTCCGCCAAATATTCAACGACGTCGTCTGGCAAGCAATCTGGACGTGTCGCGATGGATAAACCAACAACGTCATCCTGCTTCAAGATCAGCTCAAACATCTCACGTAGCTCTTCAACAGGCGCGTACGTATTGCTAAACGCCTGAAAAAAACCAATATATTTCGCAGATGGCCATTTTTCATGCATACGGTCTTTTACATCATGAAATTGCTTTTCGAGCTCCATGCGTCTATCTCCGGCGAAGTCGCCAGATCCCCTGGCACTGCAAAACGTACATCCCCCAATGGCCACATTGCCATCTCGATTAGGACAAGTAAATCCTCCATCTAGTGGAACTTTAAAAATCTTTTCGTGAAACAAACTGCGCAAATGAAAATTCCATGTATGATAACGCTTGTCTCCCCACAGAAGTGGCTCTGTGGCAATTTCTGTACGCGTTGTAGGTTTCGTCATGACCTTCTCCTTTCCAAGCATAAGCATCATGTTTATCTTGGTAGTATACCAAATTCAAAAGGAATTCGAAATTCGGATCTTCCCCCAAGCTGTTATTGGCGTTAACAGCATCTCCTTAAAACATGAAAAAAGGAACTACATGATAGAGTAGTCCCTTTTTCTAATTCAATTGACCCTATTGCATCTCTTCAAAACGAATGGCACGTGTGTGGGAAGTATGGCTCCACTCTTGGTTGTTCTTCGTAAAGAACGCGTAGAAGAAAATCGGCACCCACGTTAAGAAGAAGAATGGCAATAACAACAGCCCCAGATAGGCACGTAACGGCACCTTTTCTAAATAAAGCGCCAGAACCGGCAAGAGATAGAACAAAGCAGTCGTTCCATAAATCAGCCATGACGGCAAATATTGAGCCAAAGTCATTGTTTCTACATCAAACAAGCGACCGATAAACAAGAAGGACATCAACGTGACCATCAGGACGTACATCGGTTGGAACAAATAGAAAGCGGCGTCCAGCATACCGAGACGCATTTGCTTCAATCCATTGAAGAAGACCGAACCAATGTAACGACCAGCCACATCGTAGTGCCCCTGCATCCAGCGCAAGCGCTGACGCATGGAAGATTTCAAATCTAGCGGCTTCTCATCCCATACTTTGGTATCATGGGCCCAAGTAGGATAAATCCCTCGTTCAATGCATCGTGTTGCAAACTCCAAATCCTCTGTTAAGCTGGTTGCGCCCCAGCCCATCTCTTTCAAGAGATCACTCTCGATACACAGGCCGGTTCCCCCTAATGTATTAGGAAGTCCCAAGTTGTGTCGAGCAAGTTGCCACATCCGGTTCGTAAACCAGTAGGTAACCGCGTAAGAAAGTGTAATCCATGAATCGAAAGGATTTTTTGAATCAAGATATCCTTGAATTACTCTAGCACCTTTGCATAGACGGTCATTCATTACAGTTAAGAAGTTTTTGTCTACCAAGTTGTCTGCATCAAACATGACCACTGCATCGTATTGTTTATCCATCGACCAGAGGTTTTCCAACATCCACTCGATCCCAAAGCCTTTACCTCGTTTGCTGGTATCAAAACGCTCACAAGCGTATGCACCATGCTCTCGTACAATTTCAGCTGTATTATCTGTACAGTTGTCACAGATTACGAAAATATCGTACATCTCGCGAGGATACTCCAGCTTCTTTAAATTCTCGATCAGTGGAGCAACTACTGCACTTTCATTGTGTGCCGCTACTAGGACGGCAAACGTTTTTTGTGGTTCGCTTGTTACTGTTTCTTTTTTACGGAACAAACCTCCACATGACACCAACGTTTGGTAGGTACTAATGACACCAACCGTTGTACTTAACCCGATGAATAACCCCTCAATCAAACCTTTTAATACACTCATTGTTTCTTCTCCTCGACCTAACCATTTTTTGGATGGTTAGGTATTGTTTTACAACTTTTTCTCTCTACACTAATTCGGAGTTTACACGATTTCTTGAGCCCCTGCAATCAGCCAAAAGTGGTGAAATTGTAATTATCTTCTCTATTTCTTCACTTAATGTCTGATTTGCGCCTAAAACGTAAGGATACTCAATCTTATTGATTTGATATCTGCTATCTCTTTCACGATTCCCCTGTTTCTACTATCCTATACGCAGAAAAAAAAGCCTTCACTCAAAAAGGCTTCATTATTGCAAATTTAGACCAAGACGAAGCCTTATTTATCAATGCTTCATCACTCCACTAGTTTATATCACCATAAATTCAGACTTTTGTCAAGGATTTTCTTCTACTTACTATCATTATAGAGCCGTCTACGAAAGGTTGCCAATAAAAATAAAAAGCTTTCTCTACGTAAAAGCTTTTCAGGACTGTTGAACCATATAAAAAGTGGCGTCCCAGGAGAGATTCGAACTCCCGACACACGGCTTAGAAGGCCGTTGCTCTATCCAACTGAGCTACTGGGACAAGTTATGGAGGGAGTACCCGGATTTGAACCGGGGGATAAGGGTTTTGCAGACCCGTGCCTTACCACTTGGCTATACTCCCATAATGGGGCGATCGATGGGAATCGAACCCACGAGTGTCGGAGCCACAAT